>JBHORD010000094.1:0-83582 GCA_042408355.1 Anaerolineales bacterium
GGGTCAAATGTCGAATCCAGAGGATGTAAAACGCTATCTTTCCAATCGCCAAAAAGAAATTGACGGGGCGGCGATGTATCTTGCATTGGCGGAAACCGAGAAACAGCCGCAGATGTCGGAAGTCTATCGCAAACTTGCGGCGAGCGAAGAAAAACATGCCTCGGCATGGGAAAAGAAACTTTCAGACCTGAACGCGCAAATCCCGCCGCGCAAAATCTCATGGCGAATCCGTGTAATGATCTGGCTGGCAAAACGATTCGGCCCGCAATTCGTTCTGCCGACGCTCGCCGCCAATGAACGCGCGGACAGCCAGACTTATGACGGCCAGCCGGATATCGAGGCCGAAGAATTTTCTGCAGACGAGAAATCGCATGCGCGTCTGCTGGCGATGGCATCCCATTCGACGGGCGGACTGCCCGGCGGAAGCGTGGCGCAGCTCGAGGGACGTCATCGCGCCGGCGGAGGCAATGCATTGCGCGCCGCTGTATTGGGCGCCAACGACGGCTTGGTCTCCATCTTGAGTCTGACAATGGGAGTGGCGGGCGCGACCAGCTCCAATAAAGATGTTTTGATCGCGGGGCTTGCTGGCGTGCTGGCAGGGGCAGGTTCAATGGCGCTGGGTGAATGGCTTTCTGTCCAGAGTTCGCGCGAACTGTACGAACATCAAATCAAAATTGAGAAAGAAGAGATCGAAGAAAATCCGGAAGAGGAACAGGAGGAACTCTCGTTGATTTATCAGTCGAAGGGACTGCCCGAAGACCGCGCCCGCGAACTGGCTTCGCACATGATGGCGGATCGCGGCAGTATCCTCGATACGCTCGCCCGCGAAGAGCTTGGCATTGATCCGGAAGAATTGGGCGGCTCAGCCTACGAAGCGGCATTTACCTCGTTTGCCTTGTTTGCTGTCGGCGCATTCTTCCCGATTTTTCCATATTTGTTCTGGAGCGGGCTCACTGCCATCATAATCAGCCTTGCCGTCAGCGCCTTCGGCTTGTTCATCATCGGCGCGGCAATCACATTGATGACGGGACGCGGCGTCCTCTTCACCGGGTTGCGTCAGGTATTGGTGGGAATGGTTGCGGCGGCCCTGACGTTCGGCGTTGGCAAATTGATCGGCGTTTCCGTTGGATGAAGATCTGCCGCTCGTCGAAAAATTTTCGTGATCTTGCCCACTAGCCCGCCTGCCTCGTTTGGTGTATAGTTAAGTCACTATATTCTCAAGATAGGAGGAAGCAATGGCAAGCGTCACATACGATCATGTAACAAAAAAGTTTGGCGATATGATTGCCGTCAACGACCTGAACATCAAGGTGGACGACAAGGAATTCCTCGTTCTCGTTGGTCCCTCAGGCTGCGGCAAGACCACAGCCTTGCGCTGTCTGGCCGGGTTGGAGGAAATCACCTCCGGCAACATCATGATCGGCGATCGCGTGGTCAATGATGTCCCGCCGAAAGACCGCGATATCGCGATGGTGTTCCAATCGTACGCGCTGTATCCGCATCTTTCCGTGTTCGACAACATGGCTTTTGGTTTAAAGTTGCGCAAGGTTCCGAAAGATGAGATCAAGCGCCGTGTCGAACAGGCGGCGGAGACATTGGGCATCAAGGATTTACTGAACCGAAAGCCGCGTCAGCTTTCCGGCGGACAGCGTCAGCGCGTCGCGGTCGGACGGGCAATCGTGCGCGAGCCAAAAGTCTTCCTCTTCGACGAGCCGCTGTCGAACCTCGACGCCAAACTGCGCGTCCAGATGCGGGCGGAGATCAGCAAACTGCACCAGCAACTGCAAACGACATTCATTTATGTGACCCACGATCAAGTCGAAGCCATGACAATGGCTTCGCGCATCGCGGTCATCAACAAAGGCGTTTTGCAACAGATTGATACGCCGCAAAACCTGTACGACTCGCCGAACAACGTGTTTGTGGCAGGCTTCATGGGTTCGCCTGCGATGAACTTTTTCCCGGCCAGGCTTCGCAAAGATGCAAACAAAATGGTGGTAGACACCGGCGATTTCGTATTGACGATTCCGCCCGACCGCACGAAACCGCTGGAGAAATATGTCGGCAAAGACATCATCTTTGGCATTCGCCCTGAAAACATCCATGACGCGGAATTCATCCCGCCGAACATTCATGCGGAAAAAGTGGAAGCCAAGGTGGACGTGACGGAATTAATGGGCAATGAAATTTACCTTTATCTGGTCACCGGCAGGAATACATTTGTCGGCCGCGTCGATCCCCGCTCGAAGATGCGCATGGGCGATAAGGCGCAGGTGGCGTTCAACATGGATCGCTTCCACGTTTTCGATGCCCAGACGGAACTGGCTATTCGATAATTGTCTGATTTTCAAATAGTAAGGAGGTCCACTATCTTTGCACTTTTGGGTTAGACCATCAGACATGCTGGGTCAGGCGATGATCTGATCACTAGATATGGCGCCAAAACTTGAAAGTGCAGAGGTAGTGGGTCCCGATCTCTTCCATATTCACTGGATTGACCAGGCGAATTACCCTATCAGTTGGCTTCCGCTGACGCTCACTTATTATGCCCTGTTGATCACCAATTTGGCTTGGCGGCCCTTCATGACCATCGTCGCCAGCGCCTTGCCGCGCAGACGAATGATCCGAATTCGCTGCTTTCGCTTTATCGCCAATTGATCGCCATTCGGAATCGGCATTCCGCGCTTCGCACCGGATCGCTGACATTGATAAACGCCAATAACTCCGCAGTTTACGCGGCGCTTCGCATGGACGGCAACGAATCGTTATTGGTACTTGCAAATCTACAAAACCGACCCATCACAGATTATGACTTGGCGCTTTCCAATTCAAATCTTTCATCAGGAAGCGCAAGTCTAACAACGATTTTTGGAACGGGAAATTTCTCTGGCTTGACCATCAACGCCAATGGAAGCATTTCCAATTTCAAGCCGCTTCCGCAGATCCCATCTTATGGCATGTACATTCTAAAAATCAGCCAATAAAGTACCTGTCACTTCAGCCTCCCTTCTTTAGCCTTCATCATTATCTTTCATCCTCGAGGTTTACAAATGGATACACCCCGCTGGGTCACAGACGCCATCTTTTATCAAATCTTCCCGGATCGTTTTGCAAAATCGGAACGCGTGAACAAGCGCGGCTTGAACCTCGAAGCCTGGGACACGCCGCCGACCAATCACGGCTTCAAAGGCGGCGACCTGCGCGGCGTCACCGAACATCTCGATTATCTGCAAAACCTCGGCATCAACGCCATTTATTTCACGCCGATCTTCATGTCGGCATCCAATCATCGTTATCACACATACGATTACTACAACGTTGATCCGCTCCTCGGCGGCAACGACGCCCTGCGCGAACTGCTTGACGAAGCGCACAAGAAAAATATGCGCGTGATTCTTGACGGCGTATTTAATCACGCCAGCCGCGGCTTCTGGCAGTTCCATCAAACCCTTGAAAACGGCGCAGGCTCGCCCTATGTAGATTGGTTTCATTTCGACCCGGATCGTTTAAATGGCAAACGACACTGGGGCGCATATCCTTCGCCGGAGGAACAGGAAGCCATCCAACGCGAAGGAAGTTTGAAAGCCATCGGCTATCAAGGCTGGTGGAATTTGCCTGCGCTTCCAAAATTCAACACGAACACACCTGCCGTTCGCGAATTTATCTTTGGCGTGGCGGAGCATTGGCTCAGATTCGGCATTGACGGCTGGCGCCTCGATGTGCCGGGCGAAATTGACGACGATTCGTTCTGGCGTGAGTTCCGCCGGCGCGTCAAAGCCATCAATCCCGAAGCGTACATCGTCGGCGAAATCTGGCACGACGCGCGCCGCTGGCTTCAAGGCGATCAATTCGACGCCAGTATGAATTACCTCGTCACTGCGGCCTGCCTGAGTTTCTTCACCGGCAAACATCTCGATTTGAACGAAACCCTGAAGTCCGGCGGCTATCAGGGATATGTTGGACACATGGACGCGAACGAATTTGCAAATCGGATTGATGCGATTCTTGGGATGTATGAACCCGACGTGACGCGCGTCCAGCTCAACCTGCTGGATAGCCACGACACGCCTCGTTTCCTGACCTGCGCGGGCGGCGACCTCAACAGCCTTAAACTCGCCCTGACATTTCTCTTCACCTACCCCGGCGCCCCGTGCATTTTCTATGGCGACGAGATCGGACTCGACGGCAGGCATGATCCCGATTGCCGCAAATCGTTCCCCTGGGATGAATCAAAATGGAATCATGCCCTGCGCGATTTTGTCAAAGAGTTGATCACGCTTCGCAAATCGCATCATGTTTTACGATGGGGAACATACGAACGGCTTTACTCGGCCGACAGCCTCTTCGCCTTTGCGCGTTCGATGAACGATGAGAAGATCATTATCGTGTTAAATGCGGCAGAAACGGCGCGCCCCCTCCTGTTGGATGGGATTGGTTCAGATCAAAGGAAAAAAGAGATTCTCTTTGGACAAGCCGAAGTTCGCGGCGAAGGAAAAACAATTCAGTTGACTGTCCCGCCGCGTAGCGGGGTTGTCTTGAAGTGAAGACGATGGACGGCAGACCACAGCAGGCCTATTGTCCACTGTTCGGGGTCTCGCTCTCCCACACTGCTTTAACCAACTCCGGCAAAATCTCGCCGGATTTTCCCTGAAAGAAAAAATCCGCTTTTGATGTGAGCGGCGTTCGTTCGGCGTTAATTTCGATCACCGTTGCGTCGCGGTGATGCGCGGCGTATGCCAATGCCGCCGCAGGCTGGACAACCCCCGAAGTGCCAATCGAAAAGAATATCTGGCAGTTGCGTGCGGCCTCCACCGCCATTTCAAGTTCGGCGCGCGGCAAAGGCTCGCCGAACCAAACCACATGCGGCCTGAGCAATCCGCCGCACAACGAACATCGTGGAACCTCCACGTTATCCTCATCCCAATCGTCAACGATCACGCCGCATTCGGAACAGCGCACACGCTGAATATTTCCATGCAATTCAATTACACGCGGACTGCCTGCCATGCGGTGCAGTCCATCCACGTTTTGCGTGATCAGTGTGAAGTCTGAAATGCGCCGCGCCATTTCGGCCAAAGCATAATGCCCGGCATTTGGACGGACGCTTTTGACGGCTTCGCGCCGCCACGCATACCAATCCCAGATCAATTTTGGATCGCGGGCAAAAGCTTCGGGCGAGGCCAATTCTTCGGGTTTGTACTGCGCCCAAAGTCCGGTTTGAGCGTCGCGAAAGGTGCGGAGTCCGCTCTCCTGCGAGACTCCGGCCCCGGTCAACGCGGCGACGCGGTCAGACTCTTTGATGAGGTTGGTAAGCCGCTCTGGAAATATGATGTTTATGGACATTGTGCAATGGAAATGTTGTTCGAAAATATCTGCGTGCGGCCCAAGACGCGGCCGTTTGCATTGGTTGCGACGAGCTGGAATTGAACCCAGGCGGTTGTAAAATCTTTATAATGTTTGATGACATTGGCGGTCAAATTGTAAGTAAAAGTCCCCTGCCCGGCATTGTCCATGATTGCGCCGTTGTTCCAGTCTGTAGTTGTAGCGCCGGTTTGATCCGTGAGGCGGGTGAACAACAAAACAGAGGTCACTTTATAATCGCCGGCGATATGCGTGGAAACCGTGACCGATGTGGCCGTACACGAGGCGCCCCAAACAATCCGCGTTCCTGAAATTGAAATGGCATCGAAGACGGGGCTTTGCGAGGCGAGCTGGAATTGAGATATGCCGGTCGAGGTCGCCTGCACAGTTAACAGAGGCGCCGCACTGACGGTCGGTTGCGGAGTTTCGGTCGGACCTTCTGTGGGACCCAGATAGATATACGTCGGGGTGCTTGTAAACGTCGGCGTAGGTTGAGTAGGCGTAATGGTCGGCGTAAGCGTTGAAGTGTTAAATACTGTGTAGGTTGGAGATGCAATCGGCGCTGGCGTTGCAGGAAGCAGAATCGTATATGCGCACGCCAGAGCGAACAGACCAAGGATCGGGATCAGGCGGATGGTCTTCATATTTATCCCTTCGGATCAAGGAAAGGCATTATGAAACAATTGTATTATGAAAGTCATCTTTCAGGCTCAAATGCAAATGATTTGTAAGTTGGCCGATGCTCATCCTGTGCTACCATATTATCATGGCTGAGGCCGAGGAAATCAGGCGGCTGGCAGACAGTCTGTTCGATGGGGTTGTTCAGGTGGATAGTGTCGGCCGCATCATTCTCTGGAATCACAGCGCGGAACGCATCGTTGGAATCCCCGCCAGCCGGGTTGTTGGAAAATTTTATCAAAGGCAGATCGTTCATTTCGATGAAAGCGGAAATCGGCTTGCGGATGAACATAACCCCATCCTGCAGACTCTCCGCGATGGAATTCAGCGGGAAACCATATTGCATCTAAAACATGCCGACGGCTTTCGCGTCGTTGTGGCGGCGCGCACGCTGGCAATGCAGGCCTCAGATGGGAAGATTGCCGGGGCCATTCAGATTTTCAACGACAACAAGGCCATGATCGCCGCCTTTCAATCCCATAAAAGGACCGAGGAGACGGTTTTATTGGATCCGCTGACCGGCATCGGGAACCGCTCGCACATCGAAACGAAAATCAGGTGCGCGCTGGATGATTTCCACCGGAAAAATATCCGCTTCGGAATCCTTTTCGTTGACATAGATCATTTCAAGAATTTCAATGACGTCTACGGGCATCTGGTGGGCGACAAAATATTGCGCGTGGTGGCGAATACAATTCGAAACAATCTGCGCGTGACCGACTCTTGCGGTCGCTGGGGCGGGGAGGAATTCATCGCATTGGTGCTTGGCCTCGATATTGACGGTCTGTGGACCGTAGCCGAAAAACTCCGAACTGCCATCCTGCAGACCAGAATAGAAAACCGCCGGGGCAACCTCAACGTCACCATTTCAATTGGGGCCACCCTGGCGCGCCCCGATGACACCCTCCAGACTTTGATCGAACGCGCCGATCAATTGATGTATAAAAGCAAACAAAGCGGACGAAACCTTGTCACCGTGGGCGAATGACCTCACGAGCGTATGATGTATCGCATTGAAAGCCATGCGCTCAAAACCGGACGAGGCGGCCGTTAATCTTCGCCAGCCGTTTTTTTGATCTTTCTTTTCTGGTATAATCTGGGTTCATGACTGGTCCTGCCCGCGGTCCCGGCTGCGAGCATGGAGACCTGCATAATTTCAAAAGGAGAGCATACGTCATGCCGCTTGCAAAGGAAGTAAAAACCAAACTTATTACGGATTATCATCGCCACGATTCAGATACCGGCTCGCCGGAAGTTCAAATCGCCATTATGACCGGACGCATCCAGCAGTTGACTGAGCACCTGCGCGCCAACAAACATGATGAGTCCTGCCGTCGAGGCCTGCTCAAACTGGTCGGTCAACGCCGCCGGATGCTGGCTTATCTGCGTAAATCAAACTACCCGCGTTATCTCGCAATCACCGAAAGTTTGAATCTGCGCCATAAATAACAGTATGTTTACCTGCAGGGACACAGTGCCGCTGTGTCCCTGCCACAATACCCGCTGTCAGGAATTGAACAGTGTTGACAACCAATTGTTGTCGCCGCTCTTCAGTCCCTGACCAGGCGGAATCATAACGAGGGAGGATGAGTTGCCTCTCTCCAGGAGAAAAAATGAAACCCGAATCAAAACGCTACTCAACAACCGTTGGGACGCGCACCGTTACCTTTGAGACCGGCAAGCTGGCCGCTCAAGCGGGCGGGGCGGTCACAGTCGGCATTAACGATGCGATCATCTTCGCGGCCGCCACGATGGGCGGCGTGCGCGAAGGCATTGATTTTTTCCCGCTCTCAGTCGAATACGAAGAACGGCTCTATGCCGGCGGAAAAATTCCCGGCTCGTTCTTCCGGCGCGAAGGCAAACCCTCCACCGAAGCGATTCTGACTGCCCGTCTCACGGACCGGCCTCTGCGCCCATTGTTTCAACACGGAATGCGCAATGAAGTGCAAGTGATGATGTTCTCGCTTTCCGCCGATGGCGAAAATCCATTGGATATTCTTGCCATCAACGCAGCGTCTGCCGCCCTCATGATTTCAGACATCCCTTGGGGCGGACCGGTCGGCGCGGTGCGCGTGGGGCGCGTGAACGGCGAATTCGTCATCAACCCGACCTTCGCGGAGATGGACGCCTCTGACCTTGATTTGCGCATTGCCGGAACCAAAGACGCCATCCTGATGGTCGAATGCGGCGCGAACGAAATTCCCGAGGATGTGATGGCCGCCGCGCTCGAATTTGGACACAAGTCCCTTCAGCCTCTGATTGACATTCAGCTCAAAATGCAGGCTGAGATCGGCAAGCCGAAGCGCGAACCGACGATTGCCATTGCTGACGAAGAATTGCAGAGGAAAGTGTTCGAGCGCGTCAATACGCCGATGAACGAACTGCTCGACAAGCCATTGAGCAAAACTGAATTCTACAGCGGCATGGAGGAATTACAAGCCGCGCTGATTGCTGAAATGTGTACGGTTCCGGAGGGAGCAAACCCGTCAGACTATCCTGCAGAGAAGGATGTGATTTCTGCATTCAGCGAAGCCGAACACAAAATTGTGCGCGAACGAATCCTGAGCACAGGCACCCGCCCCGATGGCCGCACACCGGCGGAGATTCGCCCCATTTGGTGTGAAGTCGGTTTGTCGCCGCGCGCGCATGGCTCGGGTCTGTTCACACGCGGCGAGACTCAAGTCCTGTCGCTCGTAACGCTTGGCACCCTGGGCGAGGCGCAGGAATTGGATTCGCTTACACCCACCGACACCAAACGCTACATGCATCACTACAACTTTCCGCCGTTTTCCACGGGCGAGGTCAAGCCGCTTCGAGGCCAGAGCCGCCGCGAGGTCGGGCATGGGGCGCTGGCTGAACGCGCCCTCGAACCGGTGATTCCCGCGGAGGAAACTTTCCCGTACACCATCCGCGTTGTGTCCGAAGTCTTATCGTCCAATGGTTCGACATCAATGGGTTCTGTTTGCGGCTCGACGCTGGCGTTGATGGACGCGGGCGTTCCGATCAAAGCGCCGGTGGCGGGCGTCGCGATGGGCCTCGTCACCGATGAAACGGGCCGTTACAAAATCCTGACCGACATTCAGGGCACGGAAGATCATCTCGGCGATATGGATTTCAAAGTGGCCGGCACCGCGCAGGGCATCACTGCCCTGCAAATGGATATCAAAATCAGCGGCTTGAGCGCGCAGATGATGAAAGAAGCGCTGGAACAAGCTCGCGTGGCGCGCCTGGCCATCATGGAAAAAATGCTGGAGGTGATTGATAAACCCCGGCCCGAGTTAAAGCCGCATGCGCCGCGCATCATCACTGTGAAAATTCCGGTGGACAAGATCGGCGCGTTGATCGGACCCGGCGGAAAGAACATCCGCACGCTCCAGGAGGAAACCGGCACAAAGATTGACGTGCAGGAAGACGGCACGGTTTACATTGCTTCGACGGAAGGTGTTGGAGCAAAGGAAGCGCAGGAACGCGTCGAGTCGCTGGGCGAAACAGCCGCGGTCGGAAACATTTACACCGGCAAAGTCGTGCGCGTGGCAGACTTTGGCGCATTCGTGGAAATCCTGCCCGGCGTGGATGGCATGGTTCATATTTCGCAACTCGACAGCGAGCGCGTCAACAAAGTCGAAGATGTTGTGAGCGTGGGCGATGAAATCACAGTGATGGTGACAGATATTGACCCGCAGGGAAAGATTCGATTATCACGGCAGGCTGTGTTGGAGGGTTGGACGGCTGAAGAAGCGCGCGGGAAAGACCAGCGCAAGAACGGGCCGCGTTCCGGTGGAGGAAGCCGAGGCGGAGGTCGAGGCGGCGACCGCGGACGCGGCGGAGACCGCAACCACCGAGGCGGCGACCGCACGCGCTAATCCAACTGCGGACATCCATAAAACGCACCGACCTGAGACCCGGCTTCAAATCAAGTCGGGTTCTTTATTGCCTGTATCGCGCAATACATATACTCTGTCGCCGCGATTAGGTAGGAATGTCCATTCAGGTTTTCAAGTCGAAAAAGTAGAATCCCAATATGCTTTTCCAACGCATCAAAGCCACGTACAACGAATTCCCCGCTCAATTCTGGCTGATGGTGACCGGGCTTTTCATCAGCACTGCAGGCAGCAGTATGATCATGCCGTTCATGATGATCTATGCCAGTAACAAACTTCGACTGCCGCTCAGCACGGTTGCCACCTTGCTTTCCATCAACGCGGGAACCGGTTTGCTTTCATCTTTTTTGGCGGGAACCCTGGCAGACAAAGCCGGGCGCAAGCTGGTTATGAACATCAGCCTGACGGTGAACGGCCTTGTCTATTTTCTTCTTTTGCAGGCAAACAATTACGTTCAGTTTGCAGTGCTGATGTTCCTGATCGGAATGTCCAATCCGCTGTATCAAGTGGGGGCTGACGCGATGCTGGCCGATTTGATCCCGCCCGAAAAACGCGTCGACGCGTATGCCGTCAATCGCATGATCAATAATGCGGGTTTTGCCCTCGGGCCGGCGGTGGGAGGGTTTATCGCCTCGAGGTCCTACGCTCTGGCTTTCTATGCGGCCACTGCAGGCTTTCTGATTTACAGCGCGCTGCTTTTCTTCATGGCGCGTGAAACACTGAGCCAGGCGAAACCGCGTTTGGATATAAAAAGCGCGCTTGCCGAATCGGACGATGGTTACCGGCGGGTCTTCAGGGATAAACGCTACATTGGCGTTATCTCGTTGATTGCAATGGGATTGATCGCGCCGTCCATGCTCTGGGTTTTATTGGCCGTCTACACCAAAACCAATTTTGGCCTGCCGGAAAATCTTTACGGGTGGATTCCCACGACCAACGCGTTGATGTGCGTGTTCGTTCAATATCCGGTGACGCGCGTGACGCGTCGCTTCCCGTCCTTGCCGGTGGTGGCGGTCGGATTGCTGATCTACTCCCTCGGCGTTGGCAGTGTTGCGCTGATGAGCGGATTCTGGGGATTCTGGCTGAGCATGGTCATTCTGACTTTCGGCGAATTGACCCTCGTTCCCACCGCGACCAAATATGTGGCCGACCTTGCGCCATCCGATCTACGCGGACGTTACATGAGCATTTACTGGCTTGGATGGGGCGCGTCGCGCGCCATCGCGCCGGTTCTCGGCGGATACATCAACGATCAAATCGCGCCGCGCGCCATTTGGATTGCAGGTTTCATGATCGGCGCGGCAAGCGGACTTGCCTTGTTGCTCCTGTCGAGGCGGCAAACGGAGTCGATGTCAGTTGTCGAAACGGCATAGATCGAAATAAAATATCAAGGCGCAAAGCGAAAGGGAAAAATCCATGACTTCACAAAACATTGCATTAATCACGGATAGCACCTGTGACATTCCTCAAGAATTAATCGAACGATACGGCATTGTTGTCATTCCGCAAACTGTTGTATGGGGCGATGAAATTTTACGCGACCGCATTGACATCACACCCCAGCAATTTTACGAACGCATCAAGACCGACCCCAAAATGCCGACGACGACTCTCCCCTCTCCCGCCGACTTTGAAAACGCCTATCGTTCAGCGATGGAAAACGGCGCAAAAGAAATCATCATGCTGACGGTCAGCAGCGCAATGAGCGGGACTTTTCAACTGGCAAAACAGATTGCAGAACAAATGAACGCTCCCGTACGCGTCGTTGATTCAAAGGGACCGACGATGAGTCTGGGCTGGCAGGCGCTGGCCGCGGCGCGCGCCCGCCTGGACGGCGCGGGCGCAGATCAAATCATCGAAGCGGTTGATAAAGTGCGCAAACGACTCGTCCAAATTGTTTGCCTCGATACGCTGGAGTTTTTGTATCGCGGCGGACGCATCGGCAATGCCGCGCGTCTGGTCGGCAGTTTGTTGGATTTAAAGCCGCTGGTCCAGATCGATCACGAAAGGGGGGTTGTCGAATCGTCGGGGCAGGCGCGGACGCGCAGGAAGTCCATCGAGATGCTCATTCAACGATTTTTCGAGCAACTCCAGCCGGGCAGATTATTGCACGTCGCTGTTTTGCACGGCAATGCACTGGAGGAAGCCCAGCAAATCGCCGAGCGGATACGCAAAGAATTTTCGCCGTATGAGTTGTTGATCAACATCACTGGTCCTGTGTTGGGAATCAATACCGGCCCTGGCGCGCTGGCGTTGTGTGGTTATAGCGAAGAGTGAATGGATCGGCGGCATCAAATTATGACGCATTCGGCGAGCAGTAGCCATTATTCATTCTGTAAGGTAATCAGCGAGTCTGACTGGTTTTCGCCTGTCAGACTCGTTTCTGATTTCCTGCTCAGGTTTTCCCGTTTTTAACGGGAAGACCATTTTCAACCACAAAGGTTACGAAGGAAAACCGCGCCCATTTTCCCCCTTGTGCGCCCTTCGACATGGCTTTGCCATTATGGTCGGGCCCTTTCCCTCAATTATGGAAGAGCCTGCTTACTATTCCACAATATTGATTGGCAGTTCGTTCTTTCCGCTCATGGCGGCGATGGAAATTTGCGCGGCGACTTTCTGGGCGATTTCCGTCAACGCTTTGGCGACGGGCGAATCGGGATTCGATACAATGACCGGTTTGCCGCTGTCGCCGCCGATGCGGACATTTTGATCAATCGGAATCTTTCCGAGGAACGTGGTCTGCGTAGCCTGCGCAAGTTGTTCTCCGCCGCCCGAACCGAAGATGTCCATGCGCGTGCCGTCGGGCAGATCGAGGTACGACATGTTTTCGATCACGCCCAAAATCGGGACTTCGAGCGTGCGGAACATCTGCAGTCCGCGGCTGGCATCTTCGAGCGACACCAGCTGCGGCAGCGTCACGATGATCGCGCCGCTGAGGGGCAGGGCCTGGGCTAAAGACAGAGCCGCGTCGCCGGTGCCCGGCGGGAGATCAACGATCAGATAATCGAGTTCGCCCCACTCCACATCGCCAAGAAATTGACGGATGGCGGAATTGAGCATCGGGCCGCGCCAGATGAGCGGCTGTCCCGGTTTGACCAGCAAACCCATCGAGATCATTTTGAGTCCGTATGCTTGAGCAGGCACGAGTTTGTTTCCATTCGGCGGCGGAAGTTTTTCCACGCCGAGCATGGTCGGCACGTTGGGACCGTAGATGTCCGCGTCGAGCAAGCCGACGCGCGCGCCGCTTTGAGCGAGGGCGACTGCAATATTCACGGCAACCGTTGATTTTCCAACGCCGCCTTTGCCTGAACCGACGGCGATGGCATTGCGAATCGGCATGTGGACCAGTCCGCGCATACGGCCGTCGTTGGGGACATCCGAATCGAGTTTGACCTGAACCGACTTTGCGCCGAGCGCCATGACTGCTTCTTTGGCTTCCTTCTCGATCTGCGTTCGCAGCGGGCAGGCAGGCGTGGTCAGCATCACGGTAAACGAAACGGTATCGCCCGAGATTTCAAGATTTCGCACCATGTTCAGCGTGACGAGGTCTTTGCGCAGCTCGGGCTCCTGCACTTTGCTGAGCGCGGCGAGGATGGACTCCTTTGTAAGTTTATTTGCCATTATTCCCTTTCTTTATGTCATTGCGAGCGAGTGTTCGGTCTTGCTCATATCGAGACCAAGCAAAGCAATCTCCTGTAACCATCAATTGAATATTACATGAGATTGCCACGACCCACTCGCCCTCTTTGGGGGTTCGGGGCCTCGCCATGACATCTAACTTGCCGCTTCAGCCTTCGCGGCTTTGGTGGCTTCCTTCGCCTTGCGTTCCGCTTCGTTGCGCGCATAATTCAGCGGACGGATGCTTTTGTAATATGAAGCCGGTTTGAGCAACTGTTCCATGTTGAATACGTTGCGATGGTATGAGGCGATCTCATAATCGTGATCCATGATGATGGCGTCGAACGGACAATATTCAGCGCAGAAGCCGCAATTCATGCAGATGTCGGCGTCAATATAAAACTCGGTCGGCTCTGGAATGGGGCGGCCAGTCTGCGGGTCATTCGAGCGGACGATCCAGATGCACTGCGGCGGGCAGACCTTGGCGCAAATCCCGCACGAGGTGCAACGGATTTCCTTCTTGCCGTCCGCGCCTTCGTCGTAAACGAGGAATGGCACATAGCGAAATTCTTCTGGCACCGGCAGTTTTTCTTCCGGGTATTGAACGGTAAAAATGCCGCGTTCTTTTGCGCTCGAGCGATGGGCAATGCCCTCGGCGTTGTAATAACGCCGTCCCCACCAGGCGATGTCGTCAAGATATGTATCTATGAAGCGCTTGAGGGTTACGCCCAGGCCTTTGATGATTCCTTTACCATACATAGTTAGTTCTCCATTCGTTCTGTCATTGCGAGGGTGTTCTTCCCGAAGCAAGCTCCTGTTTCCAGGGAAGATTGCTTCACTCCGCTCGCAATGACATTTGAGTGTTATCTATCCAATTCGCCCAGCACGATATCGAGCACGCCGAGGATGACAACGAAATCGGCGATCTTTTTTCCGACGCACATCTTTTCCAGAGCGGTGATATTGATGAACGATGGAGCGCGCACATGATAGCGCCACGGATTCGGTTTGCCGGTCGAGATGACGTAATAGCCGAGTTCGCCCTTTGGCGCCTCAATGCGTCCGTACGCTTCACCCGCCGGGACGCGCACCTGATACTGCGGTTTCTGTGAGTTGATCGGTCCCGCAGGTAGTTTCTCAAATTGCGGGACGGCTTGTTGCAGGATACGGATGGATTGGTGAATCTCATCGAGACGGATGAGATAGTTGTCGTACAGGTCGCCGTTATGCCGCAATGCCACATCGAAGTCGAAGCGATCGTAAATGCCGTAAGGTTGGGCGCGTCGCACATCATACGGAACCCCTGCTGCACGCAATACCGGGCCGGTGATCGAATACTTGATGGCGTCCTCGGCGTCAATGACTTTGACGCCCTTCATGCGGGAGATGAAAATCTCATTTTCGGTGAGCAGGCGGTCGAATTCGTCCACTTTGCGCGGCAGGCGGTCGAAGACAAGGTCTTTGATTTTTCCGAGTACGCCCTCCGGCAGGTCGCGCGCGACGCCGCCGAAGCGGTGATAGTTGCACATCATGCGCGAGCCGGCCGCCGCCTCGAAGATATCCAAAATCAATTCGCGTTCCTCGAAGGCGTACAACGCCGGCGTGAAGTACGCGCCGAGGTCGTTGAGCAACATGCCAATCAGGATTAAGTGATTCTGAATACGGCTGAGTTCCGCCATGATCACGCGCAGGTACTCCGCACGTTCGGCGACTTTGATGTTCATCAATTTCTCGACGGCCAGCGAATAGCCCCAGTTGTTGCTCATCGAGTTGAAGTAATCGAGGCGGTCGGTATACGGCATGTTTTGCAGGAAGGTGTTGCGTTCGCCGATCTTTTCGTGATTGCGATGCAGGTAGCCCATCACGGGTTTCAGGCTCACGACGGTCTCGCCGTCGAGCACCACCACGGCGCGGAATACGCCGTGTGTGGATGGATGCTGTGGCCCCATGTTGACGATGATGTGATCGGTCTTGATGCCTGCGTCAACCGTTGTGTATTTCTGCAGTGTGTCGTACAACGGAGCCTCGCCGTCAATTTTTACTTTGGCGGGATCGAAATTTTGGGGGAATTGAAGATTGTCCTTGTACGGATTTTTATCTTCCGCGCTGACGAATTTGCCGTCGGGCCAGCGGCTTTTGAACGGTTTGTTATCTTCTTCGTAGAATGGTTCGTGCCAATCTTTGCGGAGCGGATGGCCTTCAAAGCCTTCCCACATCAGAATGCGGCGCAGATCGGGATGATTGGTAAATTTGATGCCATACAAGTCCCAAATCTCGCGCTCCTGAAATTCAGCGCCGGGCCAGATGGGCGTGACGGACGGGACTTCAATGGGGTCGACGCGCGGGACCTGAACCTTGAACAAAATCCCCGGTCCGCCCATTGTTTTATATGCGTTGTAGACCACTTCCATTTTGTCGGGGAAGTAATCCACGCCGGTTACGTGGGAAAGCAAATCGTAGCCAAATTCATCGCGAAGCGTTGTTGCCACTTCGATGAGTTTATCTTTGTTGACAATCCAGCCGCTGTAACCGGGGCGGGTGTCGGCAGTGACGGAGTTGGGGAAACGGGCGGCAAGGTCGAGGGTCTCAGTTTCAATGAGAGTCGTCATATCGTCCCTCCTATGCCTTTGACTCCGCCGCGGGCTCGGCAGGTTTTTCGCCTGCAGGCACGGTGCGGGCGGACAGCAGTTTAATTTCGTCATAGCGGCGCGGATCCATCAAATCTGGTCCGAGCACCGGAATCGGAATCTCCATTCGATCGGGGCCTTTTTGATACCAGCGCACTTTGCGAATGGATTCCTTATCAATTTTCTCTTGCAGTTTGATCAGACCGGCAGTGAGAGCCTGCGGGGTGGGAGGACAGCCGGGAATGTAAACATCCACCGGCACGAATTTATCTACACCCGCGACCACGTTGTAACCTTCCTTGAATGGGCCGCCGCCCGAAGCGCACGCGCCCATTGCGACAACGTATTTTGGTTCCGGCATCTGGTTGTACAAGCGCACGATGGCCGGGATCATTTTCTTTGTGACCGTGCCAGCCACGATCATCAAGTCCGATTGGCGCGGGCTGGGACGCATGACTTCCATGCCGAAGCGGGCCAGATCGTATCGCGCGGCCTGCGCGGCGATCATCTCGATGGCGCAGCAAGCCAGGCCAAACATCATCGGCCACACCGACCAGCGGCGTCCCCAGTTATACAAACGGTCAATCGTTGTGATGCTGACCGCGTGCTGGAGGTCTTCCGGGATTTCGTAGCCCGGAGAATTCAGTTCTTTGTTATCTGTCATTCATTAACTCCTCAAACCATTCTTGATAGATTGCCAAAAGGATGTCGTCGTTGCAAAGAGCGGGATCATCCTCGAATTCCTGAAGTTTCAAGGTCCAGTCATAAATTTGCTGCAGGCTTACTTCTTCGATGTTTATGTCTGGATGCTGCCGGCGCAACTCCAAAGCGATTGCGTATGATGTTTCCCAATTCAAAGTCATTGGTAGTTCGTAATTGGTAATTGCCATTTACCAATTACCAATTACTCTTCTCTATTATCAATCTGCGCCCGCTGGAGTTTTCCCGAATAATCCACATAAATGGATTTCCATTCGGTGAACAATTCGAGCGCGGCCTGCCCGGCTTCGCGGTGGCCGTTGCCGGTGCCGCGCACGCCGCCGAACGGGAATTGGATTTCCGCGCCGGTCGTGCCGTGATTGATGTAAACCAGGCCGGTGAAAATGTCGCGCATTGCCGTAAAGGCGCGGTTGACATCTTGCGTGAAGATCGAAGTCGATAGCCCGTATTGCGAATGATTGTTGACTTCGATGGCTTCTTCGAGCGAATTGACTTCGATGATCGAAAGCACGGGGCCGAATATTTCTTCCCGTTCCAGCGTGGACCCGGGCCGGACGCCGTCAAACAAAGTGGGGGCGTAGAAAAAGCCTTTTCCGTTAACATCGGCGATCTGCGCGCCGGTCAAAACGCGCGCGCCTTCTTTCTGTCCGATCTGAACGTAGTTGTGGATTCGATCCAACGCGGGTTTATTGATGACGGGACCAACTTCCACGTTTGGATCCAGCCCGTTGCCGAGAGTCAATTTTTGGGTCCGGGCAAGAAGCGATTCTTTTAGCTTGGGCGCGATTCCTTTTTGAACGATGAGTCGGCTGGCGGCTGTGCATCGCTGACCGGTTGTCCCGAATGCGGCCCACAGTGTCGCGTCGGTGACGAGTTCGAGATTGGCATCATCTAAAACGATGATGGCATTTTTGCCGCCCATTTCAAGCGAAACTTTTTTGTTGAGCTTGCCGGCGGCCTCGGCAATTGCGCGCCCCGTTGTGGTTGAGCCGGTGAACGAAAGCACGCGCACGCCCGGATGGCTGACGAGCGCTTTGGCAACGTTCGCGCCGGGCGCGAGCAAAAGATTGAACACGCCTGCGGGAATTCCGGCCTCTTCAAAAACTTTGACGAACGCGGCGGAGATGGCAGGCGTTTCCGGCGAGGGTTTCCAGATGATGGTGTTGCCTGCAATCAACGCGGGAAAGATTTTCCATGAGGGAACCGCGATGGGAAAATTCCAGGGCGTGATGATTCCGACCACGCCGGACGGATCGCGCACGGCCATTCCAAATTTATTTGGCATTTCAACGGGCGCGGTGTAACCGAGCAAACGCCGCCCTTCGCCGCCCATGTAGTAGGCCATATCTATGGCTTCCTGCACATCACCGCGCGCTTCTGCAATGACCTTGCCCATGTCTTGAGTAAGCAGGCGCGCGAGTTCTTCTTTTTTTTGCTTGAGAAGATCGCCAACTTTAAAGAGAAGTTCGCCGCGCAATGGAGCGGGAGTCAACCGCCAGGAGTGGAAGGCGTTGGTTGCGGCTTGAACGGCGGCTTCTACATCGGCCACATCCGCCGCGTGGATTTGAGCGAGCACTTCTTCATTTGCCGGGTTGATCGTGTCGAAGGTCTTTCCGCCGCGCCCTTTGACCCATTTGCCGCCGATGTAATTCTGAAATTCCATTGAGTTCCTCTAAAAGGTGTGTTGTCCGAAAAGCAACAGGCTTATGGTATTTCTTCGCAAACCTGATGGATTATAGCACTTTGAATTTTAAAGTCAATTGAATTATGCAAAAATATATTTGCATAAATGAATTTATGAGTATAATCATGCCGTTCTCATGACAACAGCCCGCCAGAAAATCCTGGCGTATTTCAAGAAACAGCGTATCGCTTCGGCGGCGCAAATCGGGCGCGGACTGAATATGTCTTCGGCGGCTGTGCGGCATCATCTGTCCATCATGCTGGCGGACGGGCGCATTGAGGCGCTGGAGGAAAATCGCAAAAGCGGACGCGGCAGACCGGTCAAGTTGTATAAATTGTCGGAGAAAATCCTGGGGGATAATTTCGCTTTGCTTTCCGACGCGGTCTTGCGGGAATGGCTGAGCGGCTTATCGCCGTCGAAGCGGGAAGAGGCGATGAAGAAAATCGCCGGGACGTTGACCGATCAAATTGGGGAAAGCCGGCCTGAAGTCCCGGCCGCGAAGCGGCTGACAATTGTCATCGAAAAATTAAACGCATTGCATTATCAGGCGCGGTGGGAAGCGGGGGCAGAAGGTCCAAGAATTTTGTTTGGGCATTGTCCGTACGCGGCTATCATCAAGGACCATCCCGAATTGTGCCGGGTGGATTCTGAAATGCTTTCGATTGCTTTGCAATCCCCGGCGCGCCAAACTGCGAAGATTGATGTAAATGGCGCGGCGGCGTGCATCTTCACCTTGAGAAAATAAAATCCCCAGGTCAAACGACCTGGGGATTTTATTGATGATCAAATTTTTATTCGCCCATTTCAACAGCCAGCACATCGTAATATGTTCCCGCACCGAAGCCGTCAATCAAGATGTGGTCTCCCGGTTTCAGCTTTGGCAATTGGCGCAGGAAGGCGATCATGTTGGACGCGGCGCTGACATTGCCGAATTCGCTCAACAGCCAGGGCATTGGCAGGCTGATTCCCAGATTTTGAAGATTCTTTTCTTTGAGTTTATTGATCTTGTAATTGGCGTGGTGGACGATTGCCACAGCGAGCGATTTTCCGGTTTCACCGAGCTGTGCCAGGCGGGCCTGATAAGCCTGATAGGCATCGCTTACCACTTGAACGCCGGTGCGGACAAACAGCTTGACCATTCCCATGGGACCGGCCATCACGACGGATGATCCATCCTCTGGCTCATGCATCAAGCCTGCAATCCGGATATGATTTCCGTTGGTTTCCGTCACTTCAATATTTGTTCCGCTTTCCGATTTTTTGGGGGAGTGCGGGTAATGCATTTTAACTTGCAGAGTGCCGTCCTCGTCGAATTCTTCGCGTGAACTGCCCGCCAGGAATTTCATGGTCTTTCCGGGGATGAGCCCGATGATTCCCGCGGCATTCCCAAACAACTGCAGTGCGCTTGTATCGCGCGAGAGATTGACGAAACGGCTTAGGCCCTCAATGCCGCCGACCAGCACTTTTTTGCCGCGCACGGCCTCCGCAATATTGTGGGAAAGTTTTTTGTTCTCAGGCAGATCAGGATTGAGCGCCAAATGCAGACTGCTGACCGATCCGTCGCAGGCTTTGTGAACGGCGACCTTCAAGGCGCTGTCACGGATGCCCGCCGCGTACGCAATCCGGTCCAGATAATCCTCGGTGATGGGCGCGCTCATGCCGATCAAAACGGCCTCGATTTCAGACGGCTTCCAGCCGCAAGCCTGCGCGGCTTCTTTCAAAAAACGCGCGCCGACTTCCACCTCGACTTCGATATTTTGTTCCTTTGACAGGGGGGCAATGTGATGTCTGCTCAGGAAGCCAAGTTCGGCAAGATTCAAACTCTCTTCCTTGGTAAGCGGCCGGCCTAAACGTTTTTCCAGGAGGGCAGGCAGAGTCTGGTTATCGTAGCTTTCGCCCCAGGTGCCGTACGCGCCGCCCAATCCAAGCGTCGGATGGCTGACGCGCACAAGTCCATACGGGACGCCTTCTCCCACTGGTATGATTCCCTTTTCAACGCCTGCTTCGTCAAAAAAAGACGTTGGAGTTTTTTCAATAGTGAACATGATCATTCATTCCTTTCATGTATGGGCGTAACACTGACGGCCCGGGAAAGTTTCGGAAAATGGGGACAAGCATGGGCGCTTCTCGTTTTCGAACCGATATGAATTATAAACCTTATAGGCATTTCCATATTGACGGGAAAGAAACTTGATCGCGGAGGCTTGCATTGACTGGCGAAGCCGTGTCGAAGGGCAGGCCTTTGCGGTCGAAAATGGTTTTTCGCGTTAAAAAACGGCAGAACCACCCTATAAAAATAAAAAGTGCAACCGTTCAACGCGTTGCACTTTTTATGTGACGATTGAGAACGTCCCGAAGGCTCTATAAAGAGGCTCGCGGAGCAACAAAACCTTCAGGCGCGATCAGTCATTTGATTAATGCCGCAGAGAGGTCTTCATAGGGTTGATAATTATCGTTGCGATTGTAACTCACGTATATATCCGCGGTCCCTCCGGAAGTCACGGTGTAGCCAACGACCTGGCTGTCATAGCCGGCTGTTCCTGAGTTACCGTACATAGTTACGTTGGCGGAAGGCGCCAGAATGGTGCCTGTCACCGTGCCGGTACCATTTCCTCTTAAATCCAATGACTGGGTATTTAGCAGGTTTCCATTGGCATCCACTTGAGGAGCCAAATACATGAGGACGCCTTTCCAACTCCCGGCAGTCGGAGCGGAGGCCGTCAGGTTTCCGCCGCCGTTGAATTTTATGCTGAAGTTTGGGGATGTGATATAAAACGTGACTCCGTTCCCGCTGATTGAACCGTGAAAAGGCCCCGGACTGTTCGTTACGCAATAGAGGCCAGAAGAAAAGTTCATATCTCCGCTAAATGCAACTTTGCTTCCGTCGGCACCGGCTTGGGGATACCAGGTGTTGCCTGTTTGTGTGGCGGTTCCGTCGCATTTGGGCGTTGGCGGCATGAGGTTCTTATATTGATACCAGGTGTACTGCGCCGCATTGGTGGTGATGTTTGAAATCGTTGTCTGACAAGAAAACGAAGTGCCGCCGACCACCGTCACAGAGGGCGCGTTGATTCCCGCGTTTCCATTGCAGTAGGCCGCGCTAGAGCTGGTCGAGTTCGAGAATATCCCGCCGCCCGTGACATTCCACTTAGGCGTGCCAATTGCGCTGTACCCTGTGCCAGTGGGCGCCAAAGAAACGATTGCGTTTCCGTTGAACATTGGAGCAGTGTAGGTGCCGCATGACCGCGAAGTGGCGCTGACTGTATTGGTGAGTTGTTTTATTCCAAGCACGGGAGCGAAATAGGTGTTGATGTGCGAAACGATCTGAACAGTGATGTCTTTTCCGGGGGCATTTCCGGGGCATGCGCCTGCGGGCGAGTCGGCAACGCTCACGGTTACTGTGCTGTTCACACCATTTTTTTCATAGCCGTTGGTTGCCGCTGAAGCCCAAGCCGCAGCGGTAATGTCCTTTTGTCTCGCGTTGGCCAGCGCCGCGGAGAGAGCGGCGGCGTCGGCCGCGTTCTGGGCATTGCGGCGGTCCGAATAAGCATTGCCCCCGTCAATGGCCAGCCCGGTCATGCCAATCAAGGCGATAATTCCAAAAACGATGAGGATCAGAGCCTGTCCTTGTTCATATTTCTTGAACATTTTTATCTCCACTTCTAGTAGGAAAAAGACGACTGCAAAATTGATTATATATTAAACACTATCGTTTGCGAGAGACAAAACCCTCTATTTGCGCAATCTGTAAGGGCCTAGTAAGGTTTTTGCTGTAACCGAAGCGCTGTTTTTCTGTCTAGGGATGGGGGTTTTCTAAAAATCGCGCCAATTAAGCTTCCGGGGAACGCGGCGGGGAAGTTTCGGGCATGATTCAATTATCCGGTACGAAACATCCATTGAAAATAAGACAAGAGCGGTTCTTCCACAGAACCGCTCCTGTTATGTTTCGCCAATTTGGTCTCGAGCGGTGAATTATTCCACCGTTACGCTCTTGGCAAGGTTTCTTGGCTGATCCACATCCAGCCCGCGAAGGGCGGCGATATGATAAGCCAATAGTTGAAGCGGCAGAACTGTTATTACCGGCGAGAGCATCCACGGCGCTTCCGGGATGCGGATGATGTGATCGGCCATTCCCTCGACAAGCGTGTCGCCGTCCGTTGCAACAGCGATCACGGTTCCGCCGCGCGCTTTGGCCTGCTGAATTTGTGAAATCATTTTTTCATGCCATGGATCTTTGGGCGCAAGGCACACCACCGGCATCGTTTTGTCAATCAATGCAATCGGTCCATGCTTCATTTCGCCTGCCGGATATCCCTCGGCGTGAATATATGAAATCTCCTTTAACTTTAGCGCGCCTTCGTAGGCGATGGGCATGTTGATGCCGCGTCCGAGATAAAGACAATCGCGCACATCTTTCAACACATGAGCGACCTTCTCAACTTCAGCTTCGCGCTCCAGCGTGCGGCCGACGAGATCGGGCACGAGGCGCAAATCGGCGACCAGCGCTTTGCGCGTCTTTTCGTCAATAACGCCGCGCAAGTCAGCCAAAAGGATCGCCAGCATGTATTGATCCACCAGAGGGGCGGTAAAGGCTTTCGTGGAGGCCACGCCGATTTCGGGTCCGGTTTGCATCGAGATGAATCCGTCGGCGATGCGCATGGCTTGCGATCCGATCGCGTTGACGATGCTCCAGATGGTTGCGCCCTTGCGCCGTCCTTCCTCCATGGCGGCCAATGTGTCTGCCGTTTCGCCCGATTGCGAAATGGCAAGCACGACTGTTTTGTCGTCAATGATCGGATCGCTGTAACGAAACTCCGAGGCGATGACAACTTCCACCGGTACGCGCGCGATCTTTTCAATCAAATATTTTCCAACCATTCCCGCATACGCCGCGGTGCCGCAGGCGGTGATGTAAATCTTTTCGATTTTGTTCGCCAGCTCTTTTGTGAGTTTAAGATCAGGCAGACGAATTTCGCCTCGGCCAAAATCCACGCGGCCCGCCAGCGTATCGGTCACTGCCCGCACTTGTTCGTGAATTTCCTTTTGCATGAAGTGGCGGTACTCGCCTTTCTCCGCCGACACCGGGTCCCACGACACGGAGTGAACCTGCGGTTCGATTTTATTGCCGTCGAGCGTTTGAACGCAAACCGCCTCGCGGGTCACGACGGCCATCTGGCGCGACTCCAAAAAAATCACATTGCGCGTGTGATCCATAATGGCCGGCGTGTCGCTGGCCAGGAAATTTTCGTTCTCGCCTAAACCAATCACCACGCCGCCGGCATTCCCGATTCGCGCGGTGACAATCTTGTCGGGTTCATCTGCCGACATCAGCACCACGACATTCGCGCCCTGAATTTGATTGAAGGTCTGCCGCGCCGATTCGACCAAATCGAGCCCTGTTGCAAGATAATGCTCGACGAGATGGACAATCGTTTCCGTGTCGGTTTCCGATTGGAATTCAACGCCTTCGGCCGTCAACTCATCTTTCAATTCGAGAAAATTCTCGACGATGCCGTTCTGAACAACGACCACGCGTCCGTTGCGGCTGACATGCGGATGCGCATTGCGCTGTGACGGCGCGCCATGCGTTGCCCAACGCGTATGACCGATTCCAGGCGCTCCGTTGATGGGCGATTTGTTCACGAGATCAATCAATTGAGATAACTTGCCCGCGTCTTTTCGGACTTCGAGCTGGCCGCCGTTAAAGACGGCGATTCCAGCCGAGTCGTAGCCGCGATATTCCAGCCTCTTCAGGCCGTTGAGGATGATCGGCGTCGCATCACGCGGCCCGATATATCCGACGATTCCACACATGGGAGATCCTCCAGATTTGGATTTCGATATTCGACGATTCGATCAGCGAATACCGGCTTTTTGCCATTTCCGCAGTTTTGTCCGTACAGTTACCTGCGCGGCGTTTCCCGCGGAATTGATTACTGGAGGGAAAGAAATCGGGTGTGGCGCACCCGGAGGGCTTCCGCTGAACTTTCGATTTTCTCAACCCTCACCCTTCCTCTCCTGCGGGAGAGGGGGGCGGGGGAAGATTAACTCCATCCCGCGATGGAGAACCCTCATCCTCGTCAACCCCGCACATCGCGGGGTTCATGCGCTATCTTTCCCGCATCAGAATGCCCGGTCGCCTCCTTGTATCAAACGAATGAAACCAATTATACCGTGTTATCAAATGTATCCGCCCGACAAAACAACCTGGCTTCTTGCCCTTATAATCAGCATAAAATGAACATACCTGATTACATTGTCTCGGCGACGGAATTGCGCCGCAATAATGGCGAGAGCGGCTCGCGCAAATTCATTGCCTATCGCGGTGTGGTGTACGATGTCACGGATTGCCCAAAATGGCGTAATGAGATTCACGAGCTGTTACATTTTCCGGGCCAGGATTTGACCTCCGAACTGCCCGACGCGCCGCATAAGGAAGAAGTGTTCAAACATCATTGCGTAAAGATCGTGGGCCGTCTTGCGTCCAATTAATAACTGATGTTACGCAGTTCCCCTGTGGTGCGACATTCATGCCGCCTGAAAATGAGAGATAAATCTCGCGCTACTGCGTAAGGTGAGTTAATAACTGATGTTACGCAGTTTTCCCTGTAGCGCGGCGTTCATGCCGCCTGAAAGTGCGGGATAAATCTCGCGCTACTGCGTAAGGTGAGTTAATAAAAGGTTCTTCCGTAATTGACGGGAAAGAGCCTGACCGCGAAGGCATGCATTGACCGGCGCCGTGCCGAAGGCGCACGAAGAGAAAAATGTTTGAATTTTATGGCGGTTTTTTTCCTGGCCTTCGTATCACTTTGACATGGCTTCGCCAGGCAGCGCAAGCCTTTGTGGCTGAAAATGGTCTTCTCATTAAAACAGCAGAACCTGATGGGTTTTGTTGGATGTACAATTAAGCCATGTTGGACAAACCGGAACGGCGGCCTCGCTCGCCTTACTTTGTTTCATTGTGTGGAAGGATTTTTCGCAACGCCGACCCGCAATATTTCCCGCGCGCTGAATATCGCGGCCGGATGATTTATCTTTGCACCGAATCCTGTTTAGGCGCGTTCAATTCCGATCCGGAGCGCTTCTACCGTGCGCACAGAAACTCAGAAAAGAAACGGCTTGAATAACGTTGATTTACTGGTATGGAGCAAGAATGATAACCCCTCAACAAGCCATTCATTATGAACGGTTCGAATTCAACAAATGGCAGTCCTTCGATGCAGAGACCATCGTTGAAACTCCTGTTTCGCTGACGGTCAACGGCGAAGTGTGGCTGACCTTCATGTGCACGCCGATTGATCTCGAAGCGATGGCGGTCGGCTTTCTTTATAATGAGGGCGTCATCGAGCGAATGAACGAAGTGGAGGACGTCCGCGTTTGCGAGCATGGCGATAACGTGGACGTCTGGCTGAATCGCTCTGTTGAACAGCCCAGGTCGTGGCGAAGAACATCGGGCTGTACGGGCGGCGTCACTGCGGTGGATTTATTGGCCAGGCCGAACATCTCCTTTAACGGTGGCCAGCCCAAATTCCGGCCCGAAGCGATTGGCAGTCTCGTGGATCAATTGTTTGAATCGCAGGAACTTTACCGCGAGACCGGCGGCGTTCACACCTCTATATTGAGCGACGGGGAAAAGGTTTTATTGTCGGCGGAAGACATTGGCCGTCACAACACGCTCGATAAAATCTCCGGCTTGTGCCTGATGAAAAATGTCTGGCCCGAAACGCGCATACTGATCACGACCGGGCGCATCAGTTCCGAGATGCTGCAAAAGGCGGCGCGTCTGCAAACGCCGATTTTGATTTCGCGCACATCGCCGAGTTCGTTGTCCATTGAAATGGCCAAACGTTATGGAATCACGCTGATCGGTTATGCGCGGCGCCAGCGTTTTAACGTGTACACCCATCCTCAGCGCGTCCAACTCAACGAATGATTTGCGTAATGAAAGCTTCAGCCTCAGGGAAAATCATTGCATGAGACCGCCCTTGTCTTTTTTCCATTTTTTGTTTTGCGTTTTACTATTGTCTTTTTTGGCGGCTTGCACGACTTCCAATCCTTCTAATTTATCTGCGCCCACATACGATCCTTTTATTCATGTCCAATCAACGGAAGCGGATTTCGTTTCCGCGCCTGCTCCCACGCGGACGGCGGGACCCACTCCCACGCGTGCGCCTCTTTCCGTGACCGTGCCGGCGCACGACCCCAACGCGCCTTTGGTCACGCCCACGCCGGATGTGCCTCGCATTCTGCCAACGCCTCGGCAGAATGCAAACCAATACACGGTTCAGGCGGGGGATACGCTGGCAACGATTGCTCAAAATTATGGCGTGAGTGTCGGCGCGTTGATTCGGGCAAATCATCTTGCGGATGCCAATACGCTTTCCATCGGGCAGGTTCTCGATGTTCCTCCGCCGGAGCCGGGAGCGGTTGGCGACGATTTCAAAATCATTCCGGATTCGGAACTGGTCTATGGCCCGGCCAGCGCGGAGTTCGATGTTGACGCCTTTGTTCAAAATCAGGGCGGCTATTTGGCCACTTACACACAAGACGTCAACGGGCAAACGTTGACGGGAGCGCAGATCGTCACACAGGTGTCGCAGGATTATTCCGTTAATCCGCGGCTGTTATTGGCTTTGCTCGAATATCGCTCGAAATGGGTCACGCGCCCGAATCCCGATCCGGTCACCTTGGATTATCCGTTGGGTTTTATAAATCAAGCGCATAAAGGTTTATATTGGCAGCTTGGCTGGGCGGCGAATGAGCTTAATCGCGGTTTTTACTTGTGGCAGGCAAATGCCGTCGGGGCATGGGTATTGGGCGATGGCAGCATTGTGCCGATTGCACCGACCATCAATGCGGGAACGGCGGGCGTCCAAAATATGTTTTCGATTTTGGATAATCGCACTACTTGGGATACCGATGTCGGCGCGTTTGGGTTATTTCAAACCTATTACTTTATGTTTGGGAATCCGTTTGACCTGGCGATTGAGCCGCTGGTCCCCTCCAACCTTGTCCAGCCGCATTTTGATCTGCCGTTTGAGCCGGGCGCGGTGTGGGCGTTCACCGGCGGTCCGCACGCGGGCTGGGATTCGGGTTCGGCGTGGGCGGCGCTCGATTTTGCTCCGTCCGATGTCGAAGCCTGCGCGGTTAGCAGTCAATGGGTCACCGCGGTGGCGGATGGATTCATTGTTCGGGCGAATAATGGAGCGGTGGTCGAGGATTTGGATGGAGATGGCTACGAACAGACCGGATGGGATGTGCTTTATATGCACATATCCAGCGAGGGCCGCGTTGAGCCGGGGACTTATGTTTATGCGGGCGATCGAATCGGGCATCCCTCCTGCGAGGGCGGAATCGCCAACGCGGCGCATTTGCATATTGCCCGCAAATACAACGGCGAGTGGATTTCTGCCGACGGTTCTGTTCCATTCAATCTGGACGGCTGGATTTCCAGCGGGACTGGCACGGAATATGACGGCTATTTACGGCGCGGCGCGGCGCAGTTGGAAGCGGCGGAGGGCATCAGCAGCCAAAATCAGATTACGCGGTAATGGAGAACGAAAACGTTTTCGGGTATGTGAGGCGGCGCCCTGAAAACCGGCCGGCAAAATTTCTTGACTTTCCATTCAAAAACTCATATAATAACAGGTCGCTGTCCTGCCAAGCAAATGGGCAGGTGAGTCGTATTGGTCGGCAGTCAGCAAACAGTCAGGAGAGATGCGAATGGCGTCTACTTTGCCCCGCAAGAATTACGCAAGAATTCCCGTAAGGCTCGATCTTCCCAATTTAATTGACATACAACTTGATTCATTCGAACGACTTAAGGCGGAGGGCCTCGGCGATCTTTTCCACGAGGTCTCGCCGATTGAGTCTTATAACAAGGGAATGAAGTTGTTCTTCCCAAGCCGCAGTCCCGAGTCGAAACAATGGGGCCTGAAATACTGGTTTGGGGAGCCGAAACATTCCATCGAAGAATGCGTGGAACGCGATCTCACGTATGCCAGCCCGTTATATGTTTCGGTTTTACTGGCTGGCCCCGATGTTCCAGAACCCATTAAACAGGATATCTTTCTCGGCGACTTCCCCGAGATGACCGACAAGGGCACGTTCATTATTAATGGAACGGAGCGCGTTGTCGTCTCGCAGTTGATCCGCTCGCCGGGCGTGTATTTTGAGGCGCCTACTGACCGCGCCACGGGACGTCCGCTGGCGATGGCAAAACTGATTCCCGACCGCGGCGCGTGGATGGAGTTCGAAACGCGCAAGAGCGATTACATCATTTTGAAATTCAATCGCAAGCGCACCGTACCGATTACTGTATTCCTGCGGGCGCTGGCGGCGGTCAGCGATGGAACAAAGGACTCGCCGCTGAAGACCGGCTCGGACGAAGAGATACTTGCGATTTTCCAGGACGTTGACAACAATCCGGATCGCATGTTCATCTCGTCAACGCTGAAGCAGGAACCCGAATGGGATCTTTCCGGCGGTTTGACGATTGCAGAAGCCGCGCTGATCGAGTTCTTCCGCAGGATGCGCCCGGGCGATCCCGCTACATTGGAAAACGCCAAGCAATTCCTCGAAGAGCAGTTGTTTGATCAGCGCCACTATGATCTTGAGCGGGTGGGCCGCTATAAATTGAATCAAAAGCTGGATCTGAACATTCCCATCCCGCATCGCACGGTGACGAAGAACGATGTGATTCGGTTGATCCGCCGCATGATTCAGATCAACAATGGCGTTGAACCGCCGGATGATATTGATCATCTCGGCAATCGCCGCGTCAAGACGAATGGCGAGTTGATTCAAAACAAATTGCGCATTGGCCTGCGGCGCATGGAACGCGTCATCAAAGAACGCATGTCGATTCGCGATCAGGAGCAACTCTCGCCGGTGACGCTGGTCAACATTCGCCCGGTGGTGGCGGCGTTGCGCGAATTCTTTGGCTCGAGCCAATTGAGCCAGTTCATGGATCAGACCAATCCGTTGGCGGAGTTACGTAACAAGCGAACGCTGTCCGCCCTGGGTCCGGGAGGGTTGCGGCGTGAGCGCGCCGGCTTCGATGTTCGCGATGTGCATCACTCCCATTATGGACGTATTTGTCCCATCGAAACGCCCGAAGGTCCGAACATCGGTTTGATTGGGCGTCTGGCCTCGTTCGCACGCGTCAATGAATATGGATTCATTGAAACACCGTATCGAAAGGTGTTCAAGTCTTTGCCGGCCGACGATGAACGACTCGTGGGACGCACTTTGCGCGAGGCAGTCATAGACCCCAAGACCGAAGAAAAAATTGCCAAGGCTGGGGAGGTGATCGACTCCCGGCTTGCCAGACGCCTGGCGAAGATCGGCAATGAAGTGCCTGTGGTGCCGTTCGTTTCCGATCAGGTTGATTATCTTTCGGCAGATGCGGAGGACAAGTTCGTCATCGCACAAGCCAATGCGCCTTTAACGGAAAATAATGAGTTTATCCGCGAGCGCATTTCCTGCCGTTATCACTCCGGCTTCTTGTTCGCAAATCCCGAACAGATTGATTATATGGACGTGGCGCCGCATCAGGTGGTGGGCATCAGCGCCGCGCTCATTCCGTTCCTTGAACACGATGACGCCAACCGCGCCTTGATGGGTTCGAACATGCAGGCGCAGGCTGTCCCGTTGGTGCGGCCGGAGATTCCATTGGTGTCAACCGGCATGGAGCGCGCAGCCGCGTGGTATTCTGGTCAGGTGGTTGTGGCGGAGGAAAGCGGCGAGGTTGTCTCAGTCACCGGAAGCAAGATTGTGGTCAAGGAACGAAAAGGCGGAATGCACACCTATCAGCTCCGCAAATATCAACGCTCGAATCAGTCCACGTGTATTGACCAGCGTCCATCGGTGGTCAAAGGCCAGATTATCAAGAAGGGCGACATCATCGCCGACTCTTCCTCGACGGAAAGCGGCCAGCTGGCCCTCGGCCAAAACGTCGTTGTGGCTTTCCTCTCGTGGGAGGGCGGCAACTTTGAAGATGCAGTTCTCCTCTCTGAGCGGCTGGTGCAGGATGACCGCTTTACCTCCGTGCATATTGAAAAATATGAAGTTGAAGCGCGCGATACGAAACTTGGTCCAGAAGAAATCACGCGCGATATTCCCAACGTAGGCGAAGACGCCATCAAAGACCTCGATGAGAACGGAATCATCCGTATCGGCGCGGAAGTTGGACCGAACGATATTCTGGTTGGCAAGATCACGCCGAAGGGCGAAAAGGAACTGACCCCCGAAGAACGATTGTTGCGTGCAATCTTTGGCGAAAAGTCTCGCGACGTAAAAGATACCTCGCTGCGAATGCCGCACGGCGAACGCGGCAAAGTCGTGGATGTAAAGGTTTTCACGCGTGAAGATAATGCCGATCTATCCGCAGGCGTGGATATGATGGTGCGCGTCTCGGTCGCTCAACGCCGCAAGATCACGGCAGGCGATAAAATGGCCGGGCGGCATGGCAATAAAGGCGTGGTCTCCAAAGTTGTCCCGGTGGAAGATATGCCGTTCCTTGAAGATGGTACGCCGGTTGATATCATTTTGAATCCGTTGGGCGTTCCGGGACGTATGAACATTGGCCAGGTGTTGGAAGTTCATCTTGGCTGGGCGGCAAAGCGGCTGGGATTCCGGGCGGTGACCCCGGTGTTCGACGGCGCTACCGAAGAGCAGATCGAGGCCGAACTGGCGCGCGCATGGATCGTGGATCAGGCCTGGAAAGAGGCAGGGCAAAAAGCCTGGGAATGGATCAAGGAACAGGAATATGATCCCGAATCGATCCAGGATGATGATGAAGTCCGCCGCCTTTATTTGGAATCGTGGCTTGGTAAGCGCAAATACGATGTCTATAGTTTGAACGACGTGAATTATGCGCGTCATGCGGCCGCGCGCGAATGGCTGCGCGACAAGGAATATGACGCAAAATTGATTCTGTCCACTTTGGATGAGGAGGTCGCGCAGCGCGACCCGGAATCTGATCAGGCTGCGATCCGCGCCTGTTTGCGATTGTGGATGGAAAGCCTCGGTTACACCAAACGCGTCGCCGATTCGAATTTGATGGCGGCGGCGCAGGATGTGATGCGTGAGACGGGGATCCCGATGCCGATTCTTGGCAAGCAAATCCTGCGCGACGGTAAAACCGGACAGCCCTATGATCAACCGGTCACCGTTGGCGTAATGACGATCCTTAAACTTCATCACCTGGTTGAAGACAAAGTCCACGCGCGTTCGACGGGTCCGTACAGTCTTGTTACACAGCAACCGCTTGGCGGCAAGGCTCAATTTGGCGGTCAGCGCTTCGGCGAAATGGAAGTGTGGGCGCTGGAAGCTTACGGCGCGGCCTATACGTTGCAGGAAATGTTGACCGTTAAATCCGATGATGTTCAAGGACGCGTAAATACGTACGAAGCCATTGTCAAGGGTGAGCCAATTGAAGAGCCAAGCATTCCCGCCTCGTTCCGTGTGTTGGTTAAAGAGCTTCAATCACTCGGTCTTGCCGTTGAGGCAATAAACGAGGATGGAGAGGTGATTAGATTTGGCAAGGATGAAGAGAAAAGCCACCCGGCAAAGATTCCCACAGGACTTATGGAATTGGGCGCCGAAGGCGGCGATGGTAAAAAATAACGCGTTTATTCTTGACTTACTAAAAACCGCATGTTAGAATAACCCGCCGTTATTAATGAGGCGGGCATAGATATCCCCCGCTAAAATGGCAGCTACAAATGAGGCCATCGTCATCGTCCAGGATGGCCTCATTTCTTGCAAATAGTCTTTGTGAAAGAATCTGTAATCGGAGGCGAACGTGCCGACAGTCAATCAAATGGTCCGCAAGGGCCGCAAGAATAAGAAATCCAAAAGCAAGGCTCCTGCGTTGCAGTATACGTTGAACAGTCACAAGCAACGCCGCATACGGCAGGCGAAAGGCGCTCCGCAGAAGCGCGGCGTCTGCACCGTGGTTCGTACGATGACGCCCAAGAAACCAAATTCGGCGTTACGCAAAATCGCGCGCGTGCGTCTGACCAACGGCATTGAGGTCACAGCATATATTCCCGGCGAGGGCCATCAACTGCAGGAACACTCTGTAGTGTTGGTGCGCGGTGGACGTGTCAAGGATTTGCCGGGTGTGCGTTATCACATCGTGCGCGGCTCGCTGGACCCTACCGGCGTCGCGAATCGCAAGCAGGGCCGCTCGAAGTACGGCGCGAAGCGTCCGAAGTAATCAAACGGAGAATACGGAATGAGACGAGGAACTCCTGAACGGCGACCCATCCCGCCGGATATGCGTTATAACAGCGTTCAAGTTCAGACGATGATTCAGCATATCATGAAGCGCGGCAAGAAAAGCACTGCCACGCATTTGATTTATTCCGCTATGGACCTGATCAAAGAGCGAACGGAGAAGAATCCCTTGGAAATCTTCGACGCGGCTCTCAAAAACGTGGGGCCGGCGATGGAAGTCCGCCCGCGGCGTGTGGGCGGCGCAACCTATCAGGTGCCAATGGAAGTCTCAGCAGACCGCCGCACGACGCTGGCGATTCGCTGGATTTTGTCTGCCGCGCGCGAACGCAGCGGGCAGTCGTTCCCCGAAAAACTTGCCTCTGAACTGATTGATGCATCGAACGAGCAGGGCGCGGCAATTCGCAAACGCGACGAGACGCATAAGATGGCCGAGGCCAATCGAGCGTTCTCTCATTATCGTATCTAAACGCAAAAATTTTATTTATTGATTAGGAAAGAATGGCACGCGAGCATCCGCTGGAAAAATATCGAAATATCGGGATTATCGCCCACATTGACGCCGGGAAAACGACGACCACCGAGCGTATCTTGTTCTATACCGGAAAGACTCATCGCATCGGCTCTGTAGACGATGGGACAACAGTTACGGATTGGATGGAACAGGAACGCGAGCGCGGTATTACGATTGTTTCAGCGGCTATTTCTGCGGAGTGGAAAGGCTATCAAATCAATGTCATTGATACGCCCGGTCATATTGACTTCACCGCCGAAGTTCAGCGCTCACTGCGGGTTCTTGATGGCGGCGTTGTGATTTTTGATGCTGTCCAGGGTGTGGAGCCTCAGAGTGAAACCGTCTGGAGGCAGGCTGACCGCTACGGCGTCCCGCGCATTTGCTTCGTTAACAAGATGGATCGCGTTGGGGCCTCCTATGAGCGCACCCTCCAGACCATCATTGACCGTCTCGGCGCAAATCCAATCCCCATGCAATTGCCCATTGGGTCGGAAGCTTCCTTTAAAGGCGCGGTTGATCTCCTGACCATGAAAGGTGTTGTGTGGGAAGACGATCTCGGCAAGGAACCCAGGGTCATTGATATTCCGGCGGATCTGCAGGAAGCCGCGCAAGAAGCGCGTCACCACATGGTCGAGAAGATCGCCGAGCTTGACGATCACCTGACAGTAAAGTATTTGGAAGGCGCTGAAATCAGCGTTGACGAATTGAAAGCCGCCCTTCGCAAAGCCGTGATTGCTAATAAGGCGTATCCTGTCTTTTGTGGTTCTTCACTAAAGAATAAAGGCGTCCAGACGATGCTGGATGCCGTGATAGATTATTTGCCTTCTCCGGCTGATATTCCGTCTGTTAAAGGTTCCGAACCCGGCAGCAATGAACTTACGATTGAATTGCCTGCGAAAGATGATGCCCCTCTGAGCGCGCTGGTATTCAAAATTGTCACCGATCCGTACGTGGGACGTCTGGCGTATTTCCGCGTTTACTCCGGCGTGGTTTCGCAGGGACAGATGCTGATCAACTCGACGAAGGGAAAGCGCGAGCGCGTTGGGCGTTTGATACGTATGCACGCCGATCGCCGTGAAGATATTACCGAAGTTCGCGCCGGAGACATCGGGGCGGCGCTCGGTTTCAAGGAAACTTTTACAGGCGATACGCTGTGCGATACAAAGCAGATCGTCCTCGAGAGTATTTCGTTTCCGGAACCGGTCATTTCCATTGCAATTGAACCAAAGAGCACTGCCGATCAGGAAAAGATGGGGGAGGCGCTTCGTAAGTTGTCTGAGGAAGATCCCACCTTTCGCGTCCGCTCTGATGAAAATACAGGCCAGACAATTATCTCAGGGATGGGCGAACTGCATCTTGACATTATCGTGGATCGCATGCTGCGTGAGTTCCGCGTGCAGGCCAATGTCGGCGCGCCGCGTGTGGCTTATCGCGAATCGATTACCCGCGCCGTCCCGGAAATCAATCATAAATATGCCAAACAATCCGGCGGACGCGGCATGTACGGCCATGTCGTGATTTCATTGGAGCCGGGCGAGCGCGGTTCCGGCGTTGTCTTTGAAAACAAAATTGTTGGCGGTGTGATCCCAAAAGAATTTATTCCCGCTGTTGAAAAAGGCATCCGGGAAGCCGCCGAAAGCGGAGTCGTGGCAGGATACCCGGTAACTGATTTGAAAGTCACATTGTTCGACGGCTCTTTTCATGAAGTTGACTCGAACGAAATGGCGTTCAAGATGGCGGCATCCATGGCTTTCAAAGAAGGCGTGCAAAAGGGCGCCCCTGTTCTTCTTGAACCGATGATGAAAGTCGAAGTGGTCGTCCCGGAGGAATTTCTTGGCGATGTGATGGGACAGATCAACAGCCGCCGCGGAAGTATCCAGGGCATGGAAATGCGTCCCGGCAACGCGCAGGCCATCCGTGCCATGGTGCCTTTGGCGGAAATGTTTGGGTATGCCACCCAGCTTCGCTCGGCCACGCAGGGACGCGGTGTCTTTAGTATGGAATTTGACCACTATGCGCCAGTGCCGCAATCAGTGGCCGAAGAAATTTTGCAACCGTAACCATTTTTCTTTTTCATAATCACAAGGAGTTCATTATGGCGAAAGCGAAATTTGAGAGGACGAAGCCGCATCTGAACGTAGGGACGATGGGGCACATTGATCACGGGAAGACGACGCTGACGGCGGCGATCACGAAAGTGTCGCAATTGATGGGGAAGGCGGAGTTCAAGGCCTATGATCAGATCGACAATGCGCCGGAGGAGAAAGCGCGCGGGATCACGATCAACATTGCGCATGTGGAATACGAGACGGACAAGCGGCATTATGCGCACGTGGACATGCCGGGGCACCGGGACTACATCAAGAACATGATCACGGGAGCGGCGCAGGTGGATGGCGCCATTCTGGTAGTGGCGGCGCCGGATGGGCCGATGCCGCAGACGCGGGAACACGTGCTGTTGGCGCGTCAGGTGGAAGTGCCGAGCATTGTGGTGTTTTTGAACAAAGTGGACATGATGGATGATCCGGAGTTGCTGGAGCTGGTGGAGTTGGAGTTGCGGGAGTTGTTGACCAGCTACGGTTTTCCGGGGGACACGACGCCGATAGTGAGGGGGAGCGCCTTGAAAGCGTTGGAGAGTTCGAGCACGGATCCGAATGCGCCGGAGTATGCGTGCATTCGGGAGTTACTGCGGGTGATAGACGAATACATTCCGGAGCCGAAGCGTGAAGTGGACAAGCCGTTCATGATGTCGATTGAGGATGTGTTCTCGATCAAAGGGCGGGGGACGGTGGTGACAGGGCGAGTGGATCGGGGGCGCATCAAAGTGGGGGATGCGGTGGAGATAGTTGGCTTGCGGGAGACGCGGAGCTCGGTGGTGACGGGGGTGGAAATGTTCCACAAGCAGTTGGATGAAGGTCTGGCGGGCGACAACCTGGGTTTGTTGCTGCGCGGCATTGAGCGGACGGATGTGGAGCGGGGGCAGGTGGTGGCCAAGCCGGGGAGCATCACGCCGCACAAGAAGTTTCTGGCGCAGGTGTATGTGCTGAAGAAAGAAGAAGGGGGGCGGCACAAGGCGTTCTTCACGGGGTATCGTCCGCAGTTTTACATTCGGACGATGGATGTGACAGGGAACATCACCCTGCCGGAGGGGGTGGAGATGGTGATGCCTGGGGATGATGTGAACCTGACGGTGGAGTTGATCGTGCCGGTGGCGCTGGAGCAAGGCTCGAAGTTCGCCATTCGCGAAGGCGGCCTCACCGTCGGCGCCGGCGTCGTTACAAAAATCCTGGAATGAGAGAAGGTAAGGTAACAGGAGATGGCTTCGAAAAAGAAAGATGTCCGTCCGGTAATTACGCTCCAATGCAGTGATTGCAAGGAACGGAATTACACGACCGAAAAGAATCGCCGCAACGACCCGAACAGACTCGAATTCAAAAAGTACTGTCCGCGTTGCAGGAAGCATACGCTTCATCGCGAAACAAAGTAGCGACACAATATTATTATTGTGTCGCTGCGGGACCGTAGGCCAGTAGCTCAATTGGTAGAGCACTCGTCTCCAAAACGAGCGGTTGTGGGTTCGATTCCTGCCTGGCCTGTATCATAAACATTGCTCACAACGAACTGCGGTTTTGTTGTAAAATCTCGAAAGGAGTTTGGCCTTGGCTGAACGAGCAAAAAAACAGAACGCCATCCAGCGTTATTTTAGCGAGACCATGGGTGAGTTGCGAAAGGTTTCATGGCCAACCTGGCCGGAAGCCTATCAATTAACAATTCTGGTGCTCATTGTCATGGTGGCAATGGGCGTTTTCCTGAGCCTTGTGGATTATGGAGTCAACCGATTATTGAATTTTGCGTTGGGCATCTAATCGGCTGGCGTCTTGAGGAATGATGAACGTGCAGGAACCCGAAGAGCAATTCGACAGCGAATCGCTCGAACCGAAAATGGAAAATGCTGACGAGCCGCAGGCTCCGCCGGTGGATTCTGCGCGGGACGAGATTCCTGCCGAAGAAGCGCGAACAGAATCTTCCGTCCGGGGTGAAGCGCCCGCCTCTACTCCGGACTTGGAGTCTGGTTCTGAATTAGATTCCGTTCTCCCGTCTGATAACGAATCCGAAATGGAAGCGGAGGCTCCAGCCGCCCAGCCGAAGCGTGAATACGCTTCAGCGCGATCGCGGAGCGGCGAGATGGCTCAAGTCGAAGTGCCGCCCGATGCCTCGGAGCCGGCCTGGTATGTAATCCATTGTTATTCGGGTTACGAGAATAAGGTCCGACATAATCTTGAACAACGCATCGAGACGATGGGTATGAAGGATAAGATCTTCGATGTGGTTGTTCCGACGCAGGAAGAGATCGAAGTGCGCGATGGGAAACGCCGCACGGTGGAGCGCCACATTTTTCCGGGTTATGTTTTGGTGAACATGAAGCTTTCGGAAGAATCGTGGTACGTGGTTCGCAACACCCCGGGCGTAACCGGTTTCGTCGGCATGGGCAATATGCCCACGCCATTGCGGCCTGAGGAAGTATCGCAGATCATCAAACGGATGGAAGCCGAAGCGCCGACCGTTAAAGTCACATTCAAAGTCGGCGAACGCGTTCGAATCATTGACGGGCCATTCAACGATTTCCGCGGCACGGTTTCGGAAATTGACATGGAACGTACGAAGGTGCGGGTGATGGTGTCGTTTTTCGGGCGTGAGACACCGGTGGAATTGGATTTCCTGCAAGTCGAAAAATCGTAATTTGTAAATCACATTGAACTGCAAGGTTTGATGTTGAGTGGGAGTGGCGCCGAGGCGCCACGCCAAAACCACGAAGGAGTCAAGTATGGCAAAGAAACTAAAAGCAATTGTTCGGCTCCAGCTTGAAGCTGGAAAAGCCAATCCGGCGCCGCCGGTCGGCCCGGCATTGGCGGGTCATGGTATCAACATCATGGCTTTTTGCAAAGAGTACAACGCGCGCACGTCCAATCGTCCGGGAGAGGTTCTGCCGGCGGAAATTACCGTTTATAGCGACGGTTCATTTACATTTGTGTTGAAGACGCCTCCGGCTGCGGTCTTGCTCCGAAAAGCCGCAGGCGTGGAAAAAGGTTCCGGCGTGCCGAACAAAGATAAGGTCGGCAAGGTGACGCGCAAACAAGTCCGCGAGATCGCCGAACTTAAGATGAAAGATTTGAATGCAATTGATATCGAAGGCGCAGTGAAGCAGATCGAAGGTACGGCGCGTTCGATGGGAATCAATGTAGTAGATTAATTGTGGGAGGGCTGGTAGTTTCGTAGTTGCTTCGACGTGTAGTTTCTTGGCCGCAGGCTGAAAACCATTTGAGGGCCAAACCGCGCAGCTACCCAACTGACACCCGCTAACACCACGGAGGATAAAATGCCGAAACAAGGAAAGAAATATAAGGCCGCTCTGGCCAAGATTGATCTGAACAAACAGTACCCGCCGCGTGAAGCAGTGGCGCTGGCCAAAGATACTGCCTATACCAAATTTGATGCGAGCGTGGAAGTCCACATGCGCACCGCGCTGGATCCGCGTCAGGCGGATCAGCAAGTGCGCGACGTTGTCGTGCTTCCCAATGGGCTTGGAAAGACTGTCCGTGTGCTAGTTTTCGCCTCTGGCGAAGGCGCCGCGGCGGCGCGCGCTGCCGGGGCCGATCTGGTCGCCGACGACGACGAAACCTTAAAGAAAATCGAAGGCGGTATGCTGGATTTTGACGTCGCGATTGCTACGCCTGATATGATGGGCAGGGTCGGGCGTCTGGGGCGCGTACTTGGTCCGCGCGGTTTAATGCCAAATCCGAAGGCGGGCACTGTCGTTCCGCCGCAGGATGTCGAACGCGCGATCAAGGAAGCCAAGGCCGGTCGTGTTGAGTTCCGCCTCGACAAAACCGCCAACATTCATGTTGTCATTGGCAAAGCATCGTTCGATGCCAACAAGCTTTACGAGAATTTTGCGGCGTTGATGGATGCCGTCAATAAAGCGCGTCCCTCCGGCGCAAAAGGCGCTTATATCAAACGAATTGTTGTTAACGCTACAATGGGGCCGGGAATCAAGGTTGATCCGAACCTGGCTCTTTCTGTGGAGGCTGTCGAGTAATACCCCTTTGAGAAACTCAGGGAAGTACTCGTATCCTGAAATACGCCACTGCCCATGACGGCAGGTGTGATGCAAGCCATCACTTAATACCCTGCCCAGGCGGAGACTCAAAGCAAAACCCCAACGGGTTGTGTCCGTTCGTGGACACTGCGAAAAGTCTTTGCCTGTGAAAAGTGGCAAAGACTTTTTGATTGAAAGGAGGTGAGTTTCCGTTGGCTATTACCAAAGAGCGCAAAGAAGAAATCCTCGCGACCTACCGGGATTGGTTGAAGCGCAGTCAGGCCGTGATTCTTGTGGAATATACTGGCGCAAGCATGAAAAACATGGACGCCATTCGTGCTAAAGTTCGCGAATCGGGCGGCGAATTCCATGTAGTCAAGAACACACTCGCCCGTCGCGCGTTTGCGGATAACGGCTGGAGTCTGCCCGAGGATTATCTAGCGCAATCAACGGCTGTATCGTTCGCTTTTACCGATCCAGCCTCGACTGCCAAAGCGCTTGCAGACGCGACCAAAGGCATGGATTTCGTCAAGGTCAAAGGCGGCTTTATGGCTGGTCAGATATTGAATCCGACTCAGGTAAAGGCGCTGGCTGAACTTCCGCCACTGCCTGTTGTCCGCGCCCAATTGCTTGGCGTGTTACAAGCGCCGGCTGGCAAGCTCGTCCGCACGATTGCGGAACCCGCGCGTTCGCTGGCTTCCGTCTTCCGTGCCTATTCGGAAAAGGCGCAAGCGGCTGCGTAAATTTTACGCGTTGTTTGCAACTGGAATTTCAAATAAAAAAATATCTCTGGAAAAGTAAGGAGTTTCTATACAATGGCTGCAAATATTGAAAGTTTGGTTGAGGAGCTGAGCAAGCTCTCGGTTCTGGAGGCCGCTGAATTGGTCAAAGCTCTGGAGGAGAAGTGGGGCGTTTCCGCCGCTGCTCCGGTCGCTGTGGCGGCTGTGGCGGGCGGTGGCGCTGCCGCCGCTGAGCCTGTTGAGGAGAAGACCGAATTCGACGTGATCATCAAGGATGCCGGCGCGAAGAAAATTGATGTCATCAAGGTCATTCGCCAATTGACCAGCCTCGGGCTTGGCGAAGCCAAGACGCTGGCAGAAACCCCCGGCGGCAAAGTGTTATCCGCCGTCGGCAAAGAGGCCGCGATGGATGCCAAGAAGAAGCTGGAAGAAGCCGGCGCCTCGGTCGAAGTTAAATAACTTACCTTACGCAGTAGCGCGAGATTTCTCCCGCGTTTTCGGACGGCATGAACGCCGTAAAGCGATTCTTTTGTTGACCGGCGGCATGGATAACTGCAGTAGGAGCAATGCGGATGCAGTCACCCATGCGATTGGCGCGGGCGGCTTGACGATTTCTACAATCGGCTTGGGCAATCCGCGGGATGTGGTTAGAGTCAGCTATAAACTCTTTGAGCGGCGGACGCAAAAAAGGGCCGCATCCGATTCGCTGGCCAGGCAGGCTCTGTGTCTCAAAAAGGACATGTAAGCAGGTGATAAAAAACATTAGCGGCGCTTAACGCCGCTAATGTTTTATTCCTTTATTTCAGCTTTAGATCAAACCGCCATTTCGACTTTCCGAATGACCATCACGACTTTGCCTTTGATTTCCAACGGTTCGCTTTTCTTGATCATAATCGGTTTCATCGTTGGGTTGGCGGGCTGGAGGCGGAAGCCGTCTTTCTCTTTATAAAAATACTTCAGCGTTGTTTCGTTTTTATCCGGCAGCCAAACGGCTACCATATCGCCGTTCTTGGCTTCCTGTGTTGCTTTCATAACCACGATATCGCCATCATTGACCATGGCGTCAATCATGGAGTTCCCCTGCACTTCAAGAGCAAAAAGTTCTTTCCCCTTTTCGCGGGACGGCATGAGCGAGGTCGCGATTTCAACCGACTCTTCCGCGTCGAAGTAATTGAAGTCGGATGTAGGGACCGGAATAGGTTCGCCGGCCACAATTCGTCCGAGGACGGGGACTCGGAACATTTCGCCGATGGGGGTCTGGCTGATCACGCGCAAGCCGCGTGAAATTTTTCGGTCGCGTTCAATGTGTCCGCTTTTCTCCAACTGGTCGAGATAATAATTCACGACCGAAGTTGACGATATACCGCAATTCTCTCCGATCTCGCGGATGGAGGGGGGATGCTTGTATTCACGCTGATAGTCTTCGATGAAATCAAGAATTTTTTGGTGGCGCTCACCGAGACCTTTGCTTTTGCGAACCATCATCATTCATGCCTCCTGAGCCGGAATGGTGAAACCGAAGAACCATAAATCGCTCATTTGTGCTATAAATGATACTTGAACATGCGTTCAGTGTCAAGGCTTTTTGTGCCTCTCGCCATGCTTTTCTCAAGGTTGGGAAAAGGGTGTGAGAAGCGCAAACGCTTTGGAAAAACGGGCGGCGAACCACCGTCGGCCGTGGGCACTATTATGAACTCACCTTACGCAGTAGCGCGAGATTTATCTTGCACTTTCAGGCGTCATGAATGCCGCACTGCAAGGAAAACTGCGTAACGTCAGTTATGAAATTGGCTTGGGCATTGAGTACGATGGTGAGGTTGTGGATCTTTGCCATGATTTTGCTGGTATTACCCATCGTCATGATGGCGGCATCGCGGCGGTCGTGCAATCCATTCTCGATTCCCCGATGGGTGTGGCCGACGTTCAAGATGCGTTCGGTTCTTTGCTTGTCGCAACTCGCAATTGTACCGGGAAGAATCTTATTTTTACATTTTGTCAATGGGCCTTGAGAAAACCATGATAGATCACCGCTTTTACTTGTCAAAAGGATATGCGGCAGGTATAATGCGTCCTGCTTTTTGTAAGCATCTGTAAGTTTCGGGGCGTGGCTCAGCCCGGTAGAGCGCACGGTTCGGGTCCGTGAGGTCCCGAGTTCAAATCTCGGCGCCCCGACAGCGAAGAGACCGCCTAAATCCGGCGGTTTCTTCATTTGAGATGGATTTGCTGGAGGAGAGGTGAATATCAACAAAGCGCCTTGTGCAGAGTTACCCGCCTCGGCAAGGCGGTTCTTTCGGGCGACTCTCAAACTCTACATACAAAAGGAAGAGCCGCAGTCGCCCAATCTTTTATTCTCTTTCTGAAGGGTGAAGTACGGGTCAAACACATGATTGCCGAAGGCGATGACGTATGCATGATTGTCAGTTACGGTTACATAAATCAATCCGAAGGGCGCAAAGAGGAATCAGGAGGTTGCTGAAGTTGGGATAGTGAAAGATGGAAGACCGGCGGGCCTCGCGATTTACTTCGATTTTGGAATGCCAAATTCGCGCACTTGCATTGTGGTTCTTCTGACTTTACTTTAGCCAGGGCGCAATGGGAATGCGGTTGTCTTGCAAGGAAAATTTTTGCTTGACTCGCCATCTTTGCAGTGGTATCCTTGCGCCCAATGTTTAGCCGGCTTGCGCTCGACACTTACACCAATAATACCCGCACCGTTCAGGCGGCGGGGTGTTGGCGTTCTGGAACGAGCCTCCAAGTGCAGGTCTCGTCAGAATAGGAGAAACCAAACGCCCCGACTTCGACTTCGGGGCGTTTTTTCTATCAGAATTTGTCCCTGTTGCTTTTCAAAGCCGAATAAACATCGAAGGGAGCCGGAAGGGAATAAAAGGAGAAACGACATGATATCGAATGCAACACCCGTATTTGCTGTTGACGAAAAGCGCCTCGTACCGGTCAGCGGACATCTGCGCGGCATGGCAGACATTCCGCCTTCGCGCATGTTCCTCATCAACAAATCGCTCAACGTGTATCAGGAGAAAAATCCGGGCGGGAAAATTTACGACGCCTCGCAGGGCGACGGCGGCGCGTCCCTGCCCGGCGTGCCGAAGGAAATTTTGGAGCGCGCCGCTCAAATGCAGATCGAGCACGGAAGCGCGTATGATATGCCGTTTGGCACGGATGCGTATCGCAAGTCCGTGATTGAAAAATACTGGAAGCTGGATTCAAGCCTCGGGATCGGGCCCGCTAATGTGCTGGGAACCTGCGGCGGGCGCGACGCGCTCGTCAAAGCGTATCAAGCCATGCTGACGCTTGGTCACGGACGTGAAGGGGATGCCGTCCTCGTTTCACGCGTTCCATGGATTTCGTACAATTGGGGCCCATACGGCATTGGCGCAAATGTGATCTGGTCTCCGGGCGATCCGGCCAACGGCTGGGCATATTCGGCAGACGGCATCAAAGCCAGCGTGGACTTTGCCGCCAAAAGCGGACGCAAAATCGCGGGTTTGATCATCACCAATCCAGATAATCCAACCGGTTTGACGACCTCCACCGAAACGATGGTTGAGCTTGCGAAGGCCGCGCTTTCGATGGGGGTTGCTTTTATCTTGTTTGATTGGATGTATCACTATGTCACGGATGAAAAGCCGAACGATTTGAATTCGTTCCTGAAATTTTTCACGCCCGAAGAACGCAGGCGCCTGATGTTCCTCGACGGAATCACAAAATCATTGGGCGGATCGAACATCCGCAATTGCCATTTGATCGCGGACGAAAGCGTGATCCAGTTCATCGTGGCGCGCGCCTCGCATACCGTCATGCCCGCGTTTTATTCGCTGGCGGTGGCGATGGCCGCTTATGAAATGGGATACAGCGAAGCCGCAAAAACCATCGTTGAACCGACCAACGCCAGCCGCGCCGTTTTGAAGAAATTATTATCGCAGAGCGGTTTACCGCACATCATCGGCAAGGGATATTATGCTTTCATCCATGTTGGCGAATTTATCCGGGCCAAAGGCTGGGCAGACAGCGAACCGCTTGGACAATATCTCGCGGAAAATTATGGCGTGGCCATCGTTCCCGGCGCGTTCTTCTCGCCGTTTGGCAACGAGTGGATTCGCTTTTCGTATGCCACGCCGGTTGAACGAACCGAAGGCGCATTCCGGCGTTTGATGGAAGGGCTGGAGAGTTTGAAAAAATAAGGGAAATATTCCATGTCTTTCGATGCCTCCCAATTTGCCGATAAATACCGCCTCGCCGTTGAGCAGGCTGTTAAAGAGAAACCTGAAAATGGCTTGAATGGATTCGAGATCGAATGGAATCTGCTGGACGAGCAATTGCGCCCGCTGTTGACGGTCGGCGCGGGACCCGCACAGCATTCGTTTGTAGATTATCTGCGAACGGAATGCATCCCGCCGTGGTTTGTCAAATTCACCCAATTGGAAGTCTTCCATTGGATGATCGAATGGGCGACGCGCCCGTATTATTCGCCGCGCGGCGCGGCGTACGAGGCGCATCTTTTCGAGGCCCTGCTCATCAATGCGCTGTACCGCGCCGGAATCAATTTTGAAGAACGGCTTCACTACTGGCACGGCAATCTTTTATTCCTGACAGATATTGACAGCCGCTCGATTCCCGCCAGCTGGGGAATCGCCAAACGGCGTTATCTTGAAAAATGCGTTGCGCTTTATGGCGATACACTTGCCACTGCCGGCATCCACACCAATTTATCTTTGCCCGATCCATTATTTGCGTGGGATTTCATGAATCTGCCGGCGCGCGAGCGCGGCAACCGGCACCTCGATGATTTCAAGTCTGAGTTTTATATCACGGCCGCGCGGCTGTTGCGCGCCTTCGCATCGCTGTTCGTGGCGACCGCCGCCTCGACGCCGATGCAGGCTCAAGTCCGGAATGGACGCGCTGTGGTCGCCCTCACGGAAAATGATTGTGTCCGGAATCTCACGTTCCCGAATCCGCCGGCGATTGATCTGCCTGATCTTTATCGTTCGTACGATGATTATCTTCAAATCTCGTATGATCTGGTGCGGCGCGGTGTCCGCTTTGGAAACAATAATTGGACGCCGGTGCGCGCCCGCTCGTTTGCAGATCCGGTCGAGCGCATCATTTCGATGACGGGCGATCAGCTCACCGAACTGTATCGGCGCGGTTTGTTTGCGGCGGGCGAAGCGGCGCCGCCCGAAGAGATGGCTCTGCAGATCGAAAAACAAAACTTGATGGCGCGCATCAATCTGCCGATGGGGCGCGTGGAAGTGCGCGTGGACGACGGCGGCCATACTCTCGACGTGGATATTGCGAATCTTACGCTCAAACATCTTTTGCTTTTACGCATCTATGCCGACCCGGAGTTTGCGCGCGGCTTCCGATACGACCGCGAAGATATCCACCGCGCCCGCGCCAACGAACAGCTCGCCGCCCTGCACGGCCTGCGCGCCGGGATCGAGAATCCGCTGACGGCAAAACCGATTGGAATGCGCGATTTTCTCAAATGGACTCTTAACGAAGTGCGTCCGTTGGCGGAGGCGTTGAATTGGTGGGATGATTTGTCGCCGCTGGTGGAAATGTCTGAAGGCGGGCGGAACACGGCCGAAAAGATCCGGGCGCGTTTGCAGTTGGAGCTTGGCGAGAGCGATGAAGTGCCGGTCCACCTGCTCAAGGAACTCTTCCATGAGCGCGAGGCGCAGATCAAAAGCGACGTCGAGCGCATTGCTTCGAACTACAATTCGTTGGGCGCCGATGCGTCGAAGATTGCTGAATTTCTGCAGCGCGCCCGCGACAGCGCGCGGCAGATGCCGCAGGCGCCGATTCGGTTCAGGCCGCGGACGCAGGTCGTGATCGAAGTTGCTTATCCCGATAAGACCAGCGAGATCCTCGACCTCGCCCAACAATTGATTCGCATTCCGAGCGTGACGGCCAGCCCAAATGAACGGCTGGATGAAGTGCACCGCGCCGCGTCTTTGGTGGATGATTACCTGAAAAACGCGGGCTTAGAAGTTCAATTTTTCGATGGCAAATATCCGGCGGTGTTTGCGAGGTTTCCAAACGCGGCGGTGAAAAAGGGAAGGAGAAATTTATCTTCCAATCCCTTATCCCCGATTCTCTTGGCGGGACATTTCGATGTCGTCGAACCGGAGCCGGACGATTCGCAATTCATTCCGCGCCTCGAAGGCGATTATCTGTGGGGACGCGGCGCGGCAGATATGAAAACGGTGGTTGCAACTTATATGGTTTGGATGAAAGACCAGATGCGCGCCGGCGCGCCATATCCCCATGCGGCTTTGCTGTTGGTTGGCAACGAGGAAAATGGCGAATCCGAAGCGTGGGGAACGCCGCATGTATTGAAAGCCTTGAGCGGCCAGGAGGCTCGTCCTTACGAACCCGCATTGTTTATCGCGGGCGAGCGGACCGGCGAAAAAGGGGATGAACTTCTCGGCGAAATTTGCGTCGCGAACCGCGGCGTGATGCGTTTTGATATTATTGCGCGCGGCGCAAAAGGTCATAGCGGCGTAGCGGGCGCGGCAGATTTGAGCGAAAAACTTTTCGCGGCGCGCTCAGCGTTGAGCGAAATATTTGCAAATCACCTTACGCTCAAATCTGCGGACGGATGGCAATCGCAGGCGAAATTTCCGTTTATTCAAATTGGCACGCCGGGCGTTTATAACGTGACGGCGGACGAAGGGATTCTGGGCGTCGAGATTCGCCCCATCCCGCAGGATGATGTTCTTGGCTTGAAGTCCGCGGTGGAGGCGTATTGCAATGCAAACGGATTGGAGCTTTGCATGACCGTCATGGAAAACGGCGTGGCGTGCGCGCCAGATCATCCGGCTTTGAAAGCGCTGATCGAATCGGTGAGACGCGCTACGGGCCTGGCGCCAAAGATCGGGAAAAAACTTGCAGGCACGAGCGCACGCTTCGCGCCCGGAGGTCGGGCTGTGGTCTGGGGCCAGAGCGGAATCGGCCCCCATGCAAAGGATGAGCGGCACTATATTCCAAGCATCGAGCCGTATTACAAATCGTTGACTGAGTTGGCGGAGTTGTGGAAGTGAATTGTGCAGAGCGGGAAAGTCCCGCTCTATTTTTTCTTGAGCGTTAATTCAAATGGCGGGCGGCGGTTCAGCCACATTAAATACGCGCCGCTTTCGTGGATTGCCAGCATTGTGACTGAACCGGTATCGCATCCCAGCCGCTGGAAATGATCGAGCGGCAGTCCGATGTAATGCGCCACAGCCAGTTTGATCGGATCGGAATGGAAAACACAGGCGATGAGATCGCGCGGTTTGTGCGCGGCGGCGATTCTATCCAGCGCGGCGACAACGCGCGTTTGACATTCATAGAATGTTTCGCCCTGCGGGAATTGTGCGCGTGAAGGCGCGTGCTGAACGATTTTCCAACGCTTGTTCAGGTTCAACGCCTTGAGCGAACGTCCCTGCCACTTGCCGACGTTGGTTTCTATCAAGCCCGGCTCTTGCATCACATTCAGTCCGTGCGCCGCGGCAATCGGCGCGGCGGTTTCCATGGCGCGCTCCAGCGGGCTTGAATAAATTGCTTTGAGCGGAACTTCTTTGAGCGCCTCGGCCAATGCCTGGGCTTGCTTTTGCCCGCGTTCGTTCAAATGAACATCGGGCAACTGTCCCGCCAATTTGCCTTTTCGGGTGTAATCGTTTTCGCCGTGGCGAATGAGTAAAAGGAGCGGCATATTTGAAGGTTTGAACGTTGAAGGTGTGATCTTGAAGGCTGTTCAAACTTGCAGCAGTCTTCAACCTGCAACTTTGTGTTATTTTATCTTTCTCTTCATCTCTTGAATCTGTTCTTCGCTCAAATCAGGAATGTGTTCAACCTTTGTAATTCCCAATGCTTTGCGCTGGGCTTCGCGCCACATTTCCAATCGCGCCGCGATCTGCGCTTCGTAGCCTTCGCCCGAGGGCTTATAAAAATAGGTGCCCAACAATCTCTTCGGCAAATATTGCTGCGGCACGAAATGCCCCTCGAATTCGTGCGGATAAACGTAATCCCTGCCGTGTCCCATGGCGGCGGCGTCACGATTGCCGTCCATTAGATGACGCGGCACAGAAATTTGTCCCTCCTCTTCCAGTTTTTGCATGGCTTTGAAATACGATCCGGCGCTGTTCGATTTTGGCGCGGTGGCCAGATACAGCGTCGCTTCGACGATGGGATAAACGCCTTCAGGCAGGCCGATAAAATCAAAGGCCTGCGCAGCGGACGATGCCACCACCAAACCCATTGGATCGGCCAGACCGATGTCTTCACCCGCCAGGATGATCAATCGCTGCAAGATGAAGCGCGGATCTTCGCCCGCGTATAACATCTTTGCCAGCCAGTATAAAGCCGCGTCAGGATCGGAGCCGCGCACAGATTTTATAAAAGCGGAAATCGTGTCGTAGTGGGCGTCGCCGTCTTTATCATATAAAACCGCGCGGCGCTGGATTGATTCCTGCGCGACATCCAGCGTGATGTGAATCATTCCTTCTTGATTGGGCGGCGTGGATTCGACTGCGAGTTCGAGCGCGTTCAACGCGTTGCGGGCGTCGCCGCCGGCCACTTCGATTAAATGGGCGCGCGCTTCCGGGTCCAGAAGGACGCGCTTGTTGCCGTAGCCGCGCTCCCTATCGGCCAGGGCGCGGTCAATCAAAATCCCCGTCTCTTCCGGATTCAGATTTCTCAATTGGAAAACGCGCGAGCGCGAGATGAGCGCGCTGATGACTTCGAAGAACGGATTCTCGGTGGTCGCGCCGATGAAGGTCACGGTTCCATTTTCGACGTGGGGCAGGAGCGCGTCCTGCTGGGCTTTGTTCCAGCGATGGACTTCGTCCACGAAAAGGATCGTGCGCTCGTTGTGCAAGCGTCTGCGTTCGAGCGCGTCTGCGATGATTTCCTTCAGTTCGGCTTTGCCCGCCAGAATCGCAGAGATGGTCACAAAGCGGCTTTTGGTGGTGTTGGCGATGACTTGCGCCAGCGTGGTTTTGCCGGTGCCGGGCGGTCCCCATAAAATGATGGAGGAGAAAAGTCTATCCGCTTCGATGGCGCGCCGCAAAAGTTTGCCCTCGCCGACGATATGTTCCTGCCCGACGAACTCTTCCAGCGTGCGCGGCCGCATGCGCGCCGCCAGCGGCGCTTCGCTTTTCATGCGTTCCTGCATGGCATGATCGAAGAGATCGGACATGAGGCGATTTTACCATTCTCATACGGAAGAGGAGAATCAAAACAGGGCGCGCCGCGGCGCCCTGGGAGAAGCCGAAATAATCATTTTGATTAGAATGAAGCGATGGCTTCCTTGAGATCAGAGAAGGTTCCGATGTAATTGTCGAATCCGCCCATTTGAAACACCCGGTGAACATTCTCAGTTAAATGAACCAGCTTCAAATGCGGCGACTTGTAGGTTCCCGCTCTGGCGGCTTTTTGCATTTGTTCTTCGCTCAGGTTTTCTTCGGGATGAACCGCGCGCAGATCGTTGAAGACGGTGTAGATGGCGCGCAAGCCTGCACTGCTGACGTACGGCACGCGGGCCAGGTCAATGACGAGATAGCGCGTGCCTTCTTTGATTAGCCCGCGGACTTTGGAGAGGAACGCATCGTACGTGGACGAATCGATGTCGCCGTCAACATGAAGAACCGTGACCGGCACGCGTCCTTGTTCGGTTGAAACGTTTATTTCCATGACAGGCTCCTCCTCGGAAGCTGGATTCTGAATTAACGCGGAAGCGGTATTGGGTCAGAAAGAAGCGACTGCCTTTTTCAAATCGGTGAAAACCGCGGCCTTCCTTCGTATTGAAATTTTCGATAATGGCCACATTGAAGCGAGGCCGTCCGCCTGCGCCGCCATAGCGCCATCGGGATTTTATCCAACCGGTTGAGGAGTTGATGGAACCGACGGCGTCTCTGCGGGGGACGGGGCCGGCATGGGCGCGGGAGGTATTGATGTAATGGCGGTGGGCGCTCCGCCCGAACCGCGGATGTTGACCAGTTTTTTTAATATGTCGAACCAGAACGGCGCGCCCTGCATGGCGGCGACACCGCTGAGGAGAATGCCAAGTAATTTGGCAAACCAGCCCCAGCCATCATTCATCGCCGGCAAATTGACAATGATGTTGCATTGATTTTGAGATATGAATCCCGGATGAACATTTTGAAAAGGCATCCAGCCGCACTGGGTGGAAGGATCGGCGGCGGGCGCAGTTGACCAGCCCACCGGAACTGCAAGACTGTCTGCGTAATCCTGCGGTTTGAGCAGAGTGGAGAGAGTCCCGGTTGGTTGAGCGCCGGCGGCGGTGGCGGTTGCCTGCTGAATTAACGCCTGGCGGACAGTGGGCGCTTTCCAAAGCTGGGTTGTGATTTGCAGGGTATCAATGTTAAAGATCAGAGCCAGAGCGATGCCGATGCCAAGCGCCCAAAACATGATGTTGCGTTTATACCATCCCGTCGCGCGCTCTTGAACAGAGTTGTACCAATTCTCCATGTTGATCCGCGCCTGGGCCACGGATTGATCAACGCTTATAAGATTGTTGGAGAGATGAGGAAAAATATGGTCCATAATGCGGCCCAGCCCGGGATTCGCCTGTTTGATGCTCAATATGCCGGCGTTGATTTGCCCAATGGAGGGTGTGCCAGAGCCAACCGCCTGTTCGCCTGCGGGCGACCCGGCGTTGATGAAAAGATCCATCATGACCGTCGCAAACGTGGAGGCGGGAATGTACGAAGGTTTTCTCTCTTTCCCCGGCTCCATCATGGATTGGATGAGCGGATGATTGTAGAATGCCCGAGCCAGCTGTTCGTTTTGCAGCATGTTGCGGATGGTTCTTTCCAGGTTCTGCGCCCGCCACGCCAGCGCCGTGCTGATCCATTCCTGAATCTGGCTGACGGCGACGCTCAATATCAGCCAGGTGGCAACAAGACCAATGGCGACTTCCAGGATTGCATCCAGATTCATAACTTCCTCCTTCCAAGTTGTTTCCCAAGTATATTTGACTTTGACATCGAATACAAGCATTTTTGGATGGCCGATTACTCGCCGGTTTTTTGGTCTACCGTTTTTAAGGGGAAAACCATTTTCAATCACAAAGGTTTGCATTGAGCCTGTCGAAGTGACATGAAGGTCATGAGGGAACCGCCATGAAATTCAAGCGCTTTTTCCTCGGTGTACCTTTCGACACGGCTTCGCCAGTCACGCCGTCAGGCTCTTTCCCGTCAATTACCGAAGAGACGATTTTTAAAGTGAAGCTGGCAATTCTTCTGCAGAGCGATGGGATTGGTTGACAATGTAAATTCCTGCCAGCGCGATCACACCTCCGGCGAGTTGCAGGGCTGTCGGAATCTCGCCCAGCAATGGAATGGCCAGAATCGTCGTCAGGATGGGTTGACCGATCAACGTCGGCGAGACGACGCGGGCGGGCAGGTGGCCGAGGGCGTACGAGATCGAAATGTAGCCAATCGTCTGCGAGACAATGGCGGTTGCCAGAAAAACCAGCCACGTTCGCGCCTCATAGCCAAAAAGCGGATATTGCAGAATCAAATTGACGATCAAAGCCGCGCAGGATGCCGATACGCCAACCAGCCAGGTATAACGAAACGGGTCAATGTGTTGGCGGCCGCGTTGTGTCGAAAGCATGTAAGACGCGTAAAAAACCGCGGCGGCGCTGGCCATCAAATCGCCGATGCCGAGGCGCGGATGAATCAAAAAGTCACTGCCCATGATGAGCAATGCGCCGCCGAGGGCGAGCAAAAGCCCGAACCAAAATGAGCGCGTCAATGTTTCGCGGAAGATCAGCATCGCTCCGAGCGCGACCCACAGCGGCGCGGTGTTGCCGAGCAGGGTCGCGTTCGAGGCGGTGGTGAACGCCAGCGATGAGTTCCAAAATGTGAAATCACAGGCGGTGAAGATTCCCGCTAGCGCTGGAAAGATCAGAACCGCGCGCGGGATGGAATCTCCGCGGCGCTGGCGCTGAATGAATAACGGCGTCAGGATCAACGTCGAAAAAAAGAGACGGTAGAAGCCGGTGATCGGTCCCGGCGCGTTCGCCCATCGCACGAACATCGCCGATAGACTTAAAGACAAAATCCCCATGCCGAGCGCGGCATAGGGAAGCAGTTTATGATTCTTCATGGAAAAATTTTATCATGCCAATAGAAGGGCGGGAATCTCGCTCAATTTTGATATGACCGCACCGGGCCGGACAATGAAGCGCGGTACCGTTTTGTGAACGCGGCGCGTGATCCAGACGCTGAACATTCCGACCTGTTCCGCGCCGACGATATCCGCCTCGAACGTATCTCCGACCATCGCGGCCTGTTGCGCGCCGATTCCAAAATGTCGAAGCCCCGCCTCGAAAATGGCCGGATGCGGTTTGCGTCTGCCGAACGCCGCGGAGGAAATTGACCAATTCAGATATGGCCGGATGCCGGCTTTGTCCATGAGCGTTTGCGTGTTTTCGTCATCCGATGAATTGGTAATCACGCCGAGGCGAAATCCGTTTTCTTTTAACGCGCGCAAGGTTGGAATTGCGTCCTCTTCGATGTGCCAATTTTCCCGGGTCACGGAATACATGGCGCGCAAAGCCGAGCGTATCGTTTCATCGGCCACGTCGGAATGGCCCTGTTCTTTCAAAAGCTCTTTTAACAGAACGAACGTGGTTTCTTCTTTTGTATCGTGGCCGCGACGCTGATAATAAAGATCGAGCAGACCGCGGAAGCCGCGGTACATTTGTTGATTGGCTTGCAAGCCTGTCTTGCGTAGAACGTCGAGCAGGGCCTGATCGGCGCGTTCGTAAAACGGCGTCCACGGATCTTTTTCATAGATCAGCGTATTGCCGAGGTCGAAGAAAACAACTTCGATATCTGATTTCATCGCGCTTCGCCGGTTTCGTTCATCCGCCTTTGAGATAGATTCCTTTTGGATCGAGTTCTTCACGCAGAATCTTCAATTCTTTTTCTGTGACCGGTTCCGTCGTCCGCAAATTCGCGGCGATTTTGAGCGGCCAGCCGGTGTTCTCTTTGGCCTGTTCCACGGTTCTTCCGGGATGCAAAGCCGTCAGCATCAACTCGCCGTTTTCATCGGGTTCCATGAATCCGATGTCTGTCACCACGCCGACCATGCCTCCGCCGCGCAGACCGGCGGCCTCGCGTTGTTTGCGTCCGTTCAAGAATCCCGCCGAGGTCATGAAATCCACTTTTTCGGGGAAGCGCCGTTTTTGATGCGGCGTCATCAGATAACAGCGGTTGGCCCACGCGGCGATTTCCTGCGAGCCGCCCGAACCGGGCAAACGCGTTTTCGGATGGTTGTAATCGTTGCCGATGATGGTGGCATTGATGTTGCCGTATTTATCAATTTGCGCGCCGCCCATAAAGCCGACATCCACGTTGCCGCGCTGAAGATACAGCGAAAAAATATCGTACATGCTGACAACAGACAGCGCGCCGCTGACGAGCGTCGGGTCGCCGATGGAAAGCGGGAGCCGCGCCGGTTCCGCGCCGATCACCCCCGCTTCGTAGATCATGACCAGATTCGGCGCGTGAGTCCGCTTGGCGAGATTGCAGGCGAGGTTCGGCTGTCCCACGCCGACGAAGACAACATCGCCATCCCGTAAAAGCCGCGCCGCGTTGATAATCATCAATTCGGCGGATGAATAATTTAACTCGGTCATCATATCTCCTTCAATTGTGATCCCGCAGGGCGGCGATGGTCGAGCGGTGATCTATACTAAACCCGCCGCCTGCGTGACCTGCGTGCTTTTCAAAAAATCTTGCATGATGTCGAAAACTTGCTGCGGTCGTTCGAGCGGAAGCAGATGCGTGGACTTTTCCAGCGTGACGATTTTGATGTTGGGATTTCTTTTCTCAACGGACTTTGCAGTTGATTCCCAAAATGTATCCGTCTCTGCGCCGCGGAGGATAATGGTGGGAACATCGAGGCGCGGAAGATTCTTCCACAAGTCCAGATCGCGCCAGATGCCGGTGTAATAAATGCGCGCCTCCCATTCGGGAGAAAAAGCCAGTTCATAATGGCCGTCCGGCGTTGGCTTTGTCATGCCGTCAATGAAGATGCCGAGGCTGTCGTCTGAGAAGAAGCGGAAGACGGCGCGCCGCCGATAGGCATCGAAGACTTTGTCGAGATCATCGAATTCGCGCCGGCGTTTGAGCGCGCCCCGGATGAGCGGATGGATTTTGTTTCCCAGGCCAAATGTGCGCGCCAGATTCCATTCGAGGATGAAGCAGGGCGGGAACAGGACGGGGTCCATCAAGACCAAAGCGCGAAAACGCTTCGGCTCTTTCAGCGCAGCGCGCAGGGTGACGATGGCGCCGATGGAATGTCCCACGCCGATTACAGAATCGAGTTTTTGTTCATTGAGAAATTCCAGCAGGTCGTTCGTGAATGGAATCCAGTCCCTGATTTCTTCGGGTTTTGAATTGGGCCACAACGGGCGCAGTAACATTCCAATGGCGTGATATTGACTCGCCAATCGCTCCGTCAATGGCCGGTAGCAGGCCGGCGGATAGCCGTTGGCGTGCAGAAAATGGAGCGGCTGGCCCTTTCCGCCAAAATCAAGGTAAGGAATGGTCGTCATTTTTTCTCGCCACGAAGGACACAAGTCAGCGCAAAGGATTTTTCTTCGTGTCTTTGCGGTTAATAACTTCCGTAATTGATCGGCTCGCTCAGGCGCGGTTTGATTTTCAATTTCTCGCGTTTTTCCCCGCCGAGTTTTTGCATGTATTCGGCGCGGTCGTTCACGCCATAGACCCATTCATCGAGCCAGCTTTTCACGCTTTCGATGGATTCGCTGATCTTGTCCCACTGTAAATAAAATTCGTTGTCGCGGTCGTAATAGCCCTGTGCATAGGATGGATGGCACGCGAACGGGACATGGCAGACCGCGTCCACGACGACGGCTGGAATCAACGTGCGGTTCGGGTCGGACCTGATAACGGATTCGTCCACGATTTCCTCCGCCGTCAGGATGACCTTCTTCGCGGCGAAGGCGGCTTCTTTCTGCTCGCCGATGATTCCCCACAGATGCGCGTTGCCGTTCGCGTCCGCGCGCTGAACGTGGACGATGGCGACATCAGGATTCAAAGCCGGCACAACGATTACATCCTTGCCGCCGTATGGATCGGGAATGCGCTTGATCTTCGGATTCACTCTTTCGAGATCCGCCGCGCCGGTTTGATTCATGGGCAGAAATGGCAGGCCGGAGGCGCCCGCCTGCAAACGCGTAATCATCCCGAAATGCGAATATTCCTCCCATTCGAGTCTGCCCTGCTCGATAGCGGAGCGCACGATGCGCAGACTTCCCACGCCGGGATTGCCCATGTACGAAAAGATGACTTTGCGCGCGCATCCCGCCGCGACCATCTGGTCGTAGATCAAATCCGGGGTGGCGCGCGCCAGCACAAGGTCGCGTTTGTTTTGGCGCAGGATTTCATGTCCCGCGGCAAAGGGAATCAAATGCGTAAAGCCGGCGGCATAAACGACATCGCCGTCGCTGACGTATTTTGAAATTGCATCTTTCAATGAGATAAGTTTCGACATGTTATTTCTTTTCTTCTTTGCGTTTCTTTGAGCCTTCGCGCCATTTACGCCATGTGGAAAACCGTCCGCTGGGCGGAGGCGGGGGTCTTCGTCTGCGGAGCAGCATTCCGAAGGCGATGATAATGATGGACCAGAATAGATAGTCAAAATCCGTTTGATGGGCGTAGTCCGATGCGATAAAGAGAATGAAAATCCCCACCCCAATGACAATGAAGAAGGTGCCGACACGGATGACGAATTCTTCCATGAATCAAACGGGTTTGAACGCTGAAAACAAAGTGAGCAGGGGTTGATAAAAACCCCTTCCCCTTGTCGGGGAAGGGGCGGATTGAATTTATCTGCGCCGAGCCGCTTTCTTTTTTGGAGCGGCTTTCTTAACCGCTTTCTTAACAGCTTTCTTTACCGCTGTTTTCTTGCCGTTCGGCGAAGCCTTAGCGGGGCGGATCAATGTGCGAATTTGTTCGTGCATGTAAAGTTGAACGTAGTAATATCCGCCGCCGTTTTTGCCGGTCGCGCCGGAGCCTTTCCAGCCGCCGAACGGTTGGAAGCCCGGCCACGCGCCGGTCGTCGCGCCCTGCGGACGATTGGCATACGTCACACCCGCTTCGATCTTGTCGAAGAACCAATCGGCTTCCTTTTCCGTGCCGTAGAAACCGGCCGTCAAACCGTAATTGACATTGTTGGCAATCTTCATGGCTTCTTCAAGATCGCTGACTTTGCCGATTGTCGTGATGGGCAGGAACATTTCATACTGCCACAAGCGATGCTCGAAGGGCAGATCGGTCACGAAGGTTGGTTCGCAGTAATAGCCTTTGTCGAACATGCCGCCGGTCTTTACGTGACCGCCGGTCAGGAATTTGCCGCCCGCCTGGCTGATCTCTTCGGTGAAATTCTTGAAATCGTTGTACGAGTTTTTGTTGATGACCGGGCCGAGGAAGGTGGCGCGTTCGGTCGGGTCGCCGATGACGAGTTTCTCGGTCATATCTTTTAAGCGGCCAAGCAATTCATCGTAGACGGGTTCTTCGACGAGGACGCGGGAGGCCGCCGAGCATTTTTGTCCCTGCAGGCCGAATGCGGATCGGACGATGCCGGTAGCGGCGTCCGCTAAATTGGCATGGCGCGAAACGATGGCGGGATTCTTGCCGCCAAGTTCGAGCACAATGGGACGAACATAATTGCGATTGGCGAAGTCGCGGTACATCTTCATGCCGACATCGAACGAACCGGTGAAGGTCGCGCCGTCAACTTCAGGGCTGTCCACCAATGCCTGACCGAGGGTGGAGCCGGGGCCGGTGACGAAGTTAACCACGCCATCCGGGAAGCCCGCGTCGCGGAAGACTTCCGCATACAGGCGGACGACCCACGATGTGTCCGTCGCTGGTTTGATGACAACAGTGTTGCCTGCGACCAATGCCGCGCCGGTCGGTCCACCCGTCAACGCAAACGGGAAGTTGAATGGGCTGACGACGAGCCACACGCCGTACGGCCGAAGCACCGAAATGTTAGTCGCATCGTAACCAACCAGCGGATCTTTGCCCATCGGTTTGATGAACCCGTCATTCTGTTCCATCATCAACGCGGACCAGTACATCAGGTCGGCTGTTTCTTGAACATCGCCAAGCGACTCCATGCGGTTCTTGCCGACCTCAAGCGCCATCGCCGCGCCCATCTCCAGAATGCGTTTCTCAATCAACGCCGCCGCTTTGCGGACGAGTTTGACGCGCTCCTGCCATGGCGTGTGACTCCATTTGGGGAAGGCTCGGCGGGCCGCGGCAATGGCTTGCTGTGCATGCGAGGCGTTGCCCTTCTGCATGATGGCCAGCACCCAGTCGGTGTTGATGGGTGAGCGGTCCTCCCATTTCTCATCGGCAAAAACATCCTTGTTGTCAATGATCATGCTCCATTCCTTGCCCAGGTTCTGCTTGAGATTCGCAACTGCCTTATCGAATCCCTTGTGAAGCTCTTCGGGCGGGTTGAACATGGTCGCGTACGTGAGCTTGAAAGCCATACGAAAAACCTCCTGTGAATGTCTGATGGTCTGACGGGTCTAACGGTCTCACAGGTCATACCCGTAAGACTTGTTAGACATAACGACTGGTTTGACTTTCATAGTATAGCGTTGTTCGTTACAATCGTCAAAGCGGGGCATCTTTAGTTTGGCGTGACGATTTTCCCGATGTTCTTCAAGCGAAACAGCAACTGCCGCTTCAATACCTTTCGGTCAAATCCGATTCCAGAAACGCCTTGACCACGATGGGGTCGAAGAGCGTGCCGGCTCCTTCAAGGATATACTGGCGCGCCCTTTCCTTCGGCCAGGCTTTGCGGTACGGGCGGTCCGACGTCAGCGCGTCCCAGACGTCCACCACGGAAAAGATGCGGGCCGCAAGCGGAATCTGCTCGCCGCTCAAGCCGCGCGGATAACCTGTGCCGTCCCATTTTTCGTGATGACAATAAGGAATGTCAACGGAGGCGCGCAGATAACGGATGGGCGAGAGCATTTCATAAGCCAGACTTGGATGTTGTTTTACGATCTGCCATTCCGCCTCGGTCAGCCCGGACGGCTTTTGGAGAATCTCATCGGGTATGCCGATTTTTCCAATGTCATGAAGGAGCGCGCCCCAGCGGATGTAAACCAGATTTTCATCTGTGACGCCCAGCTTCCTCGCAAGTTCGACGCTCATCTCGGCGACGCGCTGGGTGTGTCCTTCGGGCTCTTTGCCCCGCAGGTCCATGGCGTGCGACCAGCCTTCGATGGTCGCGTCGTATGCCAGAGTTAATTCGTGATTGCTTCGCTGCAGGTTTTCGAATAATTCAATGCTGTCCACGGCAATGGCCGCTTGTTGGGCGAGAGTTTCCAGAAAATCGAGCCACTCCCGGTCGGGATGAAGCGCTGAACGGTTGAAAGTTTCCAGAACGCCTTTGACGCGGCCTTTGGCAATCAATGGGATGCAGTAATAACTTACAAAGTTTTCGAGCGCGGCGAAACGATCGAAGCTCGTATGACCCGTCCCGATTTTCAAATTGTCCACATGGATCGGACGGCGTTCCAAAGCGGCGCGTCCGGCAAATTCCACTCCCAAACGCAAATTCACTTTTTCAAGGCCCTGCGTGTGGAAGCCGCGTCCGGCGCGGAATTCCAGCGTATTCAGGATTGGATTGAATATCAATATATCCGCGGCGTCCACGTTCAATTGATTTACCGCCTGATTGAGCAGCATCTCCAGACTGGCTTTCAAATCGAAACTGGACGTGATGATCTGGTCAATGTTTTTCAGGGCGGTCAGGCGTTCCAATTGCCGGCGGATGCGTTCCTCCGTCTGTTTGCGGCTGGTGATATCGCGCAGGAATGACATGATCTGGTTGGAAAGAGGAACATACAGGCTGTTTACTTCCACATCTATGATGCGGCCGTCTTTGCGGCGGTGGCGCGTCTCGAAGCGTTCATGTCCTATTTCTTTCAATGACGACAGATGCCGCAGTGTCTCTTCTTCCGATTCGTCCACCTCCAAGTCTGTCACTCGCAGGTCCAATAATTCATCGCGGCTGTAACCCGATATTTGACAATACGCCTCGTTCACATCCAGCAATCTTCCGTCGAGAGCGGCCCGCCAAAAACCGTCCAGGGCGGCGCCGGTCAGATAACGATATTCCTCGTTGCTTCGGCGCAGAGCCTCTTCGGCATTTTTGCGGACGGTGATATCTTCGATGATGATCTGAATCAACTCGATCTGTCCGTTCACGCCGAAGAGGGGAGTGAACCGCATAAACATGTCAATGGATTTGCCCCATTTCGTTGTATAGGGACGCTCGACAAAAACGGGCTGTGCGGTGTTGACCGCCTTTTGAAAATCAGCGGAGATGCCTGCTTCGATCAATAGCGGAAAGGTCAATATGTTTATGGCTTTGGTCGCTTCAGCGGACGGCGACCCCAGAATTTTTATGGCTTCGGGGTTGACATCGAGAATCTCGCCGCGCAGGTTGACGAGCAGGATGCCGACCGGCGCGTTGACAAACAACTGACGATATTTTTCTTCGTTATGGCGCAAAAGCTCTTCTGCGTGTTTGCTTTCGGTAATATCCTGCCAGATGCCCCGAAAAACTGCGGGCGAATCAGGGGAAGCCTGCAGCACACGCCCTTCGTCATGAATCCAACGAACCGTCCCATCTTTTGCAATCAAACGATATTCCGCCAGATACTTTCCAGGACCCGACAAAGCGCGCGCATTTTCCCCCAGCACGCGCAGTTTATCCTCAGGATGAAGGCGGTCTACCCAGAGATTTTTATTTGCCATCCATTCGTCAGGAGAATATCCGGTGAACGCCTCGATTTGGGGGCTCACGTAAAGCGTTTTGTGATCCGCGCCGGCAATGTAAACCACCAGCGGAATTTGTTCAACCAATGTGCGATATCGAGCCTCGGCGGCGATCAGGGCCTCTTCCGCATGTTTTCGCTCCGTCACATCCAGCGCGGTCAACTGGATCGCAGGCTTGCCCTGATATTCGATCCTTACCGCCGTTTGATACAGCCAGCGTACTTTGCCGTCTTTGCGGATGACCCGATATTCGTATTGGGGCCGGGCCTCCTGGCCGGCCAGTCTGCGTCTCATTCTCTCCAAAGCCTCTTCGCGGTCTTCAGCGAAAATCATCTCGATCACCTGTTGCGGAGACAAGGCGCGCAGTTCATCGGCAGAATACCCAAGAATCGAGGAGGCGGCCGGATTGGAAAAAACAAAACGACCTTCTTGCATAATCATAAAGCCCTGGATGGAATGTTCTATCAAGGTTCGATAGGCTTCTTCCGCGCGTTCACGTTCCATCCTGACTTGCAGAGTGTCCAGCGCAAACGAGATATCCGCGCCAATTTCATCGAGGAGATGTTCATCCTCGGCGGCAAAACTGTGTTCTGCCGCCGCATAGACCGTCAGCGCGCCGATCACCCGTCCGTTTTGCCGGATGGGCACGGCGGCCGAGGAGCGGTAGCCGCGGCTCAAGGCTTGCTCCCGCCACGGTTTCATGCGCGGATCGGTGGCGATATCTTGACAAATGACGCATCGTCCTTCACGGATTGCCGTGCCGGTCGGTCCGCGCCCCAGGCTTTCATCCAGGTAATTGATGCTGACATGATCGAGGTAGCCTTTGTGCTCGCCGGCTATGAAAGCCGGAATCACCAGCCCGCTCGACTCTTCGATCAATCCAATCCAGGCCATAAGATGCCTGCCGTGTTCAACGACAACGCGGCAAACCTCCTTGAAAAGAGAATCCTTATCCGAGGCGCGCACGATGGCCTGATTAATCTGGCTGAGAGTGATGTAGAGATAATTCAGCCGTCGAGCTTTGTCCTCCGCCTGTTTTTGATCGGTAACGTCAAGCAGGGCACCGGCCAAACCGATGACCTTGCCGCTTTTATTCCTTACGGGGTCCACCGTCAAATCATAGACGCGAATCCGGTCCGCGGCGTGGACTTGAACCTCCCGGCGGGCCGGAATACCCGTTTCCAAAACGCCGCGTTTGATTTCCGTGATAATGGCGCCGTCCCCCGGCGGCAGAAGTTGTTCATCCGTGAATCCAATGATTTCCTCGACGGAGTATCCCCATTGCGGCTGGGATACCCACGTATATCGCAAGTCTTTATCCATGCGGAAGACTGCGACGTTCACTCCGCGTAAGACGGCATCCAGAAGCCCGCTGTTTTCGTTTTGTGTTCCGGCCGCGCGCTTTGCCGCGCCGCGCCGGTATGCTCTCTTTTTATCCGTGGGTGGTTTTGATTCGGCCGGCTTCTTTCTGGATTGTGCCGTCATTCAATAATCAACTCCATCTCGCCGGCTTGCGGGTTATCGCCTTCAGCCGTGCTTAGATCAGTGTACATGATTTTGTTTTTTTTGCAACCGTGAACGAGCGGCAAATGCAGATTGCCGGGTTCTTTATGATTATTCTAGGTCGTTCCCGCCCGGCGGATGTCTCATTTGCATATCAAGTTCGCGCTTGAAGGTTGCGTTTTGTCTCTTCATAGGCGCGCCATTTTCTTCCTTGACATTCGTTCTAACTCACAAGATAATATCCCCCAGGAGAATCGCATGGCAGTCATCACCCTCATGACCGATTTTGGAATCAAAGATGGCAATGTGGGCGTGATGAAAGGCGTCATCTGGGGAATCTGCCCATCTGCTCAAATCACCGATCTCAGTCACATGGTGGGTCCGCAAAACATTCGCGAGGCGGGGTTGATTCTGCTTCGCTCCGCTCTCTATTTTCCGAAAGGAACCGTGCATGTTGTCGTTGTGGATCCGGGCGTCGGCACGCGGCGCAGACCGATGGCGGCGCGCATCGGCGATTGGTTTTACGTGGGGCCGGATAATGGGACAATCACACTTTTACTTGAGCGGGCAGAACAGGACGGCTGGCCCGTCCAATTTGTCCAGCTTGATCGGATGAAATACTGGCTTCCACAGGTGAGTTTTGTTTTTCACGGACGCGATATTTTCGCGCCGGTCGCCGCGCATCTTGCCAACGGCGTTCCTCTTTTGGACCTCGGGACGCCTTTCTCCGATCCGGAGCGGCTCGAACTCCCGAAGCCGGTCCAAACAAAAGACGGCTGGCGCGGCGAAATCATCTACATTGACCATTTTGGGAATGTCGCTTCAAACATCCGCGTGGAGAATCTTGGCGAGGCCATCAAGCGCAAGGAACAAATCGTTGTTCGTTTGAACGGCGTGGAAATCAGGGGCATGGTCAACACATTTGGCGAGCGGCCTGTTGGGGATTTGGTTGCCCTGCTGGGAAGCACCGGCAATCTGATTATTTCGGTTGTAAACGGCAACGCGGCCAGCCAGTTGGGTGTTAAAGTTGGCGACGTGATTGAAGCAATTATTTCGTAATTAAACAGCCTAAAGGCGTTGTTAAACCTTTAGGGTGAGAAAAGAAAATTCATGACTGAAGCGCCTCTCATCGTAGAAAAACTTTCCTTTCGTTATCGCGATCGTCAGAATCTGGCGATTGACCATGTTTCGTTCGCGGCGAACGCCGGTGAAATCCTGTTAATTGCCGGCGCCAGCGGCTGCGGCAAGACCACGCTCATCCGATGCATTAACGGCTTGATTCCGCGTTCGTATAAAGGCGAGCTTTCGGGCCGCGTGCTGGTTTTCGGCGAAGATACATCGAATTGGAAACTTTCCCAAATCTCTCAAAAGATTGGGACGGTTCTGCAGGACCCGGAGCGTCAGATTTTGGGGACCAAGGTCTTGAATGAAGTTGCGTTCGGACTTGAAAACCTGGGCATGCGGCGCGAAGAGATCTATCAGCGCGTGGAGGAAACTTTATCTTATTTAGGGATTTCCCATTTGCGCGAGCGGGAGACGTTCAATCTTTCCGGCGGCGAAAAGCAGATGGTCGCGTTGGCGGGCGTGCTTGCCATGCGTCCAAACATTTTATTGTTGGATGAGCCGCTGGCGAGTCTCGATCCGGCCAGCGCGCGGGATACGCTGGATATTGTGCGCGTGCTGGCAGACCAGGGTATGACCGTGTTGTTGATCGAGCATCGCGTCGAAGATGTCCTACGCATCAGGCCCGAGCGCGTCATGTTTATGACGGACGGCGCGATTCGTTACCTCGGAAATCTGACGGGGTTATCAAAAGCAGTGAATTATCGCGAGGTCAAACTGCCTGCGGAAGACATCGTCGAACGCGCCAAAGCGGATCCGCCTCCAGCCGAGATAAAGATCCTTCCGGGCGCGGCCGGCGCGAAGTCTGGAAATGAAGCGTCTGCGCCGGGCGAAGCCGAGGCGCTGGTCAGGTTTGAAAACGTCGCCTTCGGTTACGAACCGGAAAGCGAGATCCTGCACGGCATCAATCTCGAAATCAAACGCGGCGATGTGATCGCGGTGCTGGGTCCGAACGGCGCAGGCAAGACCACGTTCGTCAAACATGCGATTGGTTTGCTCAAGCCCAAATCAGGGCGCGTGCTGGTGAATGGCGTGGATACGAAAGAAGCCAGCGTTGCGCAAATTGCAAGTACGCTTGGCTATGTGTTTCAAAGCCCAAGCCACATGTTGTTTGCGCCGACGGTGCGCGAGGAACTCGCCTTTGGCCCGTCGAATTTGAAGCATCCGAAAAATCAAATCGAACAGGAGGTGAAAGAGGCGCTTACGATTGTGAATCTTTCCGACAAGGAGAAAGACCCGCCGCTGGCCTTGTCGTTCGGCCAGCAGAAGCGCGTCAGCATTGCGGCTGTGCTTGCCATGCGTTCGCGCATCCTTGTCATGGACGAGCCGACCGCCGGGCAGGATTATCAGAATTACATGAACTTCATGGACTCCATTTTGCAACTGCCCGGCTTTGAAGCGATTCTCTTCATCACGCATGATGTGGACCTGGCTGTGATTTACGCCAACCGCGTTTTATTGATCGCCGATGGACGGCTCATGGCGGATGGAAAGCCGCAGGATGTGCTGCGCGACTTTGACCGACTCGAAGCCTGTCACCTCGTGCCTTCGTCGCTGCTTGCCCTGAACTTGAAGCGGCTTCCGCAAACCGGGCGGTTTCTGAGGGCCGAGGCGCTGGCGCATATCTAATCAAGAGGAGAAAAGATGATGGATAAGAGACTCACCAATGTTCTTCTGTCGCTGGTCGCTGTTCTGGCGATCTTCGCGATTGTCATTCTGATCTTTGGGAACATGCTCAATATTTCCAGCTTTCAAACCGATCAGGCGACGCTTGTTCTGCGTTTTGTGTTCGTCGTCCTGGGCCTTTTGATCGCCTTCGTTGTTTATTTCTTCACCAGAGAAAACAAGGCCTGGGAAGTTGGAACGCGTGAAGTGGTTTGGATGGCGATTGGCGCCGCGCTCTATGCGGTGTTCTCCTGGCTGTTCAACGGCACGGTCTTCGTTGTGCCGTCCCTGAGCCAGGTTTCATTGCGGCCCGCGATTGCGATTCCGATGTTCTTCGGTTACGCCTTCGGCCCCGTTGTCGGATTCTTCAGCGGCGCGGTCGGCAACATGTTCGGCGACGCGCTGACCGGCTTCGGCCTTTCTCCGCAGTGGAGCATCGGCAATGGTCTGGTTGGCTTCATTGCCGGCTTGTGGATGTTGTTCCCGAACAAGAAGCGCAGTATGGATACCGTGCTGTGGGTGAGCGGCGTGCTGGCGGTCTTAACGGTGGCGCTGTTCTTCTTCAATCCGACGACGCCGAACGGACTTTATTTTGATCCCACCACCGGCAACTTCGGTCAGACGCCGATGACGACTCTGGCTGGCGTTGCCATCATCATTGGTTTCGCGCTGGTGCTGATCGTCCGCTTTGCGTTTGGGAAGAATGAAGATGTCGCCGCGGCGGTGACGTGGGGCATGCTGGGAAACATCCTCGGCATTCTATTTGCCGCTCTCTCCGATATCTTTATCAACGGTTTCAGTCTGGTTGCCGCAGTCGTGGGCGAGTTCCTGCCCGCCGCCGGCCCGAACCTGATCTTTGCCGCCATCCTTGTGCCGCTGCTGGTCGCGGCGTACGCGGCTGTGCAGAAACAATCCGGCCGTTAGAGCGGTTGAAAATTTATGGTTGACGGTTGGCGGTTTTGCCGGCCAGCCGTCAACTGCCGATCCTCAATGCTAAAGGCTGACCGCGAATGCTAGTTGCCTGGCGTTTTCGTAAACGAGAAAAATCCCTGATCCAGTGGTTCGATCCGCGCGCCTGGATCATCTTCTATTTGTGTTTTCTTTTTTCCACGCTCGCCTCGTGGGACATCCGATTCCTTTTGCCGTTCTTTGCGATTTCGATTTTTGTCTTGTTGACCTCCGGCGTTACGTGGCATGAGATGCGGCGCGCTTTCCTGTTCATCGTCGGATTCGTTTTTTTCTTTTCCATTTTGACTTTTCTGACCGGACGCGGCGGGACGGAAGTCTACAAAACCGAGCATTTGATTCGTCAGTTCAAGGCCTCGTTCTCGATTCTAGGCTGGACGCCGACTCTCGATATCACGGTGGAACGCGCCTGGTTCGGCGTCTGCCAGTTTGTGCGCGTGTTCAGCATCGCCGTTATGACGATTCTGATCCCATATTCGCTCAACCCGGCCTTGTACGGAGTCACGTTCAAAGGATTGCGGCTACCCGATAACATTGCCTACGCCATGGATTTGACCATGCGCTTCATTCCGACCTTTGGGCGTGACTTCCAATTGACGATGGACGCACAGCGGGCGCGCGGCTACGAGCTTGAAAAGATCGGCGGCGGAATCATCGAACAGGTCCGCAAGCTGGGCCCGCTGATGGTTCCGGTGACAATCCATGCCATCATTGGCAGTGAAGATATCATTGACGCGATGGACCTGCGCGCCTTCGGCGTGGGGCCGCGCACATGGCTGGATCAATTAACGTATCATCGCCGCGACCGGATTTTGATCGCGCTGGGCGTTTTCATTTTGGCCGCGTCGGTGGCTCTGGCGTTTATGGGCTTTGGAAAGTTTTGGGTGCCGCCGGAATTGCTCAGGCTGGCGGGCGGATAAATGAACTGCGACGCGATAAGCGTCGCAGTTTCCTTATTTTCATGACATTGCGGCGGTGGTCGAGTAGCCGGAAAGGCGTATCGAGACCAGGCGTCACGTGGCAATCTTCTGGCGTAAAGATGAGATTGCTTGCTCTTCGAATACGATGTCGCCCGCAAAAAACGCGGCTCGCAACGACATCTGCGTTAGTGATGCCCCGCATACATTTCGCCTGCTTCGATGGCAACATCCAAATAATTTTCCCGCGGCGCAAACGAGCAGGTTGCATAATCGGTGAAGGCGCAGGGCGGATTGTATGCCTTGTTGAAGTCTATAAAAATTTTTCCGCTCTGTATCGAATCGGTGTAAAGATAGCGGCTGGATGGATACGTTGTTTTGTTGTTGGTTAAATCTTTGAACTGGACGTAAAGCCGATGATCGGGCTCTTCGGTTGCCAGCAATTTGAGCGTCTTCCCCGCAAACTCAAAAACGATTTCGCCGTCCATTTTTTCGTCGAGGATTGCACCGAGGATGTCGGGCATCTGCACCACTTTGGGAATCCTGTAACGGTTGTATGCCGCGGGGATGCGATATTCCTCTTTGACGGGATACCACTGACGGGGCGGAAAGGTGCGGCGTTCTTCGCGCGTGTTGTCCCACAAGCGAATCCCAACGCCTTTCGAGCGGCGGACAACCACCATCCGCATGTCATCCATCGTAATGAAGCTCGGCACATCTTCCTGATCAGCATCGAGAAGCGCGGTCTTCGTTTCCACGCCGTTGACCTCGACGGCGCGCTCGGTATCCACATACAGCGTGACGTTGTTGCCGTCGAATTCAAAGCGGCCGAGTTTCTTCGGGGCGCGTTCCGGCAGTTTGATGTCGCAATCGGGATCGGAGCCAATGAGATTGGTGCCTTTGCGCAGCCAGAAAAGTCCCGCCAGCGCCAGCCAGCCGTTTTCGCGGCGCAGATTGGTGTCCACTTCCTTGCGCCATTTCAGGATGCTGTTGACGTATTCTTCGTTGGGCATGTGCGGGATTATACATGAAGCGCAAGTTTTGCGGATTTGCAGTTTTGTCTATATTTTCAGGATCATCCCGCCGCACTTCGACAAGCTTATATCGTCTTTTTTCCAATCGTCGTTTTCCGACAACCTGAAAACACAATCCCTGCTTTTGAATTGAAATTGCTTTGCCGATTCGCTGAAATTCAAAAATATAACGATCTCTTCTTCTCCCGATTTTCTGCAATAACCGAGCACTCCTTTTGGCAAGCCATCCATTAATTCCAGCGAGCCGTCTTGAAGCGCGGCGTGTTCGTTGCGGATTTTCAACAACGCCCGAATTGTGTTGAGCAGTGAATTTTCATCTTTATCTTCGCTTTCCACATTGACGGTCTCGTAATTTGGATTCACCGCCAGCCACGTCTTTTCTGCGGACGAAAAGCCGGCGTTCTTTGACGCGTCCCACTGCATCGGCGTGCGGACTTCGTCGCGGTTGATGGTCATTCCAAGCAGATCGAAGACAAAACGCGGAATGGATTTAAACTTGTGCGGGATCGGGTCGAGCGCCTGCGCGAACGAAATCTTTGCATTCGTCATCCCGATTTCTTCGCCGTAATACATGCACGGCACGCCGCGCGCCGTCAATTGCAAAAGATGAAGCAATCTGGCTTTGCGAACATCGTTGCCGAGTCTTTGCATGCTTCGGGCGCGGTCGTGATTGCTGAAAACATAAACCGGCATGAACGGATTTGGAAAATGCGCCTCGACGCTTCGAATCAATTCACGGAAATAATCTGCAGTGAATTTGAAATTCATCATTTCGAAATCGAAGACCAGCGTCAAGCCGTCATTCTTTTCCTCGCCCATGAATTTGCGGATCGCGCCCCGGCCTCCGCTGACTTCGCCCAGTAAAAGTTTGTCTCCGAATTCATCGCACACGCTTCGCAACTCTTTTGCAAACTCGTAACTCTCCGGCAGGTTGATCGTGTATTTTGCTTTTTGAAAGAACGCGGATGGATCGTCCTCGGTCGGAATCAGTTTGAATGCAAATGGATTATCGCGAAATTCGGCGTCTTTGAAAATCACATTGAAAATATCGAGCCGGAATCCGTCCACGCCTTTGCCCAGCCAGAAGCGGACGATGTCGAGCATTGTCCTTTTGACTTCCGGATTTCGATAATTCAAATCCGGCTGGAAGGACAGGAAGCTTGCCCAGTAATATTGATTCCGTTCCCCGGCGTAATGCCATCCGCTTCCGCCCGTCATGCTTTGCCAATTATTCGGCTTGTCGCGCCAGAGATACCAATCCGCTTTGGGATTATCGCGCGAGGAACGCGACTCTTTGAACCAGGGGTGTTCCATCGAAGTGTGGTTCATCACCATGTCGAAGACGATTCGCATCCCGCGCTTGTGGACTTCTTCGATCAATTGCAAAGCGTCGCTCAATGCGCCGTACTCGTTAGCGATGTCGGTGTAGTTCGAGATGTCGTAGCCGAAATCCGCCTGCGGGGAGGCGAAGAACGGCGAGCACCAAATCGTTTCAAATCCGAGCCGCTTGACGTAATCCAATTTTTGGATGATGCCTTGAATGTCGCCGATCCCGTCGCCGTTGCTGTCGTAGAACGAGCGCGGATAGATTTGATAGATGGTCGTTTTGTGATACCAGGGTGTTGTCGGCATGATAGACTGCTCCGCTAAAAAAATTTTCGTTTTCCGATTCTATCCAACGCGCCTTTGCGCGGTAGTACATTTATACCCTTCTTTGCGGCCGGGACATGCCTTATGATTTGCGTTGGAAAGGAGAGAGAATGTCCCGATTTTACAAGTTCACGCTGTTGGGTGTTTTGGCGGCCGCGACGCTTGCCTGCGGCCTGCTCAACACGGTTTCGCAGGCAAAGGACCTTGCTTCCACCGCGGAGGCGATGGCCACCTCCATGCCGCTCTCGACTCTGCAAGCATTGCCGTCCGCCATGCCGGATGTCAGCGGTTATCTTAACCCGACAGGCACGCCGGCCAAAGATTGGAACAACGTTCCGATCATGCCGCAGGCGACCGCAGGCCAGGAGTACAGCAAGACGACATACAGTTATAAAGTGGACGCGGCTGTGACTGACATTCAGGCTTTTTATACCGATCAAATGAAGTCTCTCGGCTGGACTTCCGGATTTAGCGCCCAGGGTGGATCGCAGGGCGGCCTGATGTTATTTACGAAGGATAACAATGTCTTGACCATCACCATTACGCCCGCCGCGGACGGTAACGGCTCTGTGGTGATTTTACTGCTCGAATAAAACTCCACATCATTGCTCGCAAAGACCTGACAGGTCCGGAGACCTGCCAGGTCTTTTATATTAGACTTTACCGGTACCAAGCTAAAAACCGACTTTGGACGCCGATCCACGCAGAAAACGCAGATGTTTTCTTTTGTATCAGCGTACGTCAGCGCTTTTCGCGTCCCAATTTTATTTCCGATAGAGTCTGACTTGTAAATTTGCAAAATGCCGCGCTGGGGGAAGACTGCGCAACATCAGTTAATAAATGGCCGCTCAAGCCGCCATCGCCGGCGGCGAGGCGCGGGCGAAAGCATGATATTTTTTGTAACGGCGGCATAAAGCCGCCGCTATTTTCGTCGTTCGTTTTATGCATCAGTTGTATAATCTGAAAAATTTTTGCCTTGGAGGAACCATGAAGAAACTTGGAAGGATTCTGGGCAGGTTGTTGATCGGGGTGGTCATCATCGCTCTGCTCCTCGCCGCAGGCGGCTTATACTATTTCAAAAGCTACCTCCCCACCAAAGTCGCGCCGCAATCATTTCCGCAGATTTCCGGCGCGATTCATTTACAGGGTCTCGATGGAACAGTGGATATCTACCGCGACAAGATGGGTATTCCGCACATTTACGCCGCAACATTGCATGATTTGTTTTTCGCACAAGGCTACGTCCACGCGCAGGACCGCTTCTGGCAGATGGACGCCTGGCGTCATATCGGCTCCGGCACGCTTTCAGAGATGTTCGGTTCCGGCCAGGTACCGACCGACGCGTTTCTCCGCACACTCGGTTGGCGCGAAGTCGCGCAAGCCGAATGGGACGGCATGAGCCTCGAATCAAGAGCCATCCTGACTGCATACACCGACGGCGTCAATGCCTATCTCAAAGATCACAATGGCACGGCATTGAGCCTCGAATATGCTGTGTTGAAATTGCTCAGCCCCGATTACAAGATCGCGCCGTGGACTCCGGTCAACAGTCTCACCTGGGGCAAAGCGATGGCGTGGGATTTGCGCGGCAATATGGATGAGGAAATCCAGCGCGCCGTGTTGCTCAAAACACTGACGCCCCAACAAATTGACCAGCTCTTCCCGCCATATCCATCCGACCATCCGGTCATCGTCAACAAAATCGGCAGCGGATCTTCAGCCTCTGAACCTTCAAACTTTTCAACCCTCAACATTCCAACCGAAGTGTTATCCGCGCTCCAGCAAAATGCGTCATTACTGGACGACGCGCTGGGTCCGCACGGCGATGGAATTGGCTCCAACTCCTGGGTCCTCTCCGGCAAATTGACAAGCACCGGCGAGCCTCTGCTTGCCAATGATCCGCATCTCGGAATCCAGATGCCGTCCATCTGGTATCAGATTGACATGCACTGTATGCCGAAGAGCGATCAATGCCCGTATGAAGTCGCGGGCTTTTCGTTTGCCGGCGTGCCGGGCGTCATCATTGGACACAATGACAAGATCGCCTGGGGCTTCACCAACACCGGCCCGGACGTGATGGACTTGTACATCGAAAAGGTCAATCCCGATAATCCGAATCAGTACGAATACAACGGGCAATGGCTCAACTTCGACACGCGCACTGAAACAATCAACGTATCAGGCGGCAGTCCGGTGACGATCACCGTCCGCTCGACGCGGCACGGCCCCGTCATCTCCGACACATACGGGCCGCTAAAAGATGTCAACACTAATAAAGCGCCGGATTTCGTTCCATTCAAAGAGAAGGCTGGTATCTTCCTGCCTCAACCGTATGTCATCGCGCTGGCATGGACGGCGCTCAAACCGTCCAGCCCGTTCGAGGCCATTTGGGGATTCAACAAAGCCCAGAACTGGGATCAGTTCCGGCAGGCCGCGCAAAATTTCCACGTCCCGGCGCAGAATTTAATTTACGCCGATACGCAGGGCAACATCGGTTATCAAACGCCGGGCGATATTCCCATCCGCAAAAATGGCGATGGCCGTTATCCTGTTCCCGGCTGGACCGATCAATACGATTGGACGGGTTACATTCCGTTCGATCAATTGCCCTACACCTTCAATCCGGCAGAGGGCTACCTTGTGACCGCCAACAACGAAGTTGTGTCGCCGCAGAATTACAAATATTTGATCACGACCGATTGGGATTACGGTTTTCGCGCTAACCGCATCGTGGACATGATCAGGAACGCGCCGGGCAAGATTGATATTGCGTACATTCAAAAAATGCAGGGCGACAAATACGACGCCAACGCCGCGACTCTTATTCCACTGCTGGAAAACATAAGCGGACAATTCACAGGGAACGACGCCGCGGCCCTTGACCTGCTCAAGAATTGGGACGGTCAGGCAAATGCAAACTCCGCGCCCGCGGCGATCTTCGAATCATTCTGGCGCCATCTTCTGCAGAATACGTTCGATGACGACTTGCCGAAACAATACTGGCCCGACGGCGGCTCACGCTGGGATGAAGTCATCCGCAATCTGGTAAAGAATCCCAACGATCCGTTCTGGGACGATAAGACGACCAGGAATGTGGTCGAAAGGCGCGATGACATCTTGAAGAAATCTTTAACCGACGCCGTCAACGAACTGGAGGGACGGTTCGGCAGCGACATGTCCAGGTGGAATTGGGGCGATATGCACGCCGCCACCTTCCGCAATCCAACGTTGGGCGAATCGGGCGTGGGCCTGATCGAAGACTTGTTCAACCGCGGCCCGTATCCGGTCGGAGGCGGCGAGGCGATTGTGGATGCGACCGGTTGGTCCGTGATTGACGGCTACGAAACCAACTGGCTTCCATCCATGCGCATGATCGTGGACATGAGCAATTTGAATAACTCGGTGACCGTCCACACCACCGGCGAGTCGGGACACGCCTACAGTCCGCATTATGCCGATATGGTTCCGCTGTGGGTCAATATTCAATATTATTCGATGTTATGGGATCAGCAGGCGGTGATCGCCTCCACCGAAGGACATTTGCAATTGATGCCGTAACAAAACATGTAGGAGCGCAGCGTCGCTGTGCTCCTACTTTATCTTCGGAAGTTTTTGTTTACGGTATCTTCAACACCTGCCCGACAGAAATCAGATTCGGATTTGAAATATTGTTCGCGGCCGCAATGGCCTGAACCGTCGTCCCATATTTGATGGCGATTGCATAAAGCGTATCGCCCGCCTTGACGGTGTAGGTGCGCGTGGGGGCGGCCGGCGTTGTCGTCGTCCCGCCGCTCGCTCCAGACGTTGAAGCGGACGCGGGAATCTGTAAAACTTCGCCCGGCTGAATCAATGCGGCGTTGTTCAAATTTGTCAATTGAGCCAAATCCACGTTCAGTTTTTGCGCGATGGACGCCAGCGTATCTCCAGGCTGGACCGTATACGTTGCCGCCGGCGGAGTCACAGCAGAGGAGCCGCTGGCAAATTTATTGAGATCGTCCATTGAGCCGTTGAAATAATCGAAATCCAATAATTGGCCCGGACCAAAACCGGACATCTGTCCCTTCGATGAATATTGCCAGAACGTCCAGGGTTGAAAACCGGGCGGCTGTTGCGGCATATATGGACTCGGCGTCGGCACATTCTGCGGGTTTTGATATTGCTGCGTCGTGCCGGGCTGATATGGATATTGAGCCAGCCACAATGGATAATTGATCAGCCAGGGCGCGCTGATTCTCTGCGAATTGACAAACGAATAACTGGTGTAAATCATCGGCTTGCGGCCAAACGCGCTTTCCACGCGATCCAGCCAAACCTTGACGACCGATACCATTGCATCTCCAGCCGGAAGCGCAATCGCCACGCCGTTTACATAAACAGATTCCAGATCCAACACGGGAGGCAGTTCTCTTTTATCCGCGCCGACCGCGGCGATGAAAACATCTGCCTGATGCGCCGGGTCCGCTTCGGGATGAAAGAAATGATAGGCGCCGCGCAGGATTCCGACATTCTTCGCATTCTGCCAATGCTGGCCAAACGCCGGATCGGTGAAACCGTTCTCCGAGGCCTTGACAAAGACAAATTTAACGCCCTGACTTGCCACCGTATTCCAATTATTGACCGTTGTATATCCTGAAATGTCGAGACCAAACACATAAGCCATGGGGCATTCTCCTGATCATCAATTATCGTTGAATCCGCGCCGGGTTAAGTGCAGGCAGTATCAATGCTGATGTAAATTGATATTTCAACGGATTGAGGGTAGCACAATTTACAGCAGATTGCAATGCCGGAATATTTAATTTACCTCTCCACATGTCCCTGTGATTATGGTATAAGTTTTTTGCCCTGCGGTGTTCGTGATATTGCGTCCACGTTTTGAGCCAACACCCATCAAACGGGCTTCTATCTCTCAGAAATTACGCGATAGGCCTGAGCCAAGGCGGCGTTTCTGGGTCGGAGCCCACCTGCGAAAGCAGGTTCAAAACTTTGCAGTACACGGCACAGGCGGGGTATTTTGTTGAAGTTTGATTGCTGCAAATTGACAAATTGATCTGACCATAGCGTGGCGCCACATTTGTTTTGCCTTTACGCGCGCTCCAAATCCAGGGTGATGAATGCCGCGGCCATATCTGGATCGCTGGAGTATTTCGGAAAAATGCAACAATCAAATCGGTGCGTATATCAGCCAGGGATGAAGAGCGAGACGGCCTCTTGCTGTACAAAGCAATCGCTTGCTTTAAGCCGCCGGCCATCAAGTTTATATTCGTCTTGACGAGTTACAAGACCGCGTGTAAAATCACGCCCAAGTTAAAAACCGAATAACGGAGAAATCAGCGGCTGGGTCTCGATGCGTACTTATCGAAGCGCGAGATCACGAGGTGGAGGTTCCGTCCCGCGAGGGACGCGCTAATCCCGGCGAGCCGGGAAAAAATCGGATAGATCAGCGGATGCCTCTGGAGCCTGTCACAGACTCCCTTCTCCCTTCCAAAGCAAGCGTAAGGAGCAACGGTTTAAAAAAAACCTGTTGCTCGTCGCCGAAAACCATACGGCAACGTATGAGACAGGGCGAACGCAGTGACCAAACGGATTCCGTTTGCGCGCGTTTGGAAGGGCTGTCGTTTTTAATTGCAGACTTGCATTTAACAGGCATGCCCATGCATGCCTGTTTTGTTTAATTGTCCTATCAGTTTTTCTTCCGCTTATCCCTCATCCCCTCTCCCGCCCTGGAGAGAGGATGGGAGCGAGGATGCGTAACGCCGGTTCTCTCGATCAAGGCGATTGAGCAAGAATCGGGTCGCTCAAATATGGAGAGATTCATAAAATACAAAAAAACAGAAAGGAACATTTTATGAATACCTCTCCCGCTGATTTCAAAGAACTGTCCGAAGATTATCTGCGCATCGAGCAGGCAATCCTGTACCTTGAAAAACATTATAAAGACCAGCCGAGCCTGGAAGAGATCGCCGCCAGCATTGGGTTGAGCGAATTTCATTTTCAGCGGATTTTCACGCGCTGGGCGGGCATCAGCCCAAAACGATTCCTGCAATTCCTGACGAAAGAAAACGCAAAGGAATTGCTCAACAAATCCGAGAATCTTTTGGACACTGCGCTTCAAGTCGGACTTTCGAGTCTGGGACGCCTCCATGAGCTTTTCGTTACCACCGAAGCGGTGACTCCGGGCGAATACAAATCGCGCGGCGCCGGCTTGACCATCCGTTATGGGATTCACCCCACTCCATTTGGCAAATGTTTGATCGGCGTGACAGAGCGCGGCATCTGTCATTTGAGCTTTGTTCAAATCAGCGAAGGCGAGGCAATTGACGCCCTGGCCGCGGATTGGAAAGAGGCGAAGATGATTGAAGACAATCGTTCTACGGCTCCGCTTATTAGACCGATCTTTCTGCTGGACGGGCGCGGACAAACGCCTTTGCGCCTTTATCTGCGCGGGACGAATTTTCAGCTGAAAGTTTGGGAAGCGCTGCTCAACGTTCCAATCGGCGCGGTGACAACGTATCAGCGCCTCGCGGCTCAGATTGGACAACCGACTGCATCACGCGCCGTCGGAACCGCGGTCGGGCATAATCCGGTTGCAGTGTTAATTCCATGTCACCGCGTGATCCGCAGTGTTGGCGAGTTTGGCAATTATCGTTACGGCGCGCCGCGCAAGATGGCGCTGCTCGGCTGGGAACAGGCGCAAGTAAACTCATGAGGCTCTCGCCGTCGTCTCCGGCGGCAAAGCAAGCGTGATCACTACAACATGGAGAAGAATGAAAACAAAAGTTTGGATAGCGCTGCTGGCAGTTTATATCGTTTGGGGTTCAACGTACCTCGCGATTCGGTTCGGCGTCGTGACCATTCCCCCATTCATTTTGGCTGGGACGCGTTTCTTAATCGCCGGAACAATTCTATTGATATGGCGACGCGCAGCCGGTGATCGATTTCCAACGCCGCGCCAGTGGCTGTCAACGGCTGTCGCCGGAACTTTGCTTTTGCTGGGCGGAAACGGGCTCGTCTCTTTCTCAGAACAACGCGTTCCATCCGGCATTGCAGCTTTGATGGTCGGTTCTGTTCCGCTATGGATGGTTTTGATCGAAGCGATTCGCCCGGGCGGAGTCAAACCCGGCTGGCGGGCCATTATCGGCTTGCTGATTGGCTTTGGCGGAATCTTTTTGCTGGTGGGGCCTGCTGAATTTACTCAAGGCGGCGGAGGATTTGATCCGCTTGGAATGGGAGCATTGATGGTTGCGTCATTTCTCTGGGCGCTCGGCTCGATTTACAGCAAAAGCGCAGACATGCCAAAATCATCTCTGGTTTCAACCGGCGCGGAGATGTTGTGCGGAAGCGCGGCATTATACGTTTTCGCTGGCATTGCTGGCGAATGGAGCAAATTGAATATCTCCGCGGTCTCAACGCCATCGTGGCTTGGTTTAGGTTATTTGATTGCATTCGGATCGCTCATCGGTTTCGTTGCCTATGGCTGGCTTTTACAAAATGCGCCTGTTTCGTTAGTGGCGACCTATGCGTATGTCAATCCGGTTGTGGCGGTCTTCCTCGGCAACCTGATTGCGCAAGAGACCTTAACGAGCCGGACGATTCTCGCCGCGGTCATCATTATCGGGTCGGTAATCTTTATCAATAGCGCGCGCCCGCCCAGGGTCCGCCCGCCGGAGGCGGTCAAAGGGTCCGAAAAAGAAGCGGAGGCGGTTTCCGCCAAAATCGGTGATTGAAGATTCGTGTCCAAAGTCTGCGCAAGCGCGCAGTTGGAAAATCCAAAACGAAGGAGAGAAAAAATGGACTCAAAAGATTTGATCGCTCGTGTAAAGGAGGATAACGTCAAATTCATCTCTTTGCAGTTCTCGGATGTGACCGGCGCTGTAAAGAGCGTGGACATGCCGGTCAGCGGCCTGAAGGGCGCGCTCGAAGACGGCATCTGGTTCGACGGCTCTTCCGTGGAGGGCTTCGCCCGCATCCAGGAAAGCGACATGCACCTGCGGCTCGATCCCGATACGTATGCCGTCTTGCCGTGGACGCCTGTTGATTTACGGCGCGCCCGCGTATTCTGCGATATCTTCACGCCGCAGGGCAAACCGTTCGAAGGCGATCCGCGCGGGACGTTGAAGCGGATGCTGGCAAAAGTGGAGGAGCGCGGCTGGGTTTATAACGTTGGCCCGGAACCGGAGTTCTTCCTGTTCAAAGGCACCAACGGTAATGGCGTACATCCGGTTCCGCACGATGCCGGCAGTTACTTTGATTTCTCTGCGGACGATGAGGCTGTGCGCGTCCGCACCGCTTTGATGGACGCGCTCGACGGCATGGGCCTCGAAGTGGAAGTGGGTCATCACGAGGTGGCGCTTGGCCAGCACGAAATTGATTTTCGTTTTGCCAACGCGCTCAAAACCGCCGACAATGTTTTGACGCTGAAATACACCGTCAAAGCCATTGCCGCGCAGCATGGATTGACCGCATCGTTCATGCCCAAACCCGTCTTTGGAATCAACGGCTCGGGCATGCATTGTCACCAATCCATGTTCGACAAGAGGACCGGCGCCAATTTATTCTTCGACGCGAACGATGAAGTCCATCTTTCGAAACTGGCCTACTCGTTCATCGCGGGACAATTGGCGCACGCGCGCGCCCTGGCCGCCGTTGTCGCCCCGACGGTTAACTCCTACAAACGCCTCGTTCCCGGCTACGAAGCGCCGGTTTATATCGGCTGGGCACAGCAAAACCGTTCGGCGCTGATTCGCATCCCCCGCTACACGGAAGGCCGCGATAAAGCTGTCCGCGCCGAATTGCGCTTCCCCGATCCGTCGTCGAATCCATATCTGGCATTTACCGTTATGCTGGCCGCCGCATTGGATGGAATTGACAATAACATGGAAGCGCCCAAACCATTGAACAACGTCAATCTATATCATCTTGAGCCAAAGGAACGTAAAAAACTGGGCGTCAAAGAACTGCCGGGTTCGCTGATCGAAGCGCTGGCTGAACTCGAAAAAGACGAGGTGGTGAAAGCCGCCCTCGGCGAGGAGACGTACGAAGCCTTCGTCAGCGCCAAGAGACAGGAGTGGGACGATTATCGCATGCGAGTCAGCGATTACGAAATTGAACGCTATTTGGAAGTGGCATAGTTGCAGGATGCAGTGATATGCATTCGGCGATCGGAATCCGGCCTCCATCGTTGAACCGGCGGAGGCCGGCGCAGATTTCAGCGCAGTTTGCGATCGGCTGCGCCGGGCATGGATAATATTTGCCGAATCGAATCACCTTTCGTTGTCAGAATCTCTGAACAAGGCTATAATACCGCCTGCAATCGGGGCGTGGCGCAGTCCGGCTAGCGCGCTTGCATGGGGTGCAAGAGGTCCCGGGTTCAATTCCCGGCGCCCCGACTGAAAGACATCTTGAGCGTCAAGGTGTCTTTTTTCTTTTTGTTGCGTATTTTCAGACGACATGAATGTCGCGTTGGGTGGAAACTACGTAACATCAGTTATAATCTTTCCGCTTGCCACAGCGGAGATTCATGCAGCGCATAAAAAATTTCTTCGACATTCCCACCGCTTCGCCCAACTGGTTTTGGAATTCAATCTTATTTCCGTTCATCGTGACACGCGCCGTTTGGATTCTGGCCGCCTATTACGCGGCGGGAAACTATCTGCCAAATCCGGGTTATGCAGTTTACGTTAAGCGAGGTTATTTTCTCACCCGCATTTTTCCGCTCGACATTTTCTCCCGCTGGGATGGGCGCTGGTATCTTTCCATTATCAAGACCGGTTATCAGCCGTCTGCCAATCTCACAACCGCGTATAGTAATCTGGCGTTCTTTCCGCTCTATCCATATCTCGTCAAAAGCGTCGGCTGGCTTGGATTTCATTTACCAGATGGCTTCTATATTCTGGTCGGACTTTTGTTATCAAACCTTTGTTTTCTGGCCGCCGCTGCATTCCTTTATCGTTTGGTCATCGTTAAATTGGGGTTTGAAGAATCGTCCGCCCAGCGAACACTCGGACTGCTCTTTGTTTTTCCCGTTGGATTCTTCTTCTCTGCGTTCTATCCGGAAAGCCTTTTCTTTTTCCTAACCGTCGCCGGCTTTACATTTGCCCTCGAAGAAAAATGGTTATGGGCCGCCGTCTGCGCCGCGCTGGTAATCGTCACCAAGCCGTCGGGTATCGTGCCGGTAGTCGCTCTCGGCTGGTTATATATGGAAAAACGGCAATGGCGCATCAAAGACATAAAATTATCGGCAGGATGGTTTTTGCTTGCGCCGCTTGCCTTGTCACTGCATTTTTATTATCTCTATCTGATATCCGGTCAGCCATTCGCTTTCTCCGAGGCGATGAAAGCCTGGGGCGGACTTCAAACCGGCATACTCCAAAATCCTTTGCAAAATTTAAGCAGTTCATCGCTGGACGTTTTCAAGATTGATTTCGTTTGGGTCATTTTGTTCCTGGTGTGCAGTTTTTATATTCTATGGAAATGGCCGGTCAAGGCTTTCGGAATTTTTGCGGCGCTGATGGTGATTCTATCGGTCGCCACCGGATTGCTGGTTTCGGTCTCGCGCTTTCTATTGGTCACATTCCCGGTTTTTATTCTGCTGGGCGAAAAACTCAAACGCCGGGAATGGTACCACGCCGCGCTGGCAGTCTGCTTTGCATTACAAGTCATTTATTTTGCAGGCTGGATCAATTATTACTGGATTGCCTGAAAAATCTCACATGGAATCCCTGTCCAACGAAAGCCACATGAATCGTACGGCAGTCATTAGCCTCACTGCCGCGATATTGACGGTTATCTCGTTTTGCGGCGGCGCGCTTCCAATTCCATTCACGGGTTATATATGTTTTCCCTCAAGCGCGGCGCTGGGTTTGATCGCCTTGGGGACGGGGTTGATTTCCTTGATGCAGATCCGCTCGAGGGGCGAAAACGGACGCGCCTTGGCGTGGATCGGCTCCCTCGTCGGCGGATTCACCGCCGTCGTTCTTTTATGCCTCCTCCTGGCGGGAATCCTTTTATTTCCCGAAATTTTCCGATGGGCTCATTCGTTTCTGAAAGTTCAATAAGAGTTTCGTAGATTCCAAAACGCGCCGCTTGCCAATCCGTATCGCTTCGGTTATCCTTGCGTGCGGGAGTGGTTAAGTCCCGGCGGGCTTCCTGGTCTTCAAAACCTGTGGCGGGTCGCGTTGCGGGCCGCGGTGGGTTCGACTCCCATCCACTCCCGCTCCACAAAATCCTTGAAAATCTCTGCGGCTTGTCTCGAACCCTCAAGCCGGGCTTGTAAACAAAGGTGAACAATGACAATCCCCGAAACCGAAATTCTAAACAGCCTTGTAGCGCGGATTTTTCGCATTGACGACGTGACACTGGGCGATCCGGCGCGCGGACTCATCGCGCGTTATCGCGGTCATTTGATTCCAGAAGATACCGCAGCGGCGTACGACCAGCTTGCCGATTCGCTGAGGCCGTACAACATCACGCCGCTTTTTCGCACCGAAAAAGGACAGCAGATCATTTATCTCGCGCCGACCAAACCCGACCCCAAACCCGCGCGGACATCCGTCAACATTATCCTTTTTATTCTGACCGTTTTGAGCGTCCTGTTCGTTGGATCCCAGCCGCAAGGCACAATGCCCAACGATCTGCCCGGACAAATTTTATATTTCGCAAAGGCCCTGCTGACGGGCTGGCCATATGCTTTGAGTTTGATGTCCATCCTGCTGGCGCATGAACTGGGTCATTACTTCATGAGTCGCCATCACAAGACGGCCGCCACTCTGCCCTATTTCATTCCGCTTCCCATTCCGCCGCTGGGAACGATGGGCGCGGCGATTCTGATGCAGGGTACGCCAAAGAATAAACGCGTTCTATTCGACATCGGCGTGGCCGGCCCGCTGGCGGGAATGGTCATCGCCATCCCCGTGCTGTTTTACGGATTGTCCCTTTCCCATTTGAGCGTCATACGGCCCACCGGCGGATTGATCGAACAGGAAGGCAATTCCTTGTTATATCTGCTGGCAAAGTATTTCATGTTTGGCAAATTGCTTCCCGATCCGGCCACCACGCATGGGCTTTCGTACGCGCTTTATTGGCTCAAGTATTTCTTCACCGGCCAGCCGATACCGCTCGGCGCGACGGACGTATTCATTGATCCGGTGGCGTTTGCAGGCTGGGCGGGACTGCTGGTCACATCGCTCAATTTAATTCCTGCCGGCACGTTGGACGGCGGCCATGTGGTCTATTCGTTGTTCGGCGATAAAGCTTCGAAAGCATTCCCGTTTATTTTCATCGCGCTGTTGGGTCTCGGACTGTTTTGGAACGGATGGTGGCTGTGGGCTGTGCTTCTGCTGTGGCTGGGACGCGTCCATGCGGAGCCGCTCGATCAGATCACGCCGCTCGATCCACGCCGACGGCTGGTTGCCGCGCTCGTTATCCTCATCTTCATCCTGACCTTCAGCCCCGTGCCGTTCGCCGTCTTCAGCGGATTATGATCCATCGCCGCGCGGTCATTTTAGTGGCCGCTTTCATTCTCGCCGCATGTCAGCCGGCGGCGATTACGCCGACCGCCGCGCCGTCCGCGACGCGGCCGCCGCAGGCGACCTCCACGCCAAAGACTGAGGACGCCATTCAAATCCAGAAAGAGGCGTTGAGGGGCGTCACGATTCAAGTCTGGACTCCGTGGTTCGGCGTCGAGCAGAATCTCTTCGATTCGCAAGTCGCAGACTTCAATCAATCGAATGAATGGGGAATCAAAGTTCAAGCCGCGAGTCAAATCAACTATTCACAGCTTTATCAAAACGTGACCGCCGCGCTCAGCTCGCGATCCCAGCCCGATCTCGTCATCGCGTTTCCCGAACACGCCCTCGAATGGAACGCTCAGGGCGCGGTCGTCAATTTGAACGATTATGTAAACGATCCGCAATACGGATTATCGAATTCGGATATCAAAGATATTCCCGCCGTTTTTTGGAATCAGGATTCCGTTGATGGAACGCGCCTCGGCGCGCCGGCTGAACGTTCCGCCCGATTCATTCTCTACAACGTAAGCTGGGCGCGCGAACTCGGCTTTGATGCGCCGCCGCAGACTCCCTCCGATTTTCGACAGCAGGCCTGCCGCGCCCATCAGACGATGTTGAGCGATACCGATAAAACCAACGACGCCTATGGCGGCTGGCTGGTGGACACGAATCCCATCAACACGTTATCGCAGCTGAATTCCGATCAGCCGTTGAACTGGTCAAACCTTGTAAACGACGCCGACGCAATGACGGCGCTTTCGTGGCTCACCGCCTTTGGCGGCGGCGTTTTGGAAAATAATGATTACAGATTTTTGACCCCCCAAAACATCGCCGCGTTCACGTTCGTCAAACAGCTTTACGATGACGGCTGCGCGTGGACGGCACAGCCCAACGCCGACCTGCCGGCGGCGTTTGCGTCGCGCAAAGCCATCTTTGCCGCCGCGGGTCTTGAAGAACTTCCTGATTACGCGCGGGCGATGGCCGCCGCCAACAACCGCGACGAATGGACAGTTTTGAGTTTCCCCGGCGACGCGCACATCGGCTTGATCGTGTACGGTTCATCGTATGTCGTCTTGAAATCCACGCCGGAAAAACAACTGGCCTCCTGGCTGTTCGTGCGCTGGCTGTTGTCGCCGGAAAATCAAACCCAATGGGTGCAGGTGACAAATCTTTTTCCGTTGAGAACATCATCGTTGGATTCGTTGAGCGATTATAAAAACACGCATCCGCAATGGGCCGCGGCGGTTGCGCTTTTGCCCGAGGCGCAAATTCAGCCGCAACTGGCTTCGTGGCGCAATGTCCGCATCATGCTCGGCGATGGCTTCAACAGCATGTTCCGCTTGAACATTCCCGCCGGTCAAGTTGCGGCGGTGCTGGCGCAAATGGAATCAACCTCGCGGGATTTGAGCAAATAACAATTCATCGCGCTGAGCGGAGGCGGCAGGGCAGGCTCTTTTTTTATGTATCCGAAATATTCGTATCCGCCGGATGTCGTTGCCGGACTCGTTCGTGACGCGCTTTTTTCGCGGCCTCGCCTCTTTCGGGACGATGCGCGGGCTTCCGTTTCGCGGCTGAATCCTCCCCTGCGCGTTCTCCACGAAGAACACATTCCGCAAGACGGCCCATGCGTCATCACAATCAATCATTATTTCCGCCCGGGTTTTGCCGCGCAATGGATGGCGATTGCCGTTTCGTCCGTTGTGCCCAAAAACATCCACTGGATCATAACCGGCGAGTTGACCTTTCCGGGCAAATGCTACGCGCCGATTGGAATGCCGGTTTCGCGCTTCGTTTTGAAGCGCGGCGCGCGCGTTTATGGATTCACAACCATGCCGCCCATGCCGCCGCGTCGGCGTGATGTGGAAGCGCGGGCCGCGTCTGTGCGCGCCATATTGGATTACGTAACGCTCACAAAGAATCCAATCATTGGTCTTGCGCCCGAAGGCGGAGATCAACCCGGCGGCGTTTTAACGATGCCGCCTTCCGGCGCAGGACGATTCGCTTTGCTGTTGGCCGCTCAACGTCTGAAGTTTGTGCCGGTGGGGATCTACGAAGAGGATGGCAGGCTTTGCCTGAACTTCGGCGAAATTTATGAATTGTGCGTCCCGCCCGCTTTGTCTGCGGATGGAAAGGATAAACAAGCGGCGCGGGCCATGATGAAAAATATTGCGCCGCTATTGCCGTCACGGT
>JBHORD010000097.1:0-12992 GCA_042408355.1 Anaerolineales bacterium
TTCTCCGATCGCCTCGCTGATGGGCGCCAGCCGTTCCACAGGCCCGATCACGCGGATGGCTAACGCTGCCCAAAAGAAAAGTCCGATCAACACAAATACCGCCGCCGCGACTTCCGTGATGCGCTGCAGTGTGATCTGCACCGCAAAAGCCGCGGAGGTTGGACGGCTTACGATCACTTCCCAACGACCGTCAGGGATGGGCGCATATGTGTAAAGCCTTTCCTCATTGTTCGAGTCCACGGCGATCTGCGAATTGCCGTTGTCGGCCGGAGAATGCCGATAGATGTTCGGGAATAAATCGCCGGCAGGATGCAAAAGGAAAGCCGGATCGGGATAAGCGAGGATTTCATAACTGCTGTCCAGAATGGCGACCTGCAGTCCTTCCTGCGACTGGTGTTCAGATACAATGGAGGCCAGCGTGTCGCTCAAACTTTCAAGTTTGATGTTTGCACCGACCAGACCGAGGAACTGTCCCTGCGCGGACCAGATCGGCATTACGGCAGTGGCAACAGGTTGATCGGTAGTGGGAGAAATCCGTCCTTCTGAAACAAACGGCGCGTTGGTTCTGAGCGCCTGGCGGTAATAATCCCGAAAGGAAAAGTCAACCCCGACAGTTGAGCCCGGCCCCACCGGATAATGGAACAGCATGATCCCGCTGGGACCTAAACGGTAAATCAAGTTCATGTTGGGATGTGTGTTGATGACGACGCTGAAAAGCTGACCCATGCCCGCCGGGTCGGCCTGCACCACCTGAGGATACGCCGCCAATTTCTGCACTGCTTGCAGCGAGTCGTTGATCGAGTTGTTGGTCTCCTGGGCAATGGCGTGTGCCAGCGAGAGATCGTTTGCCTCCGCGTTCTCGCGGATGCGTACGCCGACCAACTGGCTGAAGACCAACAGCGAAATCAGGAAAGGAACGATCAACAGCAGGTAAAGGGTCAGGAGCTGTATGCCAAGGTCCCGATACAAATGAAGCCAGCGTTTCATTTTGACTGTACAGAATACAAATTCTTCCGATCCATTCAACTGATTCCGAAAAGAACACCGGCCTATAAAGCGATTGGGTAAAACCGAATAATGAAGCAGGGGCAATTATAAGACCGCTTCCCCAACTTCGGCTTTGCTAAAGTTACGATCCTCCGTCTTTCTCAAGGATGAGAAAGGCGGGTGGCAACTGAAATTCAGACATTCGGGCGGGATGATAGTTTCTGATTCGCGTTTAGGAATTTTCGTCTTTGAGAAAGCCGTGCAAATTTGCGGATGTTTCTTGCACAGCCTGTCATTCGGCTGTATGATAAGAAACAGGCAGTCCATTGCAAGAACAGACGAACAACAGGCAATTGCAGAAAAAAACGCTTCTTTCTTGAAAGCTGCGCGGAACGATGACAAAAACGGCCCGCTTCCATTTTGAAGAAACCCTGACTCCGCTTCTGCCGGGCAATCAACGCGGCGGTGATTTTGATTACGCCTTCAATGGGCCGCAATCGGTCAAACACCTGATCGAGTCGATGGGAATTCCACACACGGAAATCGGCGAGGTGCGCGCAAACAGAGAAATTGTCGGGCTGGATTATCTCGTCCATGACGGCGACCAGATTGAAGTCCGGAGCGCTGCGCCGCGCCGCGAATCAACGAATGAACCGCGTTTCGTCTTGGACGGTCACCTGGGGCGTCTTACCTCCCATCTCCGCATGCTTGGCCTGGATTGCTTATACCGCAACGATTACACCGACGCGGAGTTGATTCAGATTGCCACGGGCGAAAACCGCATTTTATTGAGTCGAGATCGCCGGCTGTTGATGCACAAGAAACTCCTGCACGGATATTGGGTGCGAAGTCTCGAACCCGAAGAACAATTTCGGGAAGTCGTCGAACGATACGGATTAAAAAACTGGATCAAGCCGTTTCGGCGCTGTATCCGCTGTAATCATCTTCTGGAAGCGGTGCGCAAGGAAGATGTTCTGGATCGCCTGGAGCCGTTGACCAAATTGTATTTCGACGAATTTCGGATTTGTCCCGCCTGCAAACAGATTTATTGGAAAGGCTCGCACTTTGAGCGGATGCAAAAAGCAATCGCCGAACTTGAGAATTTGTAAGGCAAGGACGCTTACCGTTTGCGCACGAATAGCGTATTATCAACCGCGATTCAATTTGGCATCTGGATGAAACATGGCTGACATCGCTTACGCCTTGCTGACATTGGGAAGTTCGAGTCTGTGGGGGTTTGTCAGCGGCTGGATTCTTTATTTTTATCTCCCCCCCAACGGCCCTGCGCTTGTACCCATTGCGCTGTACAGCGTCGTCATGTTTTTAAGTCGCGGCATCAATATTGCCATCACACTGCCCATCGGTTTTCTCTCGGATCAAACGTACACGCGCTGGGGGCGGCGCACACCGTACATTTTCACGGCCTCATTGTTCATGCTCGGTTCATTCGCGCTTTTATGGATGCCGCCTCATCAAGGCGAATCGCCGGCGAATCTTTTTTATCTCGCTGTCGTGATGATCGTGTTTAACACCGCATACAGCGTTCGGCAAATTCCCTACGAAGCGTTACTGCCCGAATTTGCGCCGGAAGAAGAACGCCGCGTGGGCATTGCAGGATGGAAGGCCGGCTTTCAACTCATCGGCGCGATCTTCGCCGGGTTTGCCGGCCCCCTGATCGAAGCATGGGGATTTCAAAACGCCGCGCTGATTTTTATCGGGATCGCATCCCCTTTTTTCTTTCTGCCTTTTTTCTTCGTCCGCGAGAATCGGACTCCGCCGAAAGCGGATCGCGCTCCATTGGACTTTTGGACTCATCTGAAATTGACGCTCGCCAACCGCGCCTTCCTGATATTCATCTCCTCCTGGGCGCTATTCTGGATATCGTCCACATTCATTCTGGAAACGATCCCATACATCGCCACAGAGATCTGCCGCGGCACAGAAGCGGACACCGTTTATTTTTACATTCCGCCCATCGTCGTTTCGCTGATTTGTTTTCCCGTCGTCACGCGTCTTGCCAATCGTTATGGCAAGCGGATGATTTTCCTTGGCTCGTTACTAATCGGCGCTCTGGTTTTGCCGGGGTTATCCTTCATCAGCGACTCGCTTCCCATTCCATTGCTCTGGCAGGGAATTCTCTGGATTTGCCTCGAGGCGGCTGCGCTTTCAGGCGCGCAAGTCCTCCCCAGCGCCATCGCCGCCGACATTACCGACGCGGACGCACAGGCAACAGGCCAGCGCCGGGAAGGATCCTATTACGCCGCGCTTGGTCTGCTCGATCAGGCCTCCAGCGGATTAGCCACATCTCTGATTCCGCTATTTTTATTGCTTGGTCGCAGTAACAACGACGCACACGGCCCGCTTGGGGTCCGCCTTCTCGGCCTTGCAGGCGGCTTCGCATTATTCTTCGCTTTCCTGATCTTCCAAAAGTACGGGAGGCAGGATTTTAACAGGGCAATCGCATTAGAAAAAAAATAATTGCCTCAAAATCGGGTGTCATGGCGAGCGGGCCTCTCTCAGCGAACAAAGCAATCACCTAAAAGCAGGATTTTCCCGTTGAAGCGGGGATGGTTTCGGAAAAAACGCCTCGCAATGACAAAATCCTTAGATTTTGACCCATAAAGAATCCAAATGCGACTGCGCTAAGGATTTTACTTTTTCAACCGGGAGGTAAAATCCCGAAGCTGAGTAAATGTGGTCGGCTTGATGAAGACGAAATCCGCCTGGTCGCGATACATATCACCCATCAACGCGTCGGCAGTAACGATCACTACAGTCGTATCTTTCAAAACTTCGCTGGCCCGAATTTGAGTAAGCAGGGTTCCTCCGTCAACGTGAGGAAGATGCATATCCAGAATCACGATGTGAGGCGCGATCAGCCCCAACCTCTCTTGAGCGACCGCGCCGTCGCGGATAACCTCCGTTTGGAAGCCGGCCGCGTTTAGCGCCTCCGCGAAAATATTAGATAGGTCAAAGTCGTCCTCAATAATTAACGCCAAATTGTCGCTCATATTGTCCTCCTCTCAGTGGCTCGTAACATTCAACGGGAGCAGGATCGTGAACGTGCTTCCCGATCCAAGTTCGCTCTCCACGACAATCTCTCCCTGCATAAGGTCCACCAATTGCTTGACAATGGACAGCCCAAGCCCGATGCCGCCATATTGGCGCGTGGCTGTGCCGTCCACCTGACGAAACGTTTCGAAGATGTGAGGAATCTCATCCTTCGGTATGCCGTCGCCCGTATCTTGCACCGATATACCCCAGCGGTCTGCATCGTGGCAGAAGAGGCGAATATGAACGCCGCCTTGACCTGTAAACTTAACCGCATTATTGGCGAGGTTGATGATGACTTGCCGCAACCGGTAAGCATCGCCGTCTAATTGGGCGGGCAGATGCGAATCAATCTCACTTGTCAATGTGAGTTTCTTGTCAGCGGCAACCTTATCCATGACGCTGTGGACATCTTCGAGCATTTTGGCGGGCGAGAACGGCTTAATCTGGATTTTCAGTCTTCCTGCTTCGATCTGGGCTTGATCCAGCAAGTCGCTGACAATACCCAGCAAATGCTGAGTGTTTATCATGATCCGGTCTGTCGCGCCAGCCTGCTTCTCGTTGATCGGTCCATAGACCGCCTCTTTGAGCATTTCCGCATATCCCAAAATCGCATTGAGCGGCGTGCGAAGTTCATGAGAAACAACCGCCACGAAGGTGCTTTTCATGCGCTCGACTTCGGCTTCGCGGGTGAAATCGCGGAAAACGGCTACAGCGCCAATATGTTCTCCGGTTGAGTCATAAACCTGAGCAGCATTCACAGACAGGGTTTTCTTTCCCCACTCCAGGCGGAAGCTTTCTCCCCCCGGCCCGGGTTTATTCAGGAGCGACAGCAGTTGTTCCCGGCTGTTAGGCGGAATACGCTCATCCGCCAGCAATTCATCCAGATTCCTGCCAATAACTTCGCCAAAAGGCATGCCTATTAAGTTGGTGAGAGCCGGGTTGGCAAGGATGGATTTTCGGCTATTATCGAAGACGATTACGCCGTCTGCAATGGAATTGAGAATGGCTTTGCTCCGCCCCGCTTCGATCATTTCGCGCGTGAAGGATTCGCTTAAAGCCTTTGTCCGCTCTTGGACGAGCTTGTCGAGGTTGGCGTTGGTGGCGCGTAAATCGCCCAATGCCTGTTCAAGACTACTGGAGGAAAGCCAGGAAACTAATGCAATAAGGAAGAAGCCAAACATCGCTGGGTAGTTAGGAATAATTCCTATTGATACCGCAATGAAAGAAATAATAATGCTACTTAATAGGGCAAAAATAAAGCTCGACCATGGAGCCAGCAATACACTTGCCATAATGATCGGCATCGTAAATGCGAATAATGTGCGACCATTGGAGACCTCCTGTGGTGAATCGCTAAAGGAGAAAATCAGAGTCATGAATCCCAGGAACATGAAAGCGGCCGCGCTTCCCGACCACTTAAGGTTCACATAGTAGATGCACCCAACACCTACGAAGGCGACAAAACTTCCGACAACAATAAAATTTACGTCATTCCATTGAACGGCCCGACCGAGCAATAGGGCTAGAGTATAGAAAAAAGCCAGAATGGATACTCCCCCTACGGATACCAACAAAAGATTGAGAATTTTTCGCTTGCGTGCATCATCTGGATCCGTCGCAGAAATGTTTAGTAATTGGTCTGTGAACTTTTTTATGTTCATTTTCTCTATTCAACCAAAGTTAAAGCGCTAATCGCGGCTGAACGAATCACAAGGCTGGGTGCATAAAGACATTTGCCGATCCAAAGTGGATGGTAAACATCCTCGAAATGACTCTCCAGCCATTTTGCGCCAATCTTTAGGCAATTTGGAGGCACGGAAGCTGTTTTTTCGTTCCACACCCACAAAGCTTGAATCGCATAAGCAGTCTCTTCCACGGTTGGCACGGTTATACCCCAAGAGCCATCAGAACGTTGAGACGAAAGTATCCAGGTCACTGCATCTTCTACCAGATCGTCTGCAAATCCGGCACAGGCCATAATTGCATGTGTTGTAGCATAGTATGGAGATGAATGCCATTTGTCAATCCAATATGGCCCATTATTCTTGGCTTGCCTAAGAAATTTCAATATCTTTTGGACAGATGGATGCTGATTATCAAAACCAGCCTGTCGCAAAGCTCCTAAGACATGAATGTTCGCGCTGATGGATGGATTTGCCTCCAGAGCATAACAGCGAAAATGAGTCTGTTCTTCATATGCTAGCACGCTCTCGATATCCTTTTCGTGACCAAATCGTGACAAAGTGTCAAATACTAACCCTGTATCATCGCTATCTTTTACAGAATATTCTGCAGCAAAACCCACGCCGCGTTTTGCCTCCCAAGCTCTCTCAAGAAATTCAACGTGTGGTCCAAGGTTCTTAAACGATTTGAAGTTGGGAAGCAGACTAAGATTCCAGAGCGCCCACCCAATCTCAAATACATCAAAAGGAGCTACGTTAGGCATACCACCATCAAAGTTTACAACCCTGCGTAAATACTCCATGGTCGCTGGTTCATTTTCTTTTACATATAGAGCAAAATAAGCGCTTGCCGATGGGCTATGACCCACCGAACCGTTTACTTCCTGCAGATGATCAACGTCCAGCATATGTTGCCCATCAATGCCTGCCATTTCAGCGGAGAATGCAATGGTAAGATTCCTATTGATCAACTTACCTCGAATATTCTCCAGCTTTTTTGTTCGTAATTGGCCCAGGCGCCCAAGGATTCTTTCTCCCTGTCTCTTGATAATGCCGAGTCTCTCAGCCTCGGCTACCAACATCGGTGCTATCATTTCAAATCCTACCGTCGCCCCATTTGGATCAGACTGAAGCCCGCTTGTAGCGCCGCCGATTATTCTTTCCAATGCCTCGAGGCCAAGAGCAATCTGTTGTTGATCGCGGTGACGGCGACCTCGATAGGTGAGAGCGATCATAGCTGCCAGTGTCGATATTACCCGGTCATGATAATTGAAGGGAAATTCAGCTCCCCAAGATCCATCAGATAACTGATGCGAGCAAATCCAATCTAACGCACCATTGCCTAAGCTGGCATCAATGGCACCAAGCCTTGCGGCCCAGGCAGTATCGTATGCCGTGCTAGGCATATGTCCTGGGCCGATCTGTTCGATTAATGCGTCTATCAAGTTCGCCATCGTTGTGATCTCCAGAATTATGTAATTCCGGGCTGTACTGGTATCCAAACATCCGATTCGATAGTCCCTATTCCTAAAGCAGTATTCCGATTGGACAAGTAAAAATCTCGCATATGCTTCAAGCTGTCGGGGCTAAGAGAAGAGTACTCCGGGTCACGTACACGGCGCGTATATAAATGATCATATAGAATTGACCGGAGCTGCTGTTCAGTCATATAAGGCGACGGACTGACAGAGAAATAGAGATCTTCTTCTCCTGTTGAAATCAGCGGCATATCGAACACCCTAAATCGATCGAAGCCGATAAATATATCCGCTGGGCCAACATATTCGCCATAGTATTTTTCGATTAATTCACGTTTGTCAGGGACCCTTCCGGTTGTCTTAAAGAAATCAATCGAAAGTTCTGCAATAGTTTGAGTTGAATCGTGTGCAAAAACGCCAAAGAACAATCTGCAGCGATTATTCCGAGCAGTTTGCTGTACCAGTACATCAAGCAAATCGCATACCTGACCATAGGGAGTATCTTTCAAATAGAATTTGTAATCTCCATAAAAGCGAATGCGGACTCCTTTCTCTTTGTAGAAATTCAAGAACTGCGGCGCAGTGGCTGCCCGCCTTAACCCTTCAATACCAATTCGCTGGACGTATTCGTCGCCGCGTTCGAACAAGTCTGGACCGAGCACAGGCGTCAGAAGCGTGTCAATACCATGATCAAAAAGCATCCCACAAAGCTCCAACTGACGCTGACTTGAGAACTGCATATAAGCTTCGATTGGATCGCCTTCAATGTCTTTGGAGTGCTCCAGGACAAACCAGCGGCGCGTGCCATTGATCGGGAAAACACAGACTTTTGGTCCGCTTGCGCGAACGAGGCGGGCGACTTCTTCAGTGGGCAGCTTCAGAAATTCATCGAGTTCAATCATTGATAGTCTCCCATCATCCATGACGCCAGCCGCGCCACTCCTCTGGAGAATTGGCCGGCTCCCATTAAAATAATATGGTTGTTATCTTCAAGTTTGAAACCCAATCTACGTTTGACATCATAAGCACCGCTTCCGAGTCTTATCGTCTTCATGCCGCGTTCGATTGCCTCCTGAATTGTAGTGTAGACCAGAAGAAAATATGCGTATGGAATGTTGACCGCAAGGCCCAGCGCGGTTGCCAGCTGAGTCCCATTGTCCCTGACAAGTGCCCCACACCCCACCAACTCGTCGCCGCGGCGGACCTCCAACCAGGTCGAGTCAACCATTGGCAGATTTTTCATCAAGCCCGGCGCCCACGGACTGGGGGTCGAGCCAAATTTGCGGGAAACATTGCCAATCAAATGCAACGCCGCGTCAACGTTCTCAACTGTTCCACGCCGATTCAATTTCAACCCCTGGGCTTCAGCCTCGCGCAGACTCCGTTTGTAGTGCTGTCGATCTTTTTTGTTGCCTGCGCTGAGATATGAAGCGAAATCCGGCCATGTTACATCCAGCCTTGTGCCGGGATCGGAAATAACCAGCCTCTTGAAATTACCCGGCCAGGTGTCCCGGGCGGCATCCATAAAATCGAAAAGCAGAAAAGACGCATGTTGACGTCTTAATTCCTCCTGCGCGGCGATCCACAACAAGCGCTTTGCCTCCTCATCGGATTCATCGGCAAAAATCAAACCGCTCGAATCGGAGAGCGGCGAACGACAAATCAAGAGCGGATGATTCTGCAAAAAATAACGGAATCCGATCCGAAGTCCGGCGGGAAGCGGAAGCGGCTCATTCCGTACCAGCCACAACGTGGCGCGCGCCACAGGTTTGTCTCCATTGCGAACCACAAGCACCGTCAGCGGACAATCTGCCATGACGCGCTCCCCAAATTTATACCAGCGGTAACTTTGAAATGGACGGCCATTGCTCATCGAATCCCATTCGGAAGAATCAAACTCGTTCATCGAATGAGCAATCTGTATAATCAAATGGGACACTGGCACATTGTAATTTAAACCGCACCGGCCTTTAATTACAAAAATGTCGAGCAGGGAAGCGCCTGATTTTTTTCAAGTGAACGAACGCCGCATTATATTTGTCACTCCCCTTATCGAACGGTTGGGAGTAAAATATTGACAAAACAATACAAGCCACTCCTTCACAGGGTGGCAATCGGATCGGTGGTCGCTGGTTGCGGGGATTTGTCCACAGCGGCGTCAGGTCGAAAGACCTGTCGAAAAGTGCCACTCCAAATCAGGACTGAACAAAATCACCGGTACCGATATGACTCTCTGGCAACAATACCTCCAACCCAAAACTATAACTGAAGCGCTCGATGCGCTTGCACGTTCATCGGAATCCGCCTTGCTGATTGCGGGCGGCACGGATCTGCTTTTGGATCTGGATCAAGGGCGGCATCCGCCGGCGCCCACCTTGATAGACGTCAACTCGATTCGTGAACTGCAACCCATCGAAATTCGCGGCGGCGAATTATTCATCGGAGCCGGCGCGCCGCATTCGAAGATCATTGCATCGAGTCTGGTCATGCAACATGCACAAGCGCTGGTCGAAGCGTGTAATCTGATCGGCGGCCCGCAAGTGCGTAACGTCGCAACGCTGGGCGGAAATGTGGCCCATGCCCTGCCCGCCGCAGACGGCACGATTGCATTGATGGCCCTGAATGCACAGGCTGAAATTGCCAGCGCATCCAAAGGCGTCCGGCGCATTCCGTTGAAAGAGATGTTTCTTGGTCCGGGGAAAAATACGCTTGCAAAAGACGAACTTCTGGTCGGCTTTCATCTCCCATTGAAAAATAAAAATCAGGCTTCGGCTTTCAAGCGGATCATGCGTCCGCAAGGTGTGGCATTGCCAATCGTCAACATGGCAATTTGGATTGAACGCAGTCGTGAGCAAATCGCGGAGGTCCGCATCGCGGTTGGACCGGCGGGACCCAGGCCATGGCGCGCCTCCTCAGCCGAATCGGCTTTATGCGGTCGCTCCCTCGACGATGAAACGGCCGCGCGCGCCCTCGCGCTTCTCCTGCAGGAGGCGCAATTTCGCACCAGCCCGCGCCGCGCCAGCGCAGATTATCGCCGGCATTTAGTCAGTGTTTTATTCAAAGACACATTGCAAGCCGCATGGAACAGAACGCTTTAGGACATGAGGTATAAACCATGAACGAAATCACTCTCACTGTTAATGGAAAGAAATATACCCTGCCGCCCAAACCCGGCGAGATGCTGGCCGGACTGTTGCGCGAGCGTTTGAACCTCACCGGCACGAAAATCGGTTGCGAAGAGGCCGAATGCGGCACTTGCACCGTCCTTGTGGACGGCGAGCCGGTTTTATCATGCGTTTATCCCGCCATGCGCGCAGATGGAAAAGAGATCATCACCATCGAAGGGCTTGCCGCGGAATTTACCGCGAAGAGCGCAAAGAACGCAAAGCAAGAATTAAATCTTGACGGCCTCCGCGAGCCTGGCGGTTCAAAAGTTCAACTCCATCCATTGCAAGAAGCTTTTATTCAACACGGCGCAGTGCAGTGCGGATTCTGCATACCGGGTCAGCTCATGACCGCCTATGCACTGCTTAAACGGAATCCGAATCCGAGCCGGGAAGAAATTCGTTACGCGCTGAAAGATACATTATGCCGCTGTGCAGGTTATCCAACGATTGAAAATTCGATCCTCGCCGCGGCCAAATCCATGAGAACAGGGGAATCCATCGAGCCGCCAAAGATTCAACTCTCATCGGAAAAATATCAGGTCATCGGTCAGATCGTGGCGCGGCCAGACGCTATAGAAAAAGTGACAGGTCAGGCCAAATTCTCTGACGATCTCAAGTTCGATGGAATGTTGTACGCGGCGGTGAAGCGCGCCGGCATTCCGCACGGAATTCTTCGCCGAGTGGATATTAGCAAAGCGCGTGAATTGCCGGGCGTTGCGGCAGTATTGACCGCCGAAGATATTCCCGGCGAACATAATCATGGTCTGGTTGTTTACGATTGGCCTGCCATTGTCGGCGTTGGCGAACGCGTGCGCTATGTGGGCGATGCAATTGCCATCGTTGCCGCGGAGACTCAAGAGATCGCCGGGCAGGCTGTCGGGTTGATCGAAGCGGAATTCGATCCACAGCCGGTGATCAGCAATCCGGTTCAAGCGCGTCGAGATGACGCGCCCGCTTTGCATCCGTCCGGCAATCTGCTCAAGCACATCAAAGTCCGCAAAGGGAACATGGAACAGGGCTTTGCCGAAGCCGATGTGGTGATGGAACATACTTTTCATACAGCCACAACCGATCATGCCTTTTTGGAGCCGGAATGCAGTATCGCTGTGCCGCTTCCAAATGGCCGCATGGAAATTTATGTCGGCTCGCAGATTCCCTATCAGGATCGTCAACAAGTGGCGCGGGTTCTCGGCTGGCCCGAAGACCGCATCCGCATTGTGGGGCAATTGATGGGCGGCGGCTTCGGCGGCAAGGAAGATATCGCCGGGCAGATCCATGCCGCCCTGCTGGCGAACGTAACAGGACGGCCTGTCAAACTGCTTTTTGATCGTCACGAAAGTTTGCTGGTTCATCCCAAACGTCATGCCACACAAATTCGCGTCAAAGTTGGCGCAAAGAAAAACGGCCGCCTGACTGCGGTTGAAACGGAACTTTACGGCGATACCGGCGCGTACGCGTCGCTTGGAGATAAAGTGATGACGCGCGCTACCACACATTCGGCGGGCCCGTATGAAGTCCCGCATGTGCGCGCCGATTGTTATGCCATGTACACCAACAACCCGCCGGCGGGCGCATTCCGCGGCTTTGGCGTCACGCAATCGGCGTTTGCCGTCGAAAGCATGATGGACATGCTGGCAGAGAAGCTCAATATTGATCCTGTTGAACTGCGCCGCAGGAACGCGCTTCGTGTCGGAAGCGTGACCAACACGGGACAGGTTTTACGCGAGAGCGTTGGACTGACCGAGTGCATTGACAAAGTCGAAGCGGAAATGCGGCGGCTATCAGGAACAGACAATCCGTTCAAGCCTCGACCGGCAGCGGGCGCGCCCCATTTGATCCGGGCCTGGGGTTTCGCGGCGGGCTACAAGAATACCGGCCTCGGCGGAGGCGCTCCCGACAAAGCCGGCGCGGAAGTTGAACTTTATACCGATGGCGTCGTCGAGGTGCGGACTTCGTCCGCCGAACTTGGTCAAGGCTTGGTCACTGTTTTGAGAATGATCGTTGCTGAAGAATTGTCCATGCCGCCAGAGAAAGTCCGCGTGCTTGTGATGGACACAGACTTGACTCCCGATGGCGGGCCGACAACTGCATCACGCCAAACCTACGTCACCGGCAACGCGGCGCGCATGGCCGCACAGACTTTACGCGCAGCAATGACTTCCACGCTCGCAGAAAAATATGATCAACCGCCAGAGAAGATTCGTTACATCGAAGGGCTGGCGCATGTGGATGGTCACACCGTTTCCATGGGTGATATCGCCGTCGAGATGAAGAAAGGCGGACAGGAACCGCGCGCACTGTACGAATATTGGGCGCCGGAAACGAAGCCGCTCGGCGAAGGCGGCGACATGCATTTTGCATTTGCATTCGCCGCACAAGCCGCCGAGGTCGAAGTCAATACAAACACCGGCGAAGTGCGCGTGTTGAATGTGATTGCGGCGAATGATGTTGGCCGCATCGTCAATCCGCTTGGGCTGGAGGGACAGGTCGAGGGCGGCGTGATGATGGGATTGGGCAACGCGCTCACAGAACATTTCATCGTCGAGGAAGGACGCGTCGTCACGGATCGTCTGGCGCGTTATCGCATTCCGGGAATCGAAATGACGCCAAACATCATTCCCATC
>JBHORD010000099.1:0-38218 GCA_042408355.1 Anaerolineales bacterium
GTTGATTGGCATTGCGACAATGCTCTTGCTCTACTCGCCATTCTTCGTCAAAGATTTGCGCAAGAAACAACCCGCCGCGGCAGGGAACGCTCAAAGCACATAAGTTTGTTCTGCTCGTTGCGCCGCCGACGACGCAAGATGGCTAACAAATTTTGAGTGCCCCTCCGCCGCATAATTTCTCAACACACCGCAAGTTGTAATGGTAAAATATGCACCATTGCCGGGGCGATGGCGGAATCGGCAGACGCAAAGGACTTAAAATCCTTCGGTAGCGATACCATGTGGGTTCGACCCCCACTCGCCCCATCAGCGCCATGTCATTGCGAGAGGGTATTCTCTCGTCGAAGCAATCTCCAATGAACAGCAAAATCAGTATTGGACTGCTTCGCTCGCAATGACATTTGCATTAGAAAGGCACTCATGTATTTTGATCGGCAGAAGCTCGAAGAACTGGAAGACAAGGCGCTGGCGCCGTACGCTGTCCGCAGCAAGGACAGCAAGGGCCGCGCCTACCTCGACAACGAGCCGGATTACCGCACCGCCTTTCAACGCGACCGCGACCGGATCATCCACACCACCGCCTTTCGCCGCCTCGAATACAAGACGCAGGTCTTCATCAACTTCGAAGGTGATTACTTCCGCACGCGGCTGACTCATACGCTTGAAGTGGCGCAAATTGGACGGACGATTGCCCGCGCCCTCGGCGCCAACGAAGATTTAGTCGAGACCATCTGCCTGGCGCACGATCTGGGCCACTCCCCTTTCGGGCATTCCGGCGAAGTGGCATTATCGCGTTTGATGAAGGATTACGGCGGCTTCGATCATAACAAACAATCGCTCCGCATCGTGACGGAACTCGAACAGCGTTACCCCGAATTCCCCGGCCTGAATCTCACCTGGGAGGTTCGCGAGGGAATGGTCAAGCACGAATCCGAATACGATATTTCAGACGCCCGCGATTACGATCCCAGTTTGCGCGGCAACCTCGAGACGCAAATCTGCAACGTCGCCGATGAAATGGCCTACACAACCCACGATCTCGATGACGGTTTGCGTTCCGGCATGCTCACGCCGCAAATGTTGAGCGAAGTGGATTTATGGCAGTTGATGATCGAGACCTATCATTGGCGCGGTCCACAACTGGAGGACATCGAACGTCATCGTATGATTCGCGAATTGGTCGGCCTGATGGTAACCGACATGATTCAAGCGACGGGCGCGCGCCTGAAAGAAAGCGCCGTCAAATCGCCGCTGGACATTCAAAAACTGAAAACAAATGTGATCGGTTACAGCGAAGAGATGCAGCGCCGCAATCGTGAATTGAAGGATTTCCTTTACGCCAAAATGTACAAGCATTCCCGCGTCGTGCGGATGGCGGTCAAAGCCGAGCGCGTCATCACGGACCTGTTCAACGCCTACAAAGCCGAACCGTCCATCCTGCCGGAAAACGTCCAGGCGTTTATTGACAAACGCGGCTTGGAGCGTACAATTTGCGATTACATCGCCGGCATGACCGACCGCTTTGCCATCGAAGAACACGAGAAACTTTTCAACCCGCTCGAAAAACCTTAGGATTAGCTTATGAACGAACCAACTTATTTAACGCCTGAAGGCCACGCCAAACTCAAAGCCGAACTCGAAGAATTAAAAGGACCGCGGCGCGAGGAACTCGCCAAACGTCTGCGTTCGGCGATTCAAATGGGCGATCTCTCCGAGAACGCCGATTATCACAAAGCCAAGGAAGACCAGGGTTTCCTCGAGGGCCGCATTCAGGAGATTGAATTCCTGCTCCGCAACGCGGTCATCATCGAGAAAAACGCCGACCACGATGTAGTCAGCGTGGGAAGCCATGTGACAATTCAGGAATCCGACTACGAGCCCGAAACGTATCACGTTGTCGGCGCAAAGGAAGCGGATCCGCGCAACGGAAAGATTTCCAACGAATCGCCGATTGGAAAGGCGCTCATGGATCACAAAGTCGGCGATATCGTGGATGTGGAAACGCCCGGCGGAAAAATCAAATTCAAGATCTTGAAGATCGAATAGACCTCTTGCAAAAGGAAATATCATGCCCGCGGCGGCGAAAGCGCTTATGCGGGCGATCAAACAAACAAACGCAGGGGCGGCGGGACTCGCCGCCTTTATCGTAAGACTCAAACAGGCCGGCAATTGCCAGCCTGTTTTTTTGCAGATTGCAAAATCCGCGTTGACGCGCCTGCGGAGTCCTATGTTTTTCGATCTGCCTTGCGCCAGACCGCAAGTTCAAGCGTCACGCGTTCGAAATAACTTTTGTCGGGCATCGCGCCGTTGCCGTATTGCAAGTCCACCACCGTCGCGAGCAATTGAAGCGTTTCGGTCTCAAGCATAATCTGTTTCTGCGGCTCGATCTGAATCAATTCGCCCTTTGCCTCCAGCCGCGCTTTCAACGCCGGGTCCCGAAAGGCATGTTCGCTCATCAAGACCTTCGTGGCAGTCTTGATATCGTTTTTGTCGAAGAGCCAGACTTCCAGCGCGGTGACTTTTTTGGGGTCGCCGACGCCGACCGTCTCAGAAACGCCGACGCCATATTCGCCCAAAAATTCTCCGCTGCTTGTATCAATGCTGAACGACTCATCATACAGGTCGTCGCCCAAGACATACGTGGTCATGTTTTGGGTGACGGGCGGAGCGACGCCCATCGATTCAAAATTGGTCTTGTTCTTCGCCGCCTCACGCGTGATCTCCGCCGCCTGCATAGAAGGAGTCACTTCGCCGCTCGTGCGATTGGTCAACAACGGCCGCAGGAAGAAAAACGCAATCGCGCCGATCACAATCAAAACTAATACAATGCCAATCCCCAGAATCGCCAATCCTGAAAAGGGCGAAGCCGTTGACGGCTGTACGCCGCCGCTGACGAGATTCGGGCCGTTCACCGTTTGAATCACCTGCACATACGCGGCAATCACAACCGGGTCAATGCCCTTCGGATCTTTCTGGACGGCTTGAAGCGCGGGCACCGCCGCGGGTCCGAGTTCGTTCCATCGCTGGACGGCCAGGTTCGGGTCCCGATTGACGCGGAACGAATCGATCGCCATGCGCAGATAATCCTGCTGTAAATCCGAGCGAAGCACGGCAGGCGTCGCGTCCACAAATTGAACCGGCTGGATCACCCATGCCCAGAGCAGGCCCATCAATATGCCGGCCACTGCGCCAAGGATTCCCACAATCACTGGTTTTTTCAATAGATCGAGCGGGGAAGTCATGGAGGCTCCTTTGTATGGTCTATGCTAATTATACAGTCTAACCATCAAAGCGCAATTGTCATTCCGCGCTGGTCTCCGGGACAATCTCTTCCAGCGAAAATGTTTCCTGGCAATTCGTACATTGAGCGTCGTGTTTATTGGCGATCACCAGCAGTCCGCCGCATTTCGGACACGGCTGAGCCAGGGGCTTTTTCCACGAGGTGAAATCGCAGGTTGGGTAATTCGAACAGCCGTAAAACGTCCGGCCTTTACGCGTCTTGCGCTCGACCAAATCGCCGCCATCCTTCGGACATTTCACGCCGATCTTTTCGAGCCACGGTTCGGTATAACGGCATTTGGGGAAATTTGAACAGGAAATGAATTTGCCGAACCTGCCATAACGAATGACCAGTTCGCCGCCGTCTTCGGGGCATTTTCTTCCAATCGGTTCAGGCCCGGACTTTGTAACGGGCATCTCCGCCTGAGCCTTTTTCACATCCTCGGCAAACGGGCGATAGAACTCGTGCATCACTTCCGTCCATTCGGCTTCTCCCGCCGCGATCATATCGAGGTCCTGTTCCATGCGCGCCGTGAATTTCAAATCCACAATGTCGGGGAAATATTGCACCATCAGATCATTGACCCGCATTCCCATTTCGGTCGGCACGAGACGTTTATTTTCGCGCACAACGTAGCCGCGCTGTTGAATGGTCGAAATCGTCGGCGCATATGTGGATGGACGGCCAATGCCCTCCTCTTCAAGCGCCTTGACGAGCGTCGCCTCGGTAAAACGAGGAGGCGGCTGAGTGAAATGCTGTTCGGGGATGAGCCTGATCAACTCCTGCTTTTGTCCTTCCGCCACGCCGTCCGGAATCTTGACGTCCTCTTCCTCTTCGGCCTGTGCATCCTCGCTTTTGGATTCCTGATACACCACCAGAAAACCGGGGAATTTCACAACCGAATGGGAAGCGCGCAACAGATATTCGTGTCCGCTGGTTTTGCCCGTCACTTCCACCTGCAGTGTATCGTATACCGCCGCCTCCATTTGCGAGGCCACGAATCTCTGCCAGATCAGGTTATACAGTTTGAACATGGCCGGTTCGAGGTATTGCCGAATGGATTCCGGCGTGCGCATCACCGACGTTGGACGAACAGCCTCATGCGCTTCCTGCGCATTGGCTATGCGCGTTTTATATTGAGGCGGCTCGGGCGGAAGGAAATCATTGCCATATTTTTCGCTCACGTACTGACGCGCTTCTTTCTGCGCAAGCTCCGATACGTTTGTCGAGTCGGTGCGCATGTACGTGATCAAACCGGTTGAACCGCCGTTGCCCACATCCTGCCCCTCATACAAACCCTGCGCCAGCGCCATGGTGCGTTTGGCGGTGAAACCAAGTTTGCGCGAGGCCTCCTGCTGTAATGTCGAAGTGGTAAAAGGCGCCAGCGGTTTTTGTCTGCGCTCGCCGCGCTTCATTTTCGTGATCGCGTACGCGGCCGTTTCCATATCCATCAAAACCGGCTTGACCGCTTCCTCGTTCGGAAATTCCGGTTCTTTTTCGTCCATCTTCACCAGCTTTGCAACAAAACTGGATTCCAGGCCCTCGGGTTTGAACTCGGCGTGGATGGACCAATATTCGACCGGGACAAAATTTTCGATCTGCCGTTCCCTCTCGACGATGAGACGGAGCGCCACCGATTGAACGCGTCCCGCCGATAAACGCCCGCGCACCTTTTCCCACAGAATCGGACTGATGCTGTAACCGACCAGCCGATCCAGGATTCGACGCGCCTGCTGGGCATTGACCAGGTCCATGTCAATCGAACGCGGGTGTGCGAAGGCTTCGTAAATCGCGGGCTGTGTAATCTCGTGAAACGTAACCCGCTTGGCGATGGCGGGATCAATTTCCGCGGCTTCCATCAAATGCCATGAGATGGATTCGCCCTCACGGTCGGGATCGGTCGCGAGAAAAACTTCTTCGGATTTTTTCGCCAGTTGTTTGATTTCCTTGACGATTTCTTTCTTTTCGTTCGGCACGCGATACTTCGGCGCAAAATTATTCTCCACGTCCACTGATAATTGCGACTTGAGCAAATCGCGCACATGTCCCACCGAGGCTTTGACGGTGTATCCCTTGCCAAGGAAACGGCCGACCGTTTTGGCTTTGGCCGGCGATTCGACGATCACCAGCTTGCCGTCCCGCTTTTCGATCTTTTCCTGCTTCTCCGGCTTCGGCGGCGGAGTCAACCCCTCGTGAGCCGAAGTTCGTCCCATCCGATAAAGCCTGGTTCCGCAAACAGGGCAGACGCCGGTTGTAACCGGAGAACCCTTGGCGTTAAAAGATGCAACCGGGTCCTGTATTTCCCGTTTGGTCTTGCATTTCATGCAATAAGCTTCCATTCAAACTCCAAAACTCAAAGATATACATTCCAACGAAAATCTTACAGATACTTCTCTTGTCTATGTTTTTTCAGGTGCTCGACCACCTCGCGCACTTTTTGCGCCTGGTCGGTCTTACAGACAAGCAGTGTGTCGTCGGCGTCAACGATAACGGTATCGTCCAGTCCAATCGTTACGATCAAACGTTCATGATTATTTCCATACACCAGCGTGTTATGCGTTTCGATGGCAAGATGCTGACTGCCGTTTGAGACATTACCGTTCATATCCGGGAACAATACGTCGAACAAGGCGTCCCACGAGCCGACGTCATTCCAGCCGAGTCCGCTTGCCGGCAGGACGGCGACATTCTGGGCATTTTCCATCACGGCATAATCAATTGTTTCGCTCTTCAAATTCATCCAATTCGAACGAAACGCTTCATCCCGGTGCGGGGTATCCCACGCCGCGACAATTTGTTTGAGAGCCGCAAAAAGCGCCGGCATCTGTTTTTCGATCTCGGCCAGGATCATGTCGGCGCGCCAGATGAACATGCCGCTGTTCCACGAATGGTCGCCGGATCGCAAGAATTCCTGCGCTGTCTTTTCATCCGGTTTTTCTTTGAAGCGTTTGACTTTGTAAACCGGATATTTGAATTTATTATCCAGCGGTTCGCCCTGTTGAATATATCCGTATGCCGAAGACGGGTACGACGGCGTGATGCCAAGCGTGACCAGATATTTGTGTTCCGCCACCTCAAACGCCGCGCGCAAAAGATAATGGAACAGATCGCGGTTGCGAATGAAATGATCCGAAGGCAGGACGGCCATGACTGCTTCCGGATCGCGTTCCTTCAAGACCGCGGCCGCCAATCCCACCACCGAGGCGGTGCCGCGCGGCGCCGGTTCGATCAGATAATTCTCTTCAGGAATCGAAGCGACTTGGGCCCGCATCTCGCCGGCCTGTTCTTTAACAGTGACAACAAGAATTCGCTCCGGCGGAAATAAATCATTCAGCCGCGCGACCGTGCTCTGAAACAATGTTTCCTGGCCGAGCAATGGCAAAAGCTGTTTTGGACGATTCCTTCTTGAAACAGGCCACAGGCGGGTTCCGCCGCCGCCCGCCATGATCACCGCATAGGCATGTTCGTTCATAATATCTCCCTAAACAGAGTAGCCCGATTGTACCTCACGAACCGCGACGTAATGCATTCCGCCAACCTGCCTTACCATTCCTTTCAGTTCCATCATCACCAGCGCCGCCGAGACTTTTTCAACCGGCAGGCCGGTTTGATTACGAATTTCATCCACATGCAAAGGTTCGTTGCCAAGCGCGTTCAACAACTGTGCTTCGACCTCGTCAGCCGGCAAAATCTTTCGTGCCGCTTTTTGCGCGCCGATGCGCGTTAGATTCAAGGCCTGCAGTAGATCCTCCGGCGACAACAAGGGCAATGCGCCGTTCTGAATCAATTTATTCGTACCTTTTGACTGGGGCGCAAGTATACTCCCCGGCACGGCAAACACTTCGCGGCCTTGCTCAGCCGCAAACTCGGCGGTGATCAACGCTCCGCTCGTTTCGCCCGCTTCGATGACAACGACCGCCAATGATAACCCGGAAATAATGCGATTGCGCGGCGGAAAATTGGTGCTCTCCGGCGCCGTGCCGACCGGATAATCGCTGACGAGCGCGCCGCGTAACATGATTTGCTCCGCGATGGCGCGATTCTCCGGCGGATAAATTCGATCCACGCCGGACCCTAAAACGGCGATCGTCCGCCCGCCGGCTTTGACCGCCACTGAATGCGCCGCGGCGTCCACGCCGCGCGCCAGACCGCTGACAACGGTCACGCCGTTTGCCGCAAGAAACGCCGACAATTCCTCCGTAACCTGGCGGCCATACGATGTAATTTTACGCGTCCCGACAATCGCGACCGCGAAATGATCTTCGGGAAGAAGTTCGCCGCGCACATACAACACAGGCGGCGGTTGTTCGATCTCTTTTAATCGCGGCGGGTAAAGTTCATCATTCCACGTCAAGACTTTGATTCCCTGCGCCGTTATTTTATCGAACAATTTTTCAAGGTCAACGCTTTTGCGGATTTCGATCAATCGCTCGACGAGTTTTGCGCTCAAACCCGCGGCGCGCAATTCGTCCGGAGCGCCCTGCCATGCAGATTTCGCGTCGCCGAAGTGTTCGATCAGCGCCTGAAGTCGCACCGCGCCGATGCCGCGCACAAGAGTGAGACCGACCCAGAATTGTTTTTCATCCATAGCGATATTCAATGTTCGATATTGGGTATTCGAGATTGGGTATTCGAGATTGGATATTCGAGATTGGATATTCGAGATTCGATTTTCGAATAACGAATATCGAAGTTCGCTTTACGATTCCTCGATCAAACCGTCCAGCAGGTGAACGCGGATTAAACGGCGGTCCGCCTCAATATCCAGAACGACCGAGGGGATGACGGGCAACAAGACTTCGCGTCCATCAGGACGACTCACCACGTAAACATCATTTGCGCCCGTCTGCATAATTTCCATCAACTTGCCGACGAAACCTTTTTCTTCGTCCATCACAACAAAGCCAATCAACTCGTGATGATAATACTGCCCCTTCGGCAATGGCGGCCGATCTGCGGCGGCGACATACACCAACTGATTGCGATAGCGCGCCGCCTCTTCCGGCGAATCAAGGCCTTTAAATTTGACCAGCAAGCCTTCCTGGTGAAATCGCGTTCCGTCAATCGTCATCGGCTGATGTTCATCGCCGACAAAGACTTTTGTGTCCGGCGTGAGTCGCTCGGGAAAATCCGTATGAATTTCCATTACCATTTCGCCCCGCACGCCATGCGCCCGCCGCAAAAAGCCGACCACTAAATATTCAGGCTCACCTGCGGACGGCGAGCCTGAACCAGCATTGCCTGAAGTTTTTCGTGCGGCCATTATTCCGGCTCGATCACGTCGAGGGTGGCCTGCTTGCCTTCGCGCTCAGCCGCCACCCTCAGCAAGGTGCGAATTGAGTTGGCGACTTTTCCGCTCTTGCCGATGACGCGGCCCATATCCTCTTTGGCCACGCTCAATTCGAGTCGGACGTGATCGCCGTTCCCATATTCACGCACTTCCACTTGATCGGGGTGATCCACCAGCGATTTGGCAATGAATTCGATGAGTTCCTTCATGATTCATCACTTCCCTTTCCCTTTTTGGGAAAGGGCATTAATCCTTGCGCGTCTTGGCAGGCGCGGCGCGCTGGGCGGTTGCTTCCGCCGCTTCCTTCAGAAGAGTCTCAACCGACTCGCCTTTTTTGAAGCGCTCGAAGCGACCCAACACGCCCGCGCGCTTGAAAACCTGACCAACCGATTCGGTCGGCAGAGCGCCGTTCTTCATCCAGTGATAGACGCGGTCCTCTTTGATGTTCAGGGTAGCGGGCTCGGTGCGCGGGTTGTAAAAGCCGAGGATTTCCAAAAAGCGGCCATCGCGCGGGGCTTCCTTGTCAGCCGCCACGATACGATACGAGGGCTGTCCTTTTAAACCAATGCGGCGAAAACGAATGCGAACCATTTGAAAACGTACTCCTTCAATTGATTATCAAATTATTATTTGGTTCCGTCAAGCGAGAGAGGGGTGCGTGAAAGGACGCGCTCGCAAGCCCAAAAACCACAGGCGCTTATTTTACCAGAGATTCTAGCGCGCTGAACCCATACGCCCATCGTTCAAGGAAGTTCTACGAAGCATTGCAAAAGTTTGGAGCGAGGAACGCGGCGGCAATCAAATCATCCAGCGCATTCAAACGCCGTCCTTTGTGACGGAAAGCGGTTTTCCCATTAAAAACGGTCGAACCACAGCATCTCTCAAAGAGCCCAGGTTGTCAGGTTTGAAGATTGGCAGACCAACTTGTTATCCTCGCCACAGAGCAAGCAGTTTCTCCGGCTGATGGGCGAACTCTTCCAATGGGATTTCGCCGCGCGTTAACGACATCAGCGTTTCGGTCAGGACCTTGTTGACGGGCGTCGGCACGCCAAACTTCTCTCCTGCCCTGACGACTGCGCCGTGCAAATATTCGACTTCCGATTTGCCGCGGCCCGAATGCAAATCAATATGAAACGACGGCATCTTCGCGCCGCGTCCACTGCCGGCCGCGCGGGCAAGCAATGGTTTGGATAACCACAAAGGCAGGCGCACAGCAAACGCCAGGGCACGCGCCGGCGTGCCAGGCAAGTCCACAACCGGAATGTTTTGCGCATCCATCACCGCGAGACATTCGCGCAGCATTCGAATTTCGAGTTCATATAATTTTCGATTTGCAAAAATTTGCGCGGCAGTCATATCCAAAATCGCGGAGGTTGGGTTGGCGATGAGATTCGTCAGCATCTTGGACCATTTCATCGCCGCGGCGTTGGAAAAGCCTTCAGCGTTGAGAAAAGCCGAATTTGCGGCGGCCAGCAATCTGTCCGAAAGCGGATGCGTGGCGGCAATGCCGACGCCGCGCAATTTTTCCAATACAATATCGCCCGCGGCGCGGCGCCCGATGGCGCTGGTCACCGTCGCCGGGATGACTTTGTCCGCGCCGAGCGCGTTGGCCAGCGCGGGTTCGTTGTCCACGCCGTTCGATAGACAAAGGATGGGCGGAAGTTTTTCGGCGAATGGTTTCATGCCTTCGAGCGCGGCGGCAGTGTCGAACGACTTCAACGCAAAGAGCGCCACATCGAACGGACCGTAACGCAGAGCGTCTTCGAGCGACGAGGCGATCACAAAAGCGGATGAGTTGAGAACATAGGCTTCTTTCGCATTGCGCCGCTTGTCAATCGTGAGATCGAGACGCAATCCGCGCTGGCGCAATTCATCGGCGGCGGATGGCTGTTCGACAAACACAAGCTGTTCGCCGGCCAGCGCCAGCGATCCGCCGATATATGTTCCAATCGCGCCCGCGCCGAAAGACAGAATTTTAAGATTTGCCATGATGTTTCCTAATCATCCGATCAAAGGTAATTTCACAAGAATCGTTTGCAGGTTGGCAAGTCAAGCTTCCACTTTCCAACTTTCTAACTTGCTAACTTTTAACTATTCCGGAGATTCGAGTCTGATGAACCGCCACTGATGACGCGGCGGCACATAGTGGAAAACCGCAAAGCCGGTGTTGCCAAAGCGGAAGCTGGGGCCGTTGGCATTAGCCTGCACAGGAATGCCGAGGATCGCATACATCACTTTATTGAGCAAGCCGCCGTGTGTGACAATCAGATATTTTCCGGCGGGCCGCTTGATCAATTCATGCACGGCTTTTCCGGCGCGCAAAAACAATTCCCAATCGCCCTCGCCGCTTTCGCCAAATGGATCATAGGGGGTGCGGAAGTCCGGCGGAGGAAAACGCTCTTCGACTTCTTCGCGCGTCAAACCGGACATCAGACCGTTATCGCGTTCCATCCAGATCGGATCTTCCTCGAGCGGAATATCCAACACGCCGGCGATGATCTGCGCCGTTTCTTTCGCGCGGACGAGGGGGCTGGTCACCGCCAAATCGAATTTGACTCCGCTCTTCAGCCAGCGCTCCGCCAAGGCGCGCGCCTGAGCACGGCCCGTATCCGTTAAAGGAAAATCGGATTGACCCTGAAAGCGTTCTTCAACGTTGCCCACCGATTCGCCATGGCGCAAAAACGTAAATTCGAAGTTCGATGCGGGTGCGCTCATTTACCGAAACACTTTAGATCAGATAATTCTTTTGAGATTTGACCGGCCGCGTTTTGAACGGCAACAGCGGATGAATCATTTTGAAGCCGCGTCCAAAGCGAGCAAAGTTCCGGATTTAACAATGGCATGGAAGCAGACGTTGTCAATGTTAGATCGCGGGCATCCTTCCAGCGGCCAAGGCGCGCATACGCTTCGATAAACGGCAGGTACTCCGACAAATCGTCGGCGTGATATGGAACCGCAAAGGCTTCATCGCCGATCTTCGCGACCTGTTTCCAATCGCCAAGCTGACGCGCCAAATCCGCTTTTTCAAAATAATAGCACCAGTTATGCAACGGTTCGGGATATAGAAAATCCATCGGCTTGGCGGGCCGGGATGGATTCGCAACAATTTGATTCATGTTCGATAACGGCATGGCCTGGGCGGTCAGATACGGCACATTTAAAAACGGCGTTTGAATCTTCGCGGCATCCGTCACCGACTTTGGCGCGATCCATAAATCTTCATCGAATTGCGGATTCAAAACGCGCACGCATCCCGGCGGCTGATATGCGATCACAACCACATGATCGGTCGTGCCGGAAAAATTCGCGACCCGAAAATCGCTGCTGATGGGGCGCCCCGGCGCGAGGGCGAGCTGGTTTGATTTTGTGCGAACGTCAATATCCCAGTTGAGATACTGCATGGATTCCGAATGCGGGCCGGGGTCGTACATCCAGTTGATCGGCGCGGTCAGTGAATTATCGCTCGAATACTGAAACGGCATATCGCTCGAAAGCAAAACTGTCCCGGGCTGGAGTCCGGGCATGCGCCAGCTCAACTGCCAGAGATAATACCTGACCAGATTCCAGTCGGCGCGGAACGCAAAACCGGTTTGGATTTGAAATCCAATTGCCAGGGCGGCCAATAAACCTGCAATCAATGAACGGCGCGTCAGATTCGGAATCAATTCAAGCACGCCCGCCAGGAGCAGAGATACGCCCAAAGCGAACGGGAGCGTAAAGCGGTCATACGGGAATTGAAGTTTGATCGTCAACTGGCTGAGCAAAAACGGAATCTGCGCGCCAAGGATGGCAATAAAACCAAAGAGCAACCAGGATTTCAAATCGAAGCGGTTTGATTTTTCCTGCGCGCCGGTTTCTTCGGAATACGCCAATCGTTTTGAGAAATAAACCCAGCCTTCGAGTACGGCGATCAAAATCAACGCGTAGAGGAGGAGCAACCGTACGCCGAAATCCTGCACAGCGGGAAGCTGAAAAATTTGCAGCCACGCATTGACGCTGACGGTCAGCCATTGATTCAAAATAGTTCCAATCCATCCGCCGAGGGTCGAGATGGAAGCGATCTCGCCGGCGTTCACGTCAATGCCGTAGCGAAGCGAACGGGCAACAAAGAATCGCCAGTAAAGAAAAGCGATAAAGATAAAAATGAACGGAAGATAATACCAAACAAATCTCTTGAGTCTTTGACGAACATCAGCATTCTCTTTTTGCAGCGCGGTCCAAAGCAGGAACGGACGCACGATTTCGAAGCCTGCGAAATATTCAGTCAGAAAAAGATTCGGCAAAGCGAGGGCCAGCGAGACGATCATCAGGCGCCAGCGATAACGGCTCGACTCAACCGCCTTCAGCATCAATGCCAATGAAGTGAAGAAACACGCCTCGACCCACAAATAATGTCCATAGGCGTTGGCAATCGTCTGCTGGCGAAAGCCCGGATAGAGCAGGAAAAAGGCCGAAGTCCAGAAGGCGAGGCGTTTACGATTCGGCTGGATCAGGCGGATCGTCCACCAAAGCGTCACCGCCGAGGCCCAGCGCGCCAGCATCCCAAAAATCTGCCAGGCAAACGGATGCGGACCGATCCATGAAGTTGTTAGATAAACAAAATACGCGAGAAGCGGGCGGTCGTAGGAATAGTATTTGACCAGCCCCGGCAGGCCATAGGTAACCGGCATCCACGCGAAGCCCCAATCGTCCCAATGGAAACCCTGCTGAAATGCGAACAGTCCGTATGCGAGAAATGCAAGCACAAGCAGAATGGCCGGGACAAGCCAGGCTTGAAAACGAAAGACATCCCTGCGCAAATCAAATTGATTCGTTTTCAATTTGAACTTTCCCTTTTCTGCTTGACCAGATACACCGGCCTTCGTTTCACTTCCTGGAAAATATAACCGACATACACGCCGATGAAACCGAGCAAAACCATCAACATACCGCCTACGATAAGAATCACGAACATCAGCGAACTCCAGCCGGGCGCAAGATTGGAGGTTTGACCGGTAACCCAAAACGACAACACATAAATCATTTCAAGCATGGCGAGGCAAAGCAAAAGCCCGCCCATGCTGAGGCCGATGTAAAGCGGAACAAGCGAAAACGAAAAGATGGCGTCCATGGCGAGGCGGAACATTTTGCCCAATGAATATTTTGATTTTCCGCCAATGCGCTGGGCGGGCCGGTATGGCACGATGACCATTGGGAAGCCGATCCACGCCACCATGCCGCGCAGGAAGCGGTGAAATTCGGGCATGGACTTGAGCGCGTTCACAGCCTGACGCGTCAGCGCGCGGAAATCGGCCGCGCCGGGGACAATATATGTGCCGCTGATCAAGTTGATGAGTTTGTAGAATCCGTTCGAGGTCCAGTTTTTGAACGAAGAAGATTGAGCATCATCCACACGCTGGGCCTGGACAATGTCAAAGCCGCGTTCCACAAAATTCAGCAGTTGAGGGATCATCTCCGGCGGATGCTGGCCGTCGCCGTCCATCGTGATGACGACGTCGCCGCGTGAAGCGTCCAGCCCGGCAGTCAACGCGGCTTGATGTCCAAAGTTGCGGCTGAGTTCCACAAAGCGCACGCGGGAATCTTTTTCGGCGAGCGACTCCAAAACAATCGGGGTGTCGTCAGTGGAGCCGTCATCAACATAAAGAAAACTGAATTCATACGGCAGGCTGTCCACCACCGAACAAATGCGTTCGTGTGTTTGAGCGATGATTTCGCCTTCGTTGTACACGGGAATAACGATGTCAATCAATGGCCGGGAATTTCGAGAAACGCTTGGCACAAATCCTCTGTTTATAAAAAATTGTACCATGCGCCTCTAGAGCGGCTCGTTCGAGAGTTTCAACAGATAATCGCCGTATGAATTTTGTTTCAAGGGAAGCGCAAGTTCGATCAATTGCTCGCGCGTGATGAAACCGACACGATAAGCCACTTCTTCGGGACAGCCGATCATCAATCCCTGCCGCTCTTCGACGGTCTGGACGAAATTGGCGGCCTGTAAAAGCGTCTCGTGAGTCCCGGCATCCAGCCAGGCGATGCCGCGTCCCAGCTGTTGGACGCGCAATTGTCCGCGTTCGAGATAGACGCGGTTGAGATCGGTAATCTCCAGTTCGCCGCGCGGCGAGGGAAGCAGATTCTCCGCGATGCCCACCACTTTATTATCGTAGAAATAAAGACCAGGCACCGCAAAATTGGAGCGCGGTTTTTCCGGTTTTTCTTCGAGGCTGAGGGCGCGGCCCTCTTCATCAAACTCGATCACGCCGTACTGGCGCGGATCGCGCACCGGATAGGCAAACACCTGCGCGCCCTCCTTCAACCCTGCGGCGCGGCGAAGATGATCCCACAAGCCCGTACCATAGAAAATATTGTCGCCCAGAATCAAGCTGACCGTATCGCCGGCGAGGAAATCCTTTCCGAGGAGAAATGCCTCCGGCAAACCGCGCGGCTCGCGCTGTTCGGCATAGAAGAATGAAAGACCCCATTTCTTTCCATCGCCGAGCAGACGCCGGAATATCGGCAGGTCTTCCGGCGAACTGATCACGAGAATCTCGCGTATGCCCGCCAGCATCAGCATCGAAAGCGGGTAATAAATCATCGGCTTGTTATAAACCGGCAAAATTTGTTTGCTCACGCCCAGCGTCAACGGATACAGACGCGTGCCGCGTCCGCCAGCAAGAATGATACCCTTCATCAACCTCTCCGCGCGTAATTTCTATCGAGCCATTCGCCGAAGCCCTCCTGCTTCAGGATGGCCTCGACCCAATCCATGTGATCCAAATACCATTGCACGGTGGCGCGCAAGCCGCTCTCGATATCGTGCTTTGGCGCCCAGCCGAGATCGGCGCGGATTTTGGTGATGTCCATTGCATAGCGCCGGTCATGGCCCGGGCGGTCGGGCACATGCGTGATCAACTCTTTGTACGATTTCGAAGCCGGTTTCAATTCATCGAGGAGGGAGCAGAGTTCGTTCACCAGATCAATGTTATAAGGCTGATTACCGCCGCCGACATTATACGTTTCACCCGGTTTCCCGTTTTTCAGGACGAGATAAATCGCCTCGCAGTGATCTTCCACAAACAGCCAGTCGCGGATCTGTCTTCCATCGCCGTAAACAGGCAATGGTTTTCCCTGCAAAGCATTCAGGATCATCAAGGGAATCAACTTTTCCGGATATTGATAGGGACCGTAATTGTTCGAGCAGTTGGTGATCGTGATCGGCAATCGGTAGGTATGAAAATAGGCGCGCACCAAATGATCGGACGCAGCTTTGGAGGCGGAATACGGCGAACGCGGTTCATAAGGCGACGACTCGGTAAACGCCGGGTCAAACGCATCGAGCGACCCGAAAACTTCGTCCGTGGAAACGTGGTGGAATCTCATCCCGCGCGCGGATCCGTCAATGCTCCAGGCTCGCTGCGCGGCTTCGAGGAGCGTAAACGTCCCGACGATGTTCGTCTGGATAAAAGGCGCGGGGCCGAGAATCGAACGATCCACATGAGACTCAGCCGCAAAATGCACGACGGTGTCAATTCGATGTTCCTGAAACAACCTGCCAATCAATTCCGCATCGCAGATATTGCCCCGAATAAAAGTGTGCCGCGAGGCGTCGGGCAAATCCTTCAAATTTTCCAGACTGCCCGCGTAGGTGAGCGCATCGAGATTGAAGATATGGACATCCGGCTCGACCTTCAACAAATAGCGGATAAAATTCGAGCCGATGAATCCCGCGCCGCCGGTGACAAGAATGTTTTGCAAAGAAGTTCCCTGCATTTTATGAATTATGCACTAAAAAATATGATTCGTAAGGCGCGCTTCGATAAACGGCTAAAACTTGAACTCCAGAATTGCCTCGATCACTTGTTCCTGTTCCGAACCGGTTAATACATTATGGAACGGCAGACGGATCAATTGATCGCTGACGCGTTCGGTGATCGGGCAGTCGCCGTCTTTGCCGCCAAATTTGCGTCCCATGTCGGAAAGGTGCAGGGGCAGGTAATGAAACACGCTGTAAATACCGCGCTCACGCAGATGCATGATCAATTTCTGCCGCAGATCGAGGTTCGGCATCAGCATATAAAACATGTGATACGACTGCTCACAATAATCGGGGACGGCCGGTAATTGAACATCATGTTTCGCCGCCCAATCTTTCAGGCCCGTTTCATACGTATGCCATACGCTCCTTCGATGGTCTTGAATTTTCTCGCGCTGTTCCAATTGACCGTAAAGAAAGGCGGCGAGAATATCAGATGGAAGATAGGAGGAGCCGATATCCACCCACGTGTATTTATCCACCTGTCCGCGGAAGAAACGCGAGCGGTTGGTCCCTTTTTCGCGGATGATTTCGGCGCGCTCGGTAATTTCCGGGTCGTTGATGAGCAGTGCGCCGCCCTCGCCGCTGGTAAAGTTCTTGGTTTCATGAAAGGATTGCGCCGCCAGCGCGCCGAATGTGCCCAGATATCTGCCCTTGTATTTTCCAAACAAACCATGCGCGTTATCTTCGACCACGGCAAGCCTGTGACGATGAGCAATTTCCATGATGGCGTCCATCTCACAGCCCACGCCCGCATAATGCACGGGGACGACGGCCTTCGTGCGCGGCGTGATCAAGGCCTCGAGTTTGGATTCGTCCAAATTAAGGGTATCCGGCCGAACGTCAATGAAGACCGGTTTGGCGCCGCGTAAAACGAAGGCGTTGACCGTCGAGACGAATGTAAAATCCGGAATGACAACTTCGTCGCCGGGCTGAATATTCAAAAGAATCGCGGACATATCCAGCGCGTGGGTGCAGGATGTCGTCAACAAAACTTTCGGAACGCCGAGTTCCTGTTCGAGCAGGGCGCTGCATTTTTTGGTGAATGGGCCGTCGCCGGAAATGTGCCCGCTTTGAATAGCCTGTGTCACGTATTCGAGTTCTTTGCCAACCGGAAAAGGATGGTTGAAATCAATGCGCGGGGTTTGGTTCATATTAATCCTTACGGATGATGATGGTGAAGTCATAAAGGCGGTAATCGTGAAGCAGCGCGACGTTTTTCGAAAAATTGCGTTTGCAGTAATCGAACAAATAAAGCGGATCAGCGTAATACAGATCGGCGCGCATCCGGTCGGCGTCGGAATATTTGGTGAGGAAGTTGCTGGCGAAACCTTTGCGGCTGAGGCGGTCGAAGTGATGCAGAACGCCGATCACGTAATTCGTCCAATCTTCAAACGCCTGCCCGCCGCGCACATTGAAGATTCCGCTGGCAACCACGTAATCGCAAACAGGCAGATGATCGCGGTCCAGCGTGAAGGTCATATGCGGTTTGCCGGCATGGATCCGGCGCGCCATTTCGATGGCGCTTTCCAGAATATCGAATCCATAATAGTCTGCATGAAAACCTTTTTGCGCGAGGTAATCGGCCAGCGCGCCGTACCCGCATCCGTAATCGAGAATGGAAAAGGACGGAGACTCGATCACTTTGAGCAATTGATCGAAGCGCGTGTTCTGCGATTCCTCGCCGTTCCAATCCGCGCCGCGCGGCGAAGCGCCGTGTTCTCGAATCCGTTTATCGAAATAGGATTTGACGTGATCTAAATTTGGAATCTCTTTCATGAAGCCGCCTTGTCAAAATATTTAATGGCGTCCGGGCCGGTCATGAACAGCAAATCAAGAATGCTCACAAACGGATCGTACGGCGGATACAACTGCGGATATTCGGGATAATCGTATTCCATGTATTCGAGCGTAATGTTCGCCTGTACGAATTTCTCCGGTTCGATGTAATCCCGCGCCGAGGGCCCGCTGATGTAATGCGACGCGCCGACTTGCTTTAGAATCGAAATCAGGCGGTCGGTCTTCTGCCCCTCCGCATGAAGAGCAGAGGAACGCTCGAAACGCGTATGTTGAATTCCAAGCTCACGCGCCAAAGCGACCGTGAAATCAATGGTAAAGTCTGCCAGAAACTCATCATTACGGCTGTAAAATTGCTTCAGCAATGGCAGATACTTTTCAAAATAAGGCGCTTTGCGATACGCATATTCCAGGGCTTTCAAGTGATCCGCATTCCAGGCGCGTTCCCGCACAATGCGGATTCGATTAATGGGAATCTTCTCGATCTGAGCGCCATGGCTGTGAACGGGGATAGTCAGCCATCGCTTGCCCTGCGATGTCTTGATTTGATTCCGATTGCGCCAGCCATGTTTGTCGTATTGAACATCATCGTAAAAAACGAACAAATCCGCTTTACGGATTTGATCGAAATAGCCTCGCCACGGAATATACGACGGCTGGAGAATCACCGCTTTCATGAATTCGTCCCGCCGATCATTTTCTGAACGATATAAGCCGGGCGGCCCATACTGCGGTCAAACATATGAGCAAGATATTCGCCGATGATGCCCAGGGTAAATAACTGCGCCCCGCTGAATATGGCGACGATGGAGGCCAAAAACGGAAAACCGGGCAAACTGCCCGCTGTAAAGTACGTAACAAGCACATACACAAAAACCGCCAATCCAAACAAGGTCATAAATAATCCCACCAGACTTGCAAGCCGAAGCGGACCGGTGCTGTAACCGGTCAGCACCAACAGCGTGGCTCTGACCAACGTGAAAAAATTATAGTTCGACCCTCTGGCGGGTTGAATATCCACCACCACCGCTGTAATTCGCGACGTTCCCCATGAAAGCAAAACATCGAGAATCGTGTTGGGACTGCGGAATTCGGCAAACGCCTCGCGCAGATTCGTGCGAAAAGCGCGAAACGCCGACATATTCCGCACGGAGGGTACGCCCATTGTATTTGCCAAAACGATCTTCGTATATTTGGTCACCTGATTACGCCAAAAACTTTGAGGGAGCCGGCGCGGCACACCATACACAACATCATAGCCTTCATCGAGCTTTTCCAAAAGGCGGCAAATTTCGGCAGGCGGATGCTGTAAATCATCGTCCATCGTAATCGTGATCTCATACCGCGCGGCGCGCACACCGCACAGCGTGGCGTTATGTTGTCCATAATTGCGCATCAAATTGACGCCGACCACCCACGGGAACCGCCCGGCGAGTTCTTCGATCTTTTGCCAGCTTGCGTCGGGACTGCTATCGTTCACCAAAATCACTTCATAAGATTGGGCAATCTTCGGAAGTTCAACCGCCAAACCCTCCACCAGCGGGACAATCGTTGCCTCGCCCCGATAAACCGGAATAACCACTGAGCAATTCATCGGCAGGATTTTACCATGCAGAAAAAACGTCATGTGCCTCGCGCAATGACTGCAATGTCATTGTCCCCACGCTCGCGCGCCCGCGAGGAATGCTTTTCCGCTCATGGATTTTTTGCCGGCGGGCTGCACTTCATCAAGGACGAGAAGGCCGCCTCGCGCGCCGACCGCCGGCTGGCTCCGCCAAATCAATCTTCTTCCCGGCGATTCATTTCCCGGCTCGGCGTGGGCGCGATGGACTTTGAGCATCGAACCGTCGAAATCCATATACGCGCCCGGCCACGGATTGAAGGCCCGCACGCGCCGCGCCAGTTCTTCAGCGGGTTGTGTGAAATCAAGCCGGCCCTCTTCTTTTTGCAGCATCGGCGCATACGTCGCCCTGCTTTCATCCTGCGGCTGTGGCTGCAATTCGCCGGCTAAATAACGCGGCAGCGTTTCGATCAATAAGTCCGCGCCGAGGCGCGACAACTTTCCGAATAACGCACCAGCCGTGTCTTCCGCTTCGATTGGGATGGCGCGTTGCGAAAGTATCGCGCCCGTGTCCACGCCTTGATCCATTTTCATGATGGTCACGCCCGTTTCAGAATCGCTGGCCAGGATTGCGGCTTGAATCGGCGCGGCGCCGCGCCAGCGCGGCAGCAACGAGGCGTGAACATTGACACATCCGTGCGGCGGCAGCGCGAGGACGTCGGGGCGGAGAATCTGACCGAAGGCGGCGACCACGATCAAATCCGGGGCCCAGAGGCGCAGTTGATCCATCGCTTCGGGCGCGCGTAATTTTTCCGGTTGAATGACCGCGAGGCCTAAATCCATTGCCAGTGTTTTAACAGGCGGAGACTTAAGCCCGCGCCCGCGTCCCGACGGCCGATCCGGCTGAGTCACAACGCCGACGACTTCATAATGTTCTGCAAGCGTGCGCAAAACCGGCAATGCAAAATCGGGCGAGCCCATGAAAACGACGCGAGCCATGTTGTGCATTGTAGCATAATAGTACTATTGTCTCTCAGAGATTTCGTTGATTTTTGTTCGCGTTGGTTGTACAATAGTCAAAATTCCAACTAATTTTGAGAGGAGAAAAAACATGTCACAAGCGCCAATGTCTGCCGATATCACCAGTGATGATAAGCTATGGGCTTTACTGGCTTATATCTTCACCCCGATCGTTCCAATTATTATTCTGCTGATACCAGATAAGAAAGATCGCCCCTTCATTAAAGCCCACAATGCACAGGCCCTCGCATGGGGTGTCATTTTGTTTGTCGTAGCCTTCGTGCTGAGTTTTGTAATCATTGGTGCCTGTGTTGGCCTGCTCGGCTTCATACTCAACATTTACTGGGGCATTCAAGCTTACCAAGGCAAGTACATCAACATTCCGGTAATAACCAACTTTGTGAAGAACCAGGGTTGGGCGTAGGTCCGGAGCAGAAGCATAATAAAAAAGACTCGCAGGCGCGAGTCTTTTTTATTCCATTGCCGCATAAAGGGGTCTGCTGTAGAATTCATATAAGCTCGATTTCAGACCTGGAGGAAATATGGACATTGGAAAATCGTTCTCATTCCAATTTGAAGACCGGCAATGGATCAGCAAACTTGGTCTGGGCGCGGTGATCGCCATCATCCCGATCCTGAATTTTGCATGGTCGGGGTACATCGTCGGCATCATGCGGAACGTAGCCAACAACCTCCCTGAACCGCTTCCGCAATGGGATGATCTGGGCAAAAAATTCACCGAAGGGCTCATTCTTTTTGCAGTTGGTCTGGTGTACGCTTTGCCCATCTTGATCGTTTTATGTCTGCCATTGAGCATCTTTATTTTTTCAAGCATTCTTTCGGGAAATAATAATTTGCAAAATGCGGCTCAGACTCTTGCGGCGGCAGGAGGAGTGCTGTTTGCCTGTCTTATGTGCCTGTTCATAATTTATCTCTTCGTTCTTTCCGTGGTTTATCCGGCAATTCTTGTGTTATATTCCCGCGAGGGAACGTTTGCATCCTGCTTCAAGTTTCGCGAAATATTTAACTTGATCAACAGGAACGCCGCGCCGTTCCTCACTGCATGGGGAATCAATTTACTCAGCGGCATCGGAATCGGGCTGGGGGCTGGAATCTTCAACGCGTTGATCGGCTGGATTCCATGCGTCGGATGGATTGCCGCTTTGATTGTTGGATTGGGAGCAAGCGTTTATATCGCCACCATCTACGCTCATCTTTTCGGCCAATTCGGCGCGATTGCCTTTGGCTCGAAACAAGAAGCGTCGGCCGTGTAGCCTTCTCTCTCGGGATTGAAAATCGTCGGCAGACTCATTCCCCCTCGCCCAGCGGGAAAAGGGGCGACGAAGAGGGCGCGTAATATCGTTATTAAATCAAAGAGCATCACGCCCGCCTTGTTTGGGAGCGGACAGATTTGATTTTCGATAAGCCAATGCCGATAAAATAAAAACGCTTAATATTAGAGAGTCTATCGGTGATACGCTAAAAACCGACTCTGGACGCTGATCAACGCAGAAAACGCAGATTTTTTCTTTTGTTCAGCGTACGTCCGCGTTTTTCTGCGCCCCCGTTCTATTTCCGATAGAATATATTGATCCAAGGAGCATTCATTGTATAACCGAAAATTTTTTTCAATGCTGATTCTGGCCGGTATTCTGTTTTCGCAATCCTGCGCGACCCTGCCGCGCATCAACGAGACGCGCCCAAATTTCCTGATCATTCTGACGGACGATCAACGCTACGATACGATGAGTTATATGCCGGCCACCGTGGCGACAATTTTCGATCAGGGCGTGACCTTCACGCACGGATATGACACGACGCCGCTGTGCTGTCCGGCGCGCGCCAGCATCCTGACCGGCATGTACGCGCACAACACAGGCGTCCAAACCAACACTGACAGGTTGAACAAAACAACTTTCTTCTACGATTTGCATCAGAACGGTTATTACACGGGCCTGGTTGGGAAATATCTCAATTCGTGGCACGGCGAAACCCGTCCGGAGTTCGATTTCTGGGTTTCATTCTTTCGCGGCGAAAGCGCGTACATTGATCCGCGTTTGAACGATAACGGAAAATGGTCCACCCATAAAGGATACATTACCGACATTCTCGGCGATTATGTAATTCAATTTCTCGATCAGGCGGCCAAACAGCCGCGGCCGTTTGTCCTGCTCTTTGCGCCAAACGCCCCTCATCAGCCTGCGACGCCGGCGCCGATGGATGAAAACAAACTGACCGATCTTGCGCCGTGGCGGCCTCCGAGTTTCAATGAAGCGGACGTATCCCAAAAGCCGCAATGGCTTCAGGAAAAATTACTTACCCCGCAGGACATCGCAAAGGACGATGAGTTCCGAAGAGATCAGCTCTTGACTTTGATTGCGCTTGACCGCACCAACGCCCGAATTTTCGATGAGATGAAAAAGAACGGTCAACTCGATAACACGATGATCATCTTCCTCAGCGATAACGCACTGCTGTGGGGCGAGCATCGCATGACGTCGAAGAACAGTTTATATGAGGAAGCCGTGCATGTTCCGTTCGCAATTCGATATCCTCCGCTGATTCCAAAACCTTATGTGGATGATCGGTTGGTCGCCAATATTGACATCGCGCCCACCCTCTATCAATTGGCGGGACTTCGCATTCCATCGAATATGGATGGATTGTCAATGGTTAACTTATTCAACGGCGGTCCGTGGAGAAACGCCCTGTTGTTGGAAGGCTGGCCGCCGCGCGGTGTTTATTCCGCCATCCACACCGAACGATACATTTATTCCGAAACCACAGGCGACAAGTCAGAGTTCTACGATTTGCAAACAAATCCATACGAACTGGGCAACCAAATTGATGATCCGCAGTACCAGACGATCATCCAGCAATTGAAGGATCAACTTCACCGGCTGGAAAAGCAAAAGGGTGCGCCGCCCGCCATGGATCCGAGTTGGGTCCCGGCATTGAGTCCGACCATCATCCCGACGCCTTGAATCACGGATTTTTGTCCTCTTGACGCTTCTCCTCCGGCCTCATAAAATGATAACAACAATCGAACGGGCGCAGAGAAGAGATTCCGAGGCGATGGTTGGACAGCCGCGAGCAAAGCGGGCGGCGTATCGAAACCGAGCAAGGGACGCCGAAGGTGCAAATCTGGCAAACGGCGAAACCAGATGAAACTCTCAGGCAAAAGGACTCTGCATCCGATTTACTCTGGAAAGTTCCGCCAAGCGCGGATACCGACGGTGAAAGTTTAGTTTGATAGTTTGGCAGTTGCATAGCGGAACTGCAAAACCAAGTGATTAAAAAACTATCCAACTAAACGAATCTCTCAGGTCAATACACAGAGGACGCGCGAGATGAATCATCTTGTGCGTCCTTTTTGATTCTCGCTCATCATCATATTTTCCCAAAGAGGAGATCTATCCAATGAATATTCCAGCCGCTCTTAAGTACACCAAGTCCGACGAATGGTTCGATCCGTCCAGCGGTGCGATGGGGCTGACCGATTATGCCCAGTCGCAGTTATCTGACATCGTCTTCGTCGAAATTCTCGTTGACGTTGGCGATGCGCTCGAAATCGGCAAACCCATCGCTTCGGTCGAATCGGTCAAGGCGTCGGCGGAAATTTACGCGCCCGCCGCCGGAAAAGTGACCGCCGTCAACAAAGACCTTTCCAACAAACCCGAAACGCTCAACAGCGATCCATACGGCGCGGGCTGGTTGGTCAAGGTGGAAAATGGCCAGCCCGGCGACGTCATGGATTCCGCCGCGTACGAAAAGTATTGCGCGGAAAGAACACATTAATGCAATGCCATTGCGAACAAAGCGAAGCAATCTCAACCAACCTGCAAACAATCATCCTTGAAAGATATGAGGTTGCTTCGCCTCTTCGCTCCTCGCAATGACAAGTGAGATAATATGACCTATATACCTATAAGTCCAAAAGAACGGGACGCGATGCTGGAGACCATCGGAGTCAAAACGCTCGATGATCTTTTTAAAGATGTGCCGGCCAAACATCGTTTCCCTAAACTAAATCTGCCGCCCGCGCTGACCGAAATGGAAGCAGCGGCTGAACTGGCAGACATCGCCGCCAACAACGAAAATGTGCGCGGCGATTTGATTTCTTTCCTCGGCGCAGGCATCTACAACCACTATATTCCATCCGTTGTGGATCACATGCTGCGGCGCGGCGAATTCTATACCGCCTATACACCCTATCAGCCGGAAATTTCGCAGGGCACCCTGCAGGGCATCTTCGAATATCAATCGCTGATGACTATATTGACTGGCATGGAAGTTTCCAACGCCTCGCACTACGACGGCGCAACCGCCGCGGCAGAAGCCGTCAACATGGCATACGCCCAATTCCGCGGCAAACGCACAAAGGCGGTGGTCTCGCCAAGCGTTCATCCGCAATACCGCGCCGTCATCCGCACGTACACGCAAGGCATGGAACTGCAGGTCGCGGGCGATGACGCGAACGCCGATCTTGAGTCCGGCCCCGACGCGCTGGCGGCGCTGATAGACGACACCACCATGATCGTCATCGTGCAGTATCCCGATTTCTTCGGGCGCATCTACGATTACACCAAACTCATCGAAGCCGCGCACGCAAAAGGCGCGATGGCTTGCGTGGTCGCCAATCCGACTGCGTTAGCGCTCTTCAAGACGCCGGGCGAGATGGGCGCGGACATCGTCGTCGGCGACGGTCAGCCGCTCGGCATCCCCATGTGGTACGGCGGCCCGACGGTTGGATTCTTCACGACGAAGAAATCGTTCGTCCATAAAATGGCGGGACGACTCGTTGGAGAGACCGTTGATAGTCACGGACAGCGCGCCTATGTTCTGACGCTCACCGCGCGTGAACAACACATCAAACGCGAGCGCGCCACATCCAACATTTGCACCAATCAGGGATTGCTCGCGCTGGCTTCCGCGATTTATATGTCACTGCTTGGCAAAAGCGGCATGAGGCAGGTCGCCGAACTTTGTTATCACAAAGCCCATTACGCCGCCGAGCAACTCAGCAAAATTGACGGCATGGGCTTGTGTTTTAATGAACCGTTCTTCCATGAATTCGCTCTATGCGTCAATCGTCCCGTCGAAGAAGTCAACGCCCATTTGCTCGAGCACGGCATCATCGGCGGCTATGATCTCGGTCAGGATTATCCGTCCCTCAAAAATCACATGCTGATTGCGGTCACCGAGATGAACACGAAAGAAGAGATTGATGCGCTGGTCGAAGTTCTTTCGGAGGTAAACCATGACTGAAGCAGTGATGGAAACGACCGCGAAGATTGTCGAACCGACCATCTTCGATTTATCCTCACCCGGACGCATCGGCGTCTCTTTCCCGGACCCGGATGTGCCGCGTGCCGAATTGCCTCAATCCATGCTGAGAGGCGACCTGCCCCTCCCCGAACTCGCGGAAGTGGATGTGGTCCGGCATTACATGCATCTCAGCAAATTCAACTACAGCGTGGACGGCGGCTTCTATCCGCTCGGTTCGTGCACGATGAAATACAACCCGAAGATTGACGAAGACACCTGCCGCCTGCCCGGGTTTTTGCACACGCATCCACTCCAGCCGATCGAAACCGTGCAGGGCAATCTTGCATTGATGTACACGCTTCAGGAATGGTTGAAAGAAATCAGCGGCTTCTCTGCCGTGACACTCCAGCCCGCGGCCGGCGCACACGGGGAATTGACCGGCGTGTTGATTATGCGCGCCTATCACAAAGCGCGCGGCGACACGAAGCGCAGGAAAATGCTCATCCCCGATTCCGCACATGGGACAAATCCCGCCTCATCGGGCATGATCGGATTGCAGATCGTTCAAATCCCATCCGACGCGCGCGGCAACGTTGACCTGAAAGCATTGAAAGAACATTGCGACGACACCGTCGTCGGCATGATGCTGACCAATCCCAACACGCTGGGTTTGTTCGATGAGAACATCGAAGAAGTCATCAAGATGGTTCACGACTGCGGCGGATTGATGTACGGCGACGGAGCAAACCTCAACGCATTGCTCGGCATTGTCCGCCCCGGCGATCTCGGCTTCGACGTGATGCACTTCAATTTGCATAAGACCTTCGCCGTCCCGCATGGAGGCGGCGGACCCGGTTCAGGTCCGGTTGGCGTCGCCGCGCATCTCGCGGATTTCCTGCCCGAACCGCTGGTCGGCATCATCGAAGAAGGCGACGACGAAACGCCTCCCTTGTTTGGTTTTGTCAGACCTGCCAAATCCATCGGACGCGTCAAAGCCTTCCACGGACATTTCGGCGGCGGACTTGTGCGCGCTTATACCTACATTGCCATGCACGGGCCGGACGGTTTGAAAGATATCGCCCAGTACGCGGTGCTGAATGCAAACTATTTGCTGGCGCGTTTACGCAACACCTATCATGTTCCGTTTGACCGCATCTGCATGCACGAGTTTGTCGCCGAAGGACGATTCGAAGGATCGGATGTGCGCGCCCTGGATATTGCCAAGCGGTTGATGGATTACAACTTCCATCCGCCGACGAACTACTTCCCGCTTATCGTGCATGAGGCGTTGATGATCGAGCCGACCGAAACCGAAAACAAGGACACGCTCGACGCCTTCGCCGACGCGCTGATCAAAATTGCGGAGGAAGCGAAGACGAAGCCGGAACTCCTCCACAACGCGCCGCTCACCACGCAATTCGGCCGCATGGATGAAGTCAAAGCCGCGCGCGATCTGGTGTTGTGCTGCTGGCTGCCGGAAGATTATGAAAAACAGTAATCGCTGATTGGTCTTTGGCGAAATGGAAAAGCCTCGAGGGTTTGAACCCTCGAGGCTCTTTCAATGCTATACTATTCGCACGAACCCAGGAGAGCAATATGCCGCTCATTTATAGCTGCATCGCGCCACATGCTGGAGATTTGATTCCAGAAACCGTTGAAGATAAAAACAAAATCGCGCTGACGCGCAATACCATGCTTGAAATGGGACGACATTTGCAAGCCCTCGCGCCAGAAATCGTGATCGTCATCAATCCGCATGGATTTCGCGTGCAAAGCGCGTTGAGCGTTTGCGTCGCCGAAAAAGCCGTCGGCGACTGGTCGCCCGATGTGAGGCTCGAATTTGATTTGGAACCCAACCTCGCCAATTCAATCGCAGACAAAGCGGCAGAAATGAACGTCCCGGTTGTGAAATATATTTATGGCGCAAGCGGCGGCGAAAGTTGTTTCATTCCGCTGGATTGGGGCGCGGTGGTTCCGCTTTATTTTTTAGGTCATCGCTTCGACCCCAAGCCGAAACTGATTCACATCAGCCCCATGCGGACTCTGCCGCTTCAATGGCACTATGACTTTGGCCGCGCCCTCGGACAAATCGTCAACCAGTCATCGCAACGCATCGCCATCATCACCAGCGCGGATCAGGCGCACGCCCATCATGCCGCAGGCCCCTACGGATTCGCCCCCGACGCGGCGCAATATGATTCGATGATGCAGGATGTGATTCGCAATCAGCGGCTCGACGATCTTTTATCCATGGACGCGGCGCTTGTCGAAAACGCCAAGCCCGACAGCCTTTGGCCCACGTTGATTCTCGCCGGCGCGCTCAGGGAAAGCCCGATGTGGGGCAACTTGCTTTCTTACGAAATCAACGAATACTTCGGAATTTTATGCGCCGAGTATCAGGCGTAATAACTTCGTTTTTGAATCACTCTATATTTCAGCGGAACAACAATGAAAATTCTTACCGTTGACATCGGCACCGGCACGCAGGATATTTTCCTTTACGATTCGCGCCTCGATATCGAAAACGGCTTCAAGTTGATCCTGCCCTCGCCGACGATGATGATTCACCGCCGGATCAAAGAAGCGACGAAAAGTAAATCGCCGATTCTGTTGACGGGTCATCAAATGGGCGGTGGCCCCTCGGCATGGGCGGCAGAAGCGCACGCCCGCGCCGGCCTTCCGATTTACGCGACGCCCGAGGCGGCCACGACGCTCAATGACGAACTCGATAAAGTCGAAGCGCTCGGAATCAAAATCATTTCGGACGATGAAGCCAATCGTCTTCCGTCCGCCGTCCGCCGCCTCGAATTGCGTGATTTTGATTTTGACGCTATAACCGAAGCCTTCAACCGTTTTGGCATCTCGCTTCAAAGCCTGGACGCAGTGGCGGTTGCCGTTTTCGATCACGGCGCGGCGCCTGCCGGCGTCTCCGACCGGCAATTTCGATTCGATTACCTTGATAAACGAATCCGCGAGAAAAATTCTCTATCGGCTTTTGCGTATCTCTCGGCGGATATTCCGCCCATCATGTCGCGGCTTCAATCTGTGGCGGACTCGGCGCGCGGGCTCGATTGTCCGCTCATCGTCATGGACACCGCGCCAGCTGCAGTTTTAGGCGCAACGTTCGATCCGGTTGTCGCCAAACGCAAACGCATATTAATTGCCAATGTCGGAAACTTCCATACGCTGGCGTTCCGGCTCGGATACAATGGAATCGAAGGTTTATTCGAGCATCACACGGGTGAAATCAATTTACAAAAACTTGAATCGCTTCTGCGCGCGCTGGCGGATGGTTCGCTCAAACACGCAGACGTTTTCAACGATATGGGGCACGGCGCGTTGATCTATGGCAAGGAACCGCTTGAACTTGGCAAAGATGATTTTGACGTCGTGGTCACCGGCCCGCGGCGTTCCATGTTTCCCCTCGCCCCTTCCCCTCTTCCAGTGGGAGAAGGGTCAGGAGCGAGGAGGTTGATTCCTTATTTCGCTGTTCCTTTTGGCGACATGATGATCGCGGGATGTTTCGGTTTACTGGCGGCAACAGCGGAGGTATTGCCAAATTTAGCCGCGCCGATTCGAGATTCGCTTGCAGGCAGGGGTACGCGCGGCGTTGCGCCGTGGGATGTGGATTGACCAGCCCCCAAGCCTCGAGTCTGATTTGCTGTCTGATGTCACGCAATTTCTCCTCAGCGCGGCATTCATGTCGTCTGAAAATGCGAGATATTGCATTTTTCTGAATTATTTCGACAAACCAGATATGAGCGTCTGTCCCGCGACATTCATGTTGCCGGCCATACCTCGGGCGTCTGCGCCAAAGGCGAGATAAATCTCGCGCTACGCGATTGTCAGATTAATTTGTTAATTTGCAACATCTCGCCCTCCTTGGTAAGGCAAGTGATTTAATTTTCGCGGCTCTCGTCATGATACAATCCGTCATGAAATGGGAACGCCGGAAAAAACGGCGGGGGGCAGGAATTTACCGATGGTCGCGGTCATCGGAGCGGACGGATCGGGAAAGTCCACCGTCTTAAGTTCGCTCGCTCAAAATTTCAGGCATAAGGCAGTGCGCGATATTTACATTCTGAATCGTTTCAGCAGAAAAATCCAAACGGCAGGGTCAATAAAGAACTACAATAAGTTGCCGCGCAGCAGCCTGGTTTCAATTGTGAAATTAGTCTTCTACACATTCTATTGGATCATCAAATTCCATTTCAAAATCGCCCCCATGAGGCGCAGAGGAACATTGATTCTGTGCGATCACTTTTATTTCCTGGGGCTGGCATTGGATCCATTGAAATACCGCTATGGTGGGCCGCCGCATTTGCCAGCCTGGATTATGAATATCATCCCGCAACCCGATATTTACATTTTGCTCGATGGACCCTGTGAACTTCTTTATCAGCGCAAACAGGAGGTCAATTTCAATGAGCTGAAAATTCTTATCAACAAACATCGCAAATTTATTTTGGAGATCGAAAACGGCTATGTCATTGACGCGGCGGAATCCGTCGAGGACATTACCGTCCGAATGTCAGAAATCATCGTTCAAGCCATTGAACGTCCTCCGTGCCAGAAACGCGGCGCTTCTCTGCTGATTATGTTATTTATGCTGTTTATGACTGGCTCATATTGGCTTTCCTAATGGGAATCTGCCGCCAATCGAGGGCGGACGCGGCGTTGCGCCGTGGGATGTGGATTAATCTGTTAATCGGAATCCGCTTCAAGTCGGCGCGGGTGGCGCTGTTTCATCGCAATGTCATAAGAGCGTTTCAATAATGCGATCGCTTTTTCAACATCCCCATCTTCTTTCAGATAAAAACTAATCCAGCCTGTCTCCGGCAGAATATGATGCGGCCGCGCCTCCCCCGCCGCGACGATCTCATCGCGGATCTTCTTCGGGAAGGGAATATCCACCAACGCGTCGCCGTGAATGTGGCCAATCTCGCGTTTGCCGATGCGAAATTCCACGCCGCCGAAGCGGTGCGGATGCGCCTCGATACTATCCCATGTGAGCAAGGTATCGATAATTTGTTTCGATGCGCCGCGAACCGGCATAATGATTTATCCATCCTGGCGGTCGAGTAGGCGGCGGGGTCTCGATACATCCTATGATTACTCGACCGCCGCCGCATCGAGACCCATGTAACAGAGCAGACGGACAAAGCGCTTCTTACTTGATGAGTAACATCATCTATCATCCGTCAATCAATGAGAATATAATCCAGAAACTTGACAATTCGGTGGTCGAGTACGAAGGTATCGAGACCACCACTAACAAGAATTATTTCAATTACATGGTGGTTTCGATACGTTCCGCGACAAGTATACGGGACTACTCAACCACCGAGGAGAAACGTACGAATGTGCGGTATCTTTGGATACGTTACAAGTAAAGAAGAAAACCTGGGTCCCATTCTCATCGAAGCCGCCAAGCGCCTCACCTATCGCGGCTACGACTCGGTCGGCGCGGCGACGCTCAACAATGGAAAGATTGACTTGCGAAAAGACGTCGGCAAAGTGGAAGAGGTGGCGGCAAAATACAACTTTGCCGAGATGCGCGGCTCACGCGGCATCACCCAATTGCGCTGGGCAACGTTCGGCGAACCGTCGCAAATCAACGCCCAGCCGCACATTGACTCGGACGGCGATCTGGTCGGCGCGCACAACGGCAATGTGGTGAATAACGTCGAGTTGCGCCAGCAATTCATGGAAGAGGGCATGACCGTCCGCTCGCAAAATGACGGCGAGACGTGTGTCCACGGCGTCGAACGTTATCTCAATCGCGGTTACGAATTCATTGATGCAATCCGCCTGGCTTACGGTGATCTGCAGGGCGATTACGCCTTTGTCATTGGACGCGCAAGTGATGACAAGTTATATGCCTTCAAAAAAGGTTCAGGCATGGTGGTGGGAATCGGCGAGGGCTTCACTTGTGTTTCGTCCGACTTACCTTCGATTTTGCCTTTGACACGCAAGATCATTCGCCCGCAGGATGGCGAGATCGTCACGCTGTGGGCTGACCGCGTCGAGGTGCGATCCGTCAAAGACGGCAGGGTGATCGAGCGCAAACCTGAGTTTGTCACCGAGTCCATGGACGCGGTGCAAAAGGGCGGCTATCCACATTTCATGTTGAAAGAAATCCACGAGCAGCCGCAGGTGGCGCGCGAACTTTTGCATCTGCTGGATGGAAGTCCCGAAGTGGAAAGCCTGGTCGAGAAAATGAAGAAAGCGCGGCATTTATATTTCGTCGCCTGCGGCACGAGTTATCACGCCGCGCTGATCGGCTCGGTCTATTTCGCGCAGATCGCGGGGCGGCCGGCCATCCCGGCGCTTGCGCCGCAGTTCATCGCGCAATATGCGCCGGCGGTCGGATATGAAGATGCAGGCGTATTCGTCAGTCAATCGGGCGAGACGAAGGATGTATTGAACGCATTGGAATCTGCAGAAAAGCGCGGCATGGCATCATACGGACTCGCCAACGTCATCGGCTCGACGCTGACGAAGGCCACTTCGTTCTGCCTGCCCTTGTGCTGCGGTTACGAAATCAGCGTCCCCGCCACGAAGACTTTTACCAACCAGGTCATCACGTTTTTGTATCTCGCCTATCGCATGGCTGGACGCGACACGCGCGAACTGGAGAAAATCCCTGAACTGATGGAAGCCACGATGGACGCGACAAGCTCGCAAGTTGAGGCCATTGCAAAAGATATCAATCAATGGAATGACATGTATTGTCTCGGCTACGGCGCGACATACCCCATTGCTCTGGAGGGCGCGTTGAAGTTGAAGGAGATCACCTACGCTCATTGCGAAGGAATGCTTTCCACCGAATTCAAACACGGACCGCTTTCGGCGGTGAGCAAAGGGTATCCGATTATTTTCGTCGCGGGACCGGACGATGTGCCGCTCATCATCAGCGGCGTCAACGAAGTCAAGGTGCGCGGCGCGCGGACGATTGTCATCGCCGAAGATGATCCGCGCCTGCGATCCAACGCGGATGATGTGATCCCGCTTCCGAAGTCGGACGCGAATATCAGTCCGCTGTTGGGAGTTCTGCCGTTACAAATGCTTGCGTATCACATGAGCGTGATGCGCGGCTTCGATCCGGATTTTCCGAGAAATTTATCCAAGACATTGACCGTGGATTAGGAAATGCGCCCCCGCTAAACGCGGTCGCATTCGACATCTCATCGGCCGGCAGTAAATCCGAATCTTAACCGATGTTGCGCGCCTTTACGCCGTCCCCTCTCTCACGGGAGAGGGGCGAAAGGGTAAGGGAAAGAAACTGCGCAAGGTGAGGCTTCAAAAAACCTCCCCAAAATAGAGTAGTATGATGCACTGTTGGATATAGGACCCTCAACGTTCTGCCTATGAAATATTTATTCCGTCTTCGACGTTTTATGCGCCCCTATTTATGGCAAATCGGCGCCAATTTGCTGGTCCTGCTGATTGCCACCGGCCTGGGGCTGATCGTCCCATTGATTTTGCAAAACGTGATTGACGATGGACTCTCGCGCGGCAACATCGGCTATATTGGCCGCGCCGCGTTGATGCTGTTCGGGCTGGGCCTGGTCACCGCCGCGCTCAATCTGGCCCAACAATATCTTTCCGCATGGACGGCGGCGCGCATCGGTTACGATATTCGCAATTCCCTGTATAACCGGATTCAATACCTGCCCTTTACCTATCACGATCACGCCCAGAGCGGACAACTCATCTCGCGCTGTATCGAGGATGTACGCTCCATTCAAAACTTCACGGGCGACAACATCATCCAATTGGTCCAATTGTTGTTCATGTCCGTCGGCGTGATCGCGGTGCTGGTGTCGTTGAATCCCACGCTTGCGGTCATTTCGCTCCTGCCGCTCATCCCGATGGTCATGATGACGACCGACTTTGGCAACCGCATTACCAAGCTCTTTTATAACGTGGACCTCACGCTCGGCACTCTGTCGTCGCGTTTGCAGGAAAATGTGACCGGCGTTCAAGTTGTACGCGCCTTTGCCCGTGAACCTTACGAGATGGACCGCTTCGATGAGATCAACAAGCAATATTTCGACTCGCGCATCAAAGTGCTGAGCGAATGGTCGAAGGTCATGCCGACCACAACGTTGCTGATCACGATCGGCACAATTTTGATTCTGTTGTTCGGCGGTCAGATGGTCCTCCAGGGCAAAATGACGGTCGGTGAAGTTGTGGCGTTCAACGCCTACATGCTGATGCTTTCCGCACCGGTTCAACAAATTGCGTGGCTGGTCAACGGGATGGGTGAAGCCGAAGCCGGCGCGCAGCGCGTGCTTGAGATTTTGGAACACGAGCCGGAGATTCAGTCGCCGAGGGACGCGGTCAAACTTCCGACTCTGCGCGGCCGCGTGGAGTTCAAGCATGTCTCGCTTCGCTACGCGGACGAGCAAACAGCCGCGTTAAAAGATATTGATCTCGCCGTCGAGCCGAATCAACTCGTCGCGCTCATCGGTCAGACCGGCTCCGGCAAGACTTCGCTCATCAATTTGATTCCGCGTTTTTATGATGTGACCGAGGGCGCAGTTCTGATAGACGGCGTGGACGTCCGCTCGGTGGATCTCGTTTCATTGCGCAAGCAAATCGGCATCGTTCTGCAAACATCGTTGTTGTTCTCCGATACGATCAAAGCCAACATTGCGTATGGACGCCCGGATGCCAGCGACGAGGAAATCATCGCCGCGGCAAAAGCCGCGCAGGCGCATGAGTTCATCGAAAGTTTCGCAGACGGATATAACACGATGGTCGGCGAGCGCGGCGTAACGCTCAGCGGCGGACAGCGTCAGCGCGTGGCGATTGCGCGTGCCCTGCTCATGAATCCGCGCATTTTGATTTTGGACGATTCCACTTCATCGGTGGACACTCAAACGGAAAAATTGATTCAGCAAGCGCTGGATCGGTTGATGGAAGGCCGCACAACGTTTGTCATCGCACACCGCCTATCCACCGTACGCCGCGCGGATTTGATTCTGGTGATGGAACATGGACAAATTGTCCAGCGCGGGAAACACAATGAATTGCTGGCTCAAGGCGGATTGTATAAGGAAATTCACGATCTGCAATTGAGTCAAAACAGGGCGTTTGAAGACGCCATCGAAGAGGCAGAAAGCGAAGATACGGAAGTCTCTGCCGATCATTCGCTGTCATGAACAGCGCGCTGACCGAAGGTGCAAAGCTCGGAGAGACTGTGTTCTTCGGTCTTGAAGTCGAAGCACAGCCTGCAAGAAATTGATATTTATTGAAATCTACCCTTCGACGGCAGTCTTCGTCTGCACTGCGTTTCGCTCAGACCTCCGCTCAGGACGAATAAATAATTGATATTATGCAGTTTCCCCGCAGCGCGACATTCATGTCGTCCGAAAAAGCGAGAGGCATCTCGCGCTACTGCGTAAGGCGAATAAATAATATGACTCAAACTATTACTCCCCCTACCTATGTGGTCGAATCCGAAAGCCAGTACGACAAGGGCTACGATCCCAACGTGGCGCGGCGGTTGTTTGCATACGCCCGGCCATACAGCGGCAAACTCATCCTCGCCATGTTGTTTATGCTTGGCGCGTCCGCGGCGGCGGTGGCAGGGCCGTACTTCGTCAAGGTTGCCATTGACAGCGGCTTGAGCGCCGGCGATTACAACGCCTTGCGATACACCATCCTTGCTTATCTTATTGTCGCCGTTCTGCATTGGGTCTTCACGTATTATCGCGTCAATCTCATGGCGTGGGTGGGGCAGGCCGTCATCTATGATCTGAGAACAGATTTATTCGATCACTTGCAGGAACTGTCGCTCGGTTTTTACTCGCGCTATTCGGTCGGACGCGTCATCACGCGCGTCATCAACGATGTCGAAGTTCTGCGCGATTTTCTGACGTGGGCGGTGCTTGCCATCACGCGCGATATCTTCACATTGATCTTGATCATCATCGTGATGCTGAGCATGGATTTCCGCCTCGCGCTCATCACGTTCAGCGTTCTGCCGTTCATGGCGCTGGCGACAATCATCTTCCGGCGTTATTCGCGCCCGGCCTATCGCAAAGTGCGCGCCGCCATTTCCTGGGTCAATTCGGTGCTGGCGGAAAACGTCAACGGCGTGCGCGTGGTGCAGGCTTTTTCGCGTCAAAAATACAATTACGAGAATTTTGCAAACTACGTCAATCGTTATCACCTCGAGCGTTCAATTTACGCGGCAAAGCTGGCTTCGTTCTTCAGCCCCGTTGTGGATGTGCTGGGCGCAATCGCCACGATGCTGGTCGTTTGGCTGGGCGGCTCGGCGGTGTTGGGCAATCAGATCACGGCGGGCGTATTGGTCGCGTTTGTTCTGTACATTGGCCGCTTCTTCGACCCGATTCGCGACTTGAGCCGCCGCTTCGACGCCCTGCAATCCACGATGGCGGGCGGCGAACGAATCCTCGCGCTGCTCGATACGGAGGTCGAAGTGCGGGACGCGAAGAACGCGCGGGACCTGCCGCCCATCAAAGGCGAAGTCCGATTCGAATCCGTTTCATTCCATTACGCAGACGATCCCGCGCTCGTCCTCGATAACATCAACCTCGATGTCCGCGCCGGCGAAACGGTCGCGCTGGTGGGCGAGACGGGCGCGGGCAAGACGACCATCGTCAAATTGCTGGGGCGCTTCCATGATCCGACTTCGGGCTGTGTGCGCGTGGACGGCTTCGATTTGCGGACGGTGACTCAGCGTTCGCTTCGCAGGCAAATGGGCATGGTCCTGCAGGATCCATTTTTGTTCAACGGGACGGTGAAGGAAAATATTTTGTTCGGACGGTTGAACGCCGGCGATGAAGATGTGATCGCCGCGGCAAAGGCGGTGGGCGCGCATGATTTCATCATGGGCTTGAAGAATGGTTACGATACATCGGTGGAAGAAGGCGGCGTTTTGCTCAGCGTTGGACAGCGTCAGTTGATTTCGTTTGCGCGCGCCCTGCTGGCCGATCCGCGCATTTTGATTTTGGACGAGGCCACATCATCGGTGGACGCACAGACGGAACAAATCATTCAACGCGCCCTCGAGACGCTGTTAAAGGAACGCACATCCTTTGTCATTGCACATCGGTTATCAACAATTACAAAGGCGGATCGAATTGTTGTCGTGGACGGCGGAAGGATCATCGAACAGGGAACGCACGAGGAATTGCTGGCAAAACAGGGAATGTATTACGAGTTGTATAAGACGGGATTCCAGGAATAAACATACCCTGCCAGGGTTTTGAAAGAGACGGCCAATTGATGACCGTCTCTTTTCGTTGGTTAAATGAGATGTGCGGCGCGTTTGGCATCGGCGGCCGCAGTTTCCATCCTCTCGAACATTTCCCGCGCGGCTTCGGGCGTTAAACGCTGATCAAGGATCGGCAGATAAACCTCCTCCTCCTTGGCAAAGTGAACTTTGACAAGCGCATACGCGCCGAACAATACGCGCCGCAGGTCTGTGATTTGCGCCGGCGCCAGCGGCTTGTCGGTAAGTCCATTTTTCAAGCGGGCCAGTTCTTCGATGTAACGGCCAATCTCCACATGGTCGCGGCTCATTGTCTTTGTCGCATCGGGACTGCCAAGCGCCTGCTGGACAACCGGATAGAGGGCGGCCTCCTCGGCTTCTGCATGCGGCTTGAGATGATTGGCAAGGAAATCGTACACATCATTCACGCCGAGGCGGACGTCAGCGGCTGGCGCCTCGCCGATCGATTCGGCTACTGTGCGGATACGGTCAACGTACGGGAACAATTCTTTGTGCTCATCGCGTAAGGGTTGGGTCAGGGTGTTCATTTTTTTACTCCATTTCCTTTCGATAGGCCATAATGTACTCCTTCCCGGTCAAAATTTGTTTGATTTACATCAATCAACGGCGTTCCACTTCCGCCCTCCCCAAAAATCCCTTGTTGGCCGCAGAGAAATCTCCATGCGTCTGCGGCGACACTCAAGGACTTGTCCATGATTCAAAAGAGGGAGTATGATTTGATTTTCGCTACAATCATCAAACCGAAAGGGAAACTGTCATGCCCATTTGTCTTCCCCGCTCGAAAGTCAGGAAGAATGAAGCATGAAGCCTCGAAGGATAAAAGCGCGCCCGTAACATTCATACGGATGACGGAGGCGTTCCCATAATGGGATTGCTGTTACAAAGTCTGCTCGACCCCAAAGGCGCAAAATGGGAAAAGGTCG
>JBHORD010000104.1:0-28608 GCA_042408355.1 Anaerolineales bacterium
AGCCGCCATGCAGAAACATGGACGTGAAGATCGTCATCCACGCGGCCTGCGGATGAAGCATCAACTGCCGCGGAACAAGCCCCCAGACAAAGGTCAGCCGGTTGAGCGCACGGGAACTCAAACTGATTTCATAAAAGAAGACGATGAAGTTCAACGCGATCAGCAGCCAGTTGATAACCGGAAGCCGGCGCGGACGCAGGGTATCGTAAAGTGGAATCATGTTGGCTCGCTTTTTGCCCGCAAATTCATCAACTCGTGATAGATCCCTGTGAGCGTCTGCCCCTCACGCGTCAGAGCATAACCGCCAATCACAATGCTGGTCAGATAGTTGATGAAGCGCGCAGTCAAGGCGACCGCCAGCGAGGTGGACTGATCGTGCGTCAACAGCGTCAAGGCTCCGCCGAACGCGCCTTCAAACGTCCCGACTGCGCCGGGCAGGGATGGGACCGCGCCGCCGAACGCCGCCGCTCCGAGTCCGAACATGCCCCACGTGAGCTGTGTTTGCGGAAAGAAGGCGCGGATGACAAGATAATAGGAAACGATCGCCATGCTCCAGTTGATCGTCATCCAAAACAGAAAGCGAAGGAAAAGCCAGCCGTCGGTAAGAACGGCCAGCCCCGTCAGAAACGATTCGAGCAGATTCCCGCCAAAGCGTTGAATGGAGGGCCAGCGCGCGCTGAGTCGGTGAAACGTGTCCAATGCCCATTGATCGTTGCGCGCCAGCGCATACATCGCAATCAAACCGATCACAACGATCGCGCCGATGACGATTCCAATTCGATCTGCGCCCGCCGCGCCGACTACAAAAGGCAAAGAGGCGAGAAAGATGGCCGCCGTGTATGCCAGGTCGGCAGCGCGTTCGATAATAATGGTCGGCAAAATCTCCACAAACTGCAAATCGGTTTTGCGGCTGAGAAAGAAGGCGCGTCCCAATTCGCCGAGGCGGAACGGAAGAAAGTTGTTAAGCAAATAGCCTTCGCCCAGCGACAGCAACGTATCACGGTATGAAGGGCGCTGGCGCAATAATGTTCGCCACACGACGGCGCGGATGATCATCCATCCAAAACCAATCACAATGGCAACCGCCAGAAAGTTATAGTCTGCTGAACGCAGCGCGTTCAAGACTTTTGACCAGTCCACAAAATAAATAATGGCCAGGATTAGCAGGAGGCTGATAATTGCGCCGGGAAGCCAACGTTTTATATCTTTCATTCATCTCCAGAGGGGTACAGCAACAATCATTCCTCTTCCAATTTGAGCACAGCCATGAACGCCTCTTGCGGAATTTCCACGTTGCCGACCATCTTGAGACGTTTCTTGCCGCGCTTTTGTTTTTCCAACAATTTCTTTTTGCGCGTGATGTCGCCGCCGTAACATTTTGCCAGGACATCTTTCCGTGTGGCTTTAACATTCGCGCGGCTGATGACGCGTCCGCCCGCCGAGGCTTGAATGGCAACATCGAACAACTGGCGCGGGATGATTTCCTTCAGTTTCGTGATCATCCGCTGACCTTTGTGGAACGCGTCCTTCTTGTGGACGATGGCCGCCAGCGCATCCACCGCTTCGCCATTGACGAGGATTTCCAGTTTCTGCAATTCGTCGGGGCGATATTCGAGGAATTGATAATCGAGCGAGGCGTAACCTTTTGTGCACGATTTTAATTCATCGAAAAAGTCAACGATAATTTCAGATAACGGAATCTCGAAATTGAGTTGCACGCGGTGCGGCGCGGGATACTCTTGACTCTTGTAAATGCCGCGGCGCCTGGTGACCAAATCCATGATCGGGCCGTAGTATTCGGTCGGCGTGATGATTTCGATGTTCATCCACGGTTCGCGTATCTCGACGATTTGCGATTCGTCTTCCGGCAGATCGGCGGGCGAATCAACTTTGATGACTTCACCGCTGGTCATCAACACTTCATATTCCACCGACGGCGCGGTGAACAAGACATCGAGCAGATACTCGCGTTCGAGGCGTTCCTGCACAATTTCCATATGGAATAAGCCAAGAAAACCGGCGCGGAATCCGAAGCCGAGCGCCTGCGAGGTCTCCGGCTCGAACGTGAGCGAGGCGTCGTTGAGTTGAAGTTTATCGAGCGCGTCGCGCAGTTCGGGATAATCGTCCGCTTCGACGGGATAAATTCCGGCGAAGACCATCGGCTTGGGATGGCGGTAACCCGGCAGCGGGTCCGAGGCAGGCGCCGAGGCGAGCGTGATCGTGTCGCCGACGCGGCAATCATGGACGGTCTTCAGTCCGGTGGCAATATATCCAACTTCACCTGCTGTCAAACTTTGAACCGGCTTCATATCCGGCGCGAAGATGCCAATCTCAACCGGCTTCACGTCGACTTTAGTGGCAAACATGTGAAGCGTGTCGGCCGGCTTGATCGAACCTTCGAAGACGCGAATGTATGCAATCACGCCTTTATACGAATCGTAATGCGAATCAAAAATCAAAGCGCGCAGAGGCTGATCGGGTTCATCCTTCGGCGGCGGCACGCGCTGGACAATGGCTTCGAGGACCCGATCTACATTCAAGCCTTCTTTGGCGGAGATGCGAATCACCTCCTCCGAATTTACGCCAAGCAAAGACGCGACATCTTCGGCAACTTCGTCGGGGCGCGCCGAGGGCAAATCAATTTTGTTGATGACGGGAATGATGACGAGGTCGGCGTCAAGCGCCTGATACAGATTGGCGAGCGTCTGCGCTTCGATTCCCTGCGTGGCATCCACGACCAGCACCGCGCCTTCGCATGCCTTGAGCGCGCGGCTGACCTCGTACCCGAAATCCACGTGGCCGGGCGTATCAATCAAATTGAGTTCGTACGCATTGCCGTCTTTGGCGGTGTAATTCATCCGCACTGCGGAGGCTTTGATCGTCACGCCTTTTTCGCGCTCGAGGTCCATCGAATCCAAAATTTGTTCGGTGGTATCGCGGTCGGGGACCGTCCCCGTTAAATGCAACAAGCGGTCCGCCAGCGTGGACTTGCCGTGGTCAATATGTGCAATGATGCAAAAATTGCGGATGTGCGCGGTCATAGAAGCGCGGAAAGTATAACCGAATTTAACCGCAGATGAACGCAGATACGCGCTGATGCGATTGACCGTGAAGAAAAAAAAGAGGAAAGAGGCTTTGCGTTCTTCGCGGTTCGTTTTAGATCATGGTACGACGCCTTCGATGATGCGACTCAATGTTCCCATCCCCTCTCCGTCATTCACCTGCAGCCAGGCGAGAAATTCAACGTTTCCTTTCGGACCGAGAAGCGGACTCCGGATCAATCCGCGGATTCCAAATCCCTGTGTCTGCGCGAAACCCAGCACATCGAGCAATACTTGTTTGTGAATGCTCGCGTCGCGAATGACGCCGTCGCCGCGCGAGACTTCTTTTCTCCCGGCTTCGAATTGAGGTTTCACAAGAGCAATCACATTCCCTATCCCCTGCCCCTTTTCCCTTGCAAGGGATAAGGGATGAGGGGATGCAGAAAACCAATGTTGCACCACTGGCAGCAAAATCTTCAACGAAATAAATGAAGCATCCATCGTGATGAGCGAAATTGATTCTGGCAACGATTCAACAAAGCGCGCGTTGGTATCTTCCATGACAACGACGCGCGGATCGTTGCGGAGTTTCCAATGCAGGATGCCCTTGCCCACGTCAATTGCGTAGACTTTCGCCGCGCCGCGTTGAAGCAGACAATCCGTAAAGCCGCCGGTCGAGGCGCCCACATCGGCGCAGACCAATCCGGCCACATGTATGTGGAACGCTTCGAGCGCCGCCTCGAGTTTTTCGCCGCCGCGTGAGACGAAGCGCGGGCGGGCATCGACCGTCAGCGCCGCGTCCGGCTCGACCGCCGCCGCCGCTTTGAGCGCGGTCTGACCGTTGACGCGCACTTGCCCGGCCATAATCAAAGCCTGGGCTTTGGCGCGCGATTCGGCCAATCCGCGTTCGAGGAGCAAAACATCCAAACGAACCTTCGGCATAAAAGAATTGTATTCGATATTTTGTAATCGAGTGTAAAATTGAATTATGTTTAAGGCCCTGCTCAAAACCATGCGCCCGCGCCAGTGGCCGAAGAATGTTTTTATCTTCGCCGCGCTGGTGTTCGACAAGCAATTGTTTATCCCTAATTCCCTGATGAGGACGGCGGCAGGTTTTGTCCTGTTCTGCCTGATCTCGTCAGCGGTTTACATCTTCAACGATCTCGCGGATGTCGAAGCCGATCGTCAGCACCCCGAAAAAAAGAAGCGCCCCATACCATCCGGTCAGCTTTCAATCGCCACAGCGTGGACGGCGGGAATCTTAACCGTCGTGATCACCCTTGTGCTCAGTTACCTGCTTGCGCCTGCGTTTGCCGCAGTGATCATTGCCTATTTTCTTCTCAACCTCGCCTATTCCAAATGGCTCAAGCACATTCCCATCCTTGACGTGCTCATCATCGCGGCGGGATTTGTTTTGCGCGTGCATGCCGGCGTCACGCTGATTCGCGTCGAGCGTTTTTCGCCGTGGCTGTATGTTGTGATGACATTGCTGGCTCTCTATCTTGGCTTTGGCAAACGCCGCGCCGAACTCGGTCTGCTTGCAAAAAACGCCGGAACGCACCGCAAAGTGCTTGAGGGCTACACCATCCCGCTCCTCGATCAATACATCATGATCGTATCGGGGACGACCATCGTGGCGTATTCGCTCTATACCTTCTCCGCACCGAACGTTCCCGCCAACCACAGCATGATGCTGACGATTCCCTTCGTGTTATATGCCATTTTCCGCTACCTTTATTTGATCGAAGTCGAAAAAAGCGGCGGCGAACCTGAAGAGATTCTGCTCACGGATCGCCCCTTTCAGATCGCCTTGCTCCTTTGGGCCATGGCGGTGCTGGCCGTCTTTTATCTTTCCCCCTCAACCCCGTGAAAGCCTCCGCACCCGGCAAGATCATTCTCTTTGGCGAACACGCCGTCGTCTACGGACGGCCCGCACTGGCGGTTCCTGTATTGCAAGTCCATGCGGATGTCGAAGTTTTAGACTCGCCCCGCCCTGGAGTTTGGATCAACGCGCCGGACATTGATCTCCACGCCGAACTGAATTCGCTTCCCTCTGACCATCCGCTGGCCGCCGTTATTCACAACCTTTTCTTTATCCTCGGCATTGACCCGTTCCCGAATCTCCAGATCAATATTTCCTCCACCATTCCCGTCGCATCGGGACTCGGCTCCGGCGCGGCAGTGACAGTTGCATTAATCCGCGCGCTTTCTTCTTTTCTCAACAGTCCGGCGTCAAACGAACAAATCAATTCAATGGCATACGAAATCGAAAAACTTCACCACGGCACGCCATCGGGAATTGATAACACGGTCGTGACGTATGCAAAACCTGTTTATTTTGCGAAGGATCAGCCGATTGAAATATTCAAAGTCGGAAGACCCTTTACAATGATCATCGGCGATACCGGCATTCCCGCGCCGACCAAGGAATCAGTTGGCGCTGTCCGCAAACTATGGCAAGCGGACAAAGTAAAATGGGAAAAAGTTTTTGACGAAATTGGCGCGATTGCAAAGGAAGCGAGGAACACGATTGAAAGCGGAAAGTGGGAATCGCTTGGCGAATTGATGAATCAAAATCATGCGCTGTTGCAGGAAATGACCGTCTCGTCGCCGGAATTGGATAAACTTGTCGAAGCGGCGCGGAAGGCGGGCGCGTTGGGCGCGAAGCTGTCCGGCGGCGGGCGCGGCGGCAACATGATCGCTTTGGCCGCGCCCGATTTCGCGGAGTCCGTTTCAGAGTCTCTGAAAGAGGCGGGCGCGCAAGGCGTCATCATCACCAAAGTGGAGTAAAGCATGTTGAACACAGCAGACGTCATCATCATCGGTGCAGGAGTGCAGGGAGCCAGCCTGGCGTTCCATCTTGCAAAGCGCGGCGTGAACGTGACCGTGCTCGAAAAGAAATTTATTGCCGCGGGGGCAACCGGCCGTTCGAGCGGTCTTGTCCGCATGCACTACGACTTAAAACAAGATTCGGAACTGGCCTGGGTTTCGTTTCAATATTTCCGCAATTGGAAGGAAATGGTCGGCGGGGATGCAGGCTTCACGCGCACCGGCTTCATCCAGCTTGTGGCGCACGAGGATGTGGAAAAGTTGAAAGCCAATGTGGCCATGCATCAACAGATCGGCATTCCGACGATGTTAATCAAAGCCGACGATGTAAAGCGGCTTGCGCCGTCGTTTGCAACCGATGATATTGAACTTGCCGCGTACGAACCGGAGTCCGGCTATGCCATGCCGAGCGACACAGCCAACGCGTTCATCAACGCGGCGAAAGAAAAAGGGGCGCGCATCATTCAGGATTGCGCGGCGACTGGAATCATTGGCGACAGCAAAATCAAAGGCGTGCAAACCACGCAAGGCGATTTTTTTGCGCCGGTCGTGATCAACGCGGCGGGCGCGTGGGCGGGCAAACTCAACGAAATGGCCGGCCTTAATTTGCCGTACGATACGTGGCGCCACGATACGATGTTCGTGGCGCGCCCGCCGCAGGTGGGGCCATCGCATCCAACCGTGATTGACTTCGCTTATGAAATGTATTTCCGTCCCGAAGGCAATCTGACTCTGGTCGGCCTCGAGGACGGAAATCCGCTGGGCGAATCGCCGGACAGCGACACCGATCACGCGAAGAAAGGATTCGTCGAACGCGGCATTGACCGGATTTGCAGACGGATTCCGATCATGGAAAACGGCGCTCTGCATTCCGCGCACGGCGGCTACGACGGCATCACGCCGGATCAGCATCCGATGATTGGCGCGGCCGGTCCCGACGGCTTTTATCTCAATTGCGGCCATTCCGGCACCGGCTTCAAAACATCGCCCGCCGTCGGGCTGTGCATGTCCGAGTTGATTTTGGACGGAACGTTCAAGACGATTGATCTTTCCATTTATAAACCGCAGAGATTTGCCGAAGGAAAACAAATCGCCGGCGAACATCCGTATAGCAGCATTTGGAGATAACGGTTTCCAAGACGCATGCAGTAAAATCAAAGCCGCAAGAAGCATCGCACGAAAAACAATCACAATAAATTTTTCAAGGATCAACCATGACCGACAAAGAAGAACCCAGAAAACCCGAAGAGGAAAAGAAGAAGGAAGAAAAACCGGCGCCCAAAGATAATCTGGTCGAGAGCAAACATTCGATCAAGATCGGCGATAAGGAAATCAAATACACCGTCATCGCCGGGACGATGGTGATGAAGGAGGAAACCCCTGCCGAGCGCGAGAAAGAGTTCGAGGGCGAAAAGCCGAAAGCGCAATTCTTCTTTGTCGCCTACACCCGGGACGATGTCGAGGATAAATCGAAGCGGCCGATCACGTTTTCATTCAACGGCGGACCCGGCTCGTCGTCTGTGTGGTTACATCTTGGAGCAATCGGTCCGCGCCGCGTGGTTTTGCAGGATGACGGCAATCTTCCCAAGCCGCCATTCAAGTTGACGGACAATGAATATTCTCTGCTCGATGAAACCGATTTGGTCTTTATTGACCCGGTCAGCACCGGTTACAGCCGCCCTGTCGAAGGCGAAAAGCCCAAAGAGTGGCACGGCTTCAAAAAGGACATCACATCCGTCGGAGATTTCATCCGCCTCTACACCACGCGTTATGGGCGCTGGCTCTCGCCAAAATTTTTGATCGGCGAATCGTATGGCACGACGCGCGCCGCCGGCCTTTCGGGGTATCTGCAGGAGCGGCACGGAATGTATCTCAACGGCATCATGTTGATCTCCGCCGTTTTGGATTTCACGACGATTGACTTTTACGTCAACAACGAAGTGCCTTATGTTTTGTTCCTGCCCGCCTACGCGGCGACCGCCTGGTATCATCGCAAATTGAAAATCCGCAAGCCGCTGCAGACCTTGCTCAAAGAAGTTGAAAAATTTGCATTGGGCGAATACGCGGCGGCATTGCTCAAGGGCGACGCGCTGACAAAGCGCGAACGCACAGCCATCGTCGAAAAGATGGCGCGCTACACCGGTCTTTCGCCGGAGTTCATCGAACGAAGCAATTTACGAATCAACGACCAGCATTTCTTCAAGGAACTTCTGCGCGATCGGGGAGAAACCGTCGGCCGCCTCGACAGCCGTTTCATTGGCCGCGACCGCCTCGGCGTCACGGAACGACCCGAATACGATCCGCTGCTCACGAACGTCCTCGGTCCGTACACCGCGGCGTTCTATGATTACGTCCGCGCCGATCTAAAATTCGAATCGGATTTGCCGTATGAAATCCTCACTGAAAAAGTCTGGCCGTGGTCATACGCGGAATTCGAGAATCATTTCGTCAATGTGGGCGAGACCCTGCGCGCCGCGATGACATACAACCCGTATCTCAAAGTTTTTGTGGCGAACGGTTATTACGATCTGGGCACACCGTATTTCGCCACCGAATACACGTTCAACCATCTCGGACTGCACGAATCGGTTCGTCAAAACGTCAGCATGGGGTATTACGAAGCCGGCCACATGATGTACATTCATTTGCCGTCGCTGGCTGAATTGAAAAACGATCTGGTTGAATTCATGAGGAGCGCGATGTAACATGGACCTCGACGATCTCGATCGCTTCAAACAACTTGACACATTGAACATGCTCGGCGAAATTGACGGCCTGCCCGATCAATTAAAGTCTGCATGGGATTTGGGACAAACTCAAAAATTGCCGGACGCGAAGAATATTCAACGCGTGGCGATCGCGGGCATGGGCGGCTCGGCCATCGGCGCGGACCTCGCGGCGGCCGCCGTTTCATCGAGCTGTTCCGCGCCGATCATTGTTCACCGCGATTACGGCCTGCCGGCGTTCGCGCGCGGCAAAGAGACTTTATTCGTCGCTTCGTCTCACTCCGGCAACACCGAAGAGACGCTTGATGCGTTTGACGCCGCGCTGAAAAACGATTGCACAGTTGTTGCCATCACCACCGGCGGCGAACTGGCAAAGCGCGCCAGGGAAAAAAACATTCCAGTCTGGACATTCAATCACACCGGACAGCCGCGCGCCGCGGTTGGATTTTCTTTTGGGCTATTGTTTGCTTTGTTAGCGCGATTGAATTTGATTCCCGATCCATCCAAAGATTTGACGGATGCCGTAAATGAAATGAAAAAATCCCAGGAACACATTCGTGCGGATGTTCCCGCGGCGGCGAATCCCGCCAAGCGCGAGGCCGGTCAATTGATGGGACGCTGGGTCACGGTTTTCGGCGCGGGGATTCTCGCGCCGGTGGCGCGGCGCATCAAGACTCAACTGAATGAAATTGCCAAAGCCGCGGCCAATTTTGAATTTTTACCCGAAGCGAATCACAACACGCTGGCCGGGACGATCCATCCCGATGAGGTATTGATGCCGCACACGATGAATCTGTTTTTGCGCGCGCCGTCCGATCATCCGCGCAACCGCAAACGAATCGAACTGACGAAGCAAGCCTTCATGCTCGAAGGCTTGAACACCGATTTCCTCGACGCGCGCGGCGATTCTCCGTTGGCTCACATGTGGACGATGATTTTGTTCGGCGATTACATGGCATATTATCTGGCGATGGCATACGGCGTTGACCCCACTCCCATTGAGGCCCTGTCCAATTTCAAAGAAGCGATGAAAAGATAATTGGCAGGAACACAGCGGCGCGGCGCCCTTACGGATCAATCATGGTTCCAAACACGCCGGGATCGAATCAGTCGGTCCATTGGGTTGTTCGGTGTTCCCATTCTGATCGTAAATCTTCACATACTGGATATAACTGAATTGCTTGAGATTGAGTCTCAACAAATTCGCAATCGTATAAGTCGCGCCCTGGCTATTACAATTGCCGGTTAGATAAACGCGGGCAATGCCATCGGTGACATCCAATTTGCTGTAACCAGTCACGCCATTGTAGATCGCAATCCAACCATACGTATATTTCTCGGTATAACCGGGACCGCTGAAGTATTCGTCGAGCACCGCGCCGGGCAAGGCGCTGCTCATCTCCCAGCGTTTGCCTGCCACTTCAGGATTAGGTGATCCGGAATTGAAAAGGTTGGCATCTACAAAGTAGACCTTCACCAGACTCCACACCGGCGTCGCGGTCGGACGAGGCGTGGCCGTTGGTGTAATCGTCGGCGTAGAGGTTGGCGTGGGTGATGGAGTCGGCGTAAAGGTCGGCGTGAGAGTCGGAGTAAATGCCGGGTCGAGGCAGGTTGGAATCGAATCGCCTGCGCCGTCCGGCTGTTCGGTCGAGCCGTTCTGATCATAAATTTTTACGTACTGAACGTAACCGAACTGCTTCAAATTGGCGGTCAGCAGATTCGCAATCGTGTAGGTCCGGTCGGGCGCGTTGCAGGCGCCGGTCAGATAGACGCGGGCAATTCCATTTGTGATATCGAGTTTTGAAAAACCGGTAAATCCGTTGTAGATCGCGGCCCAGCGATAAATATATTTTTCCGTATAACCGGGGCCATTGAAATATTCAATCAACGCATCCACCGCCAAATTATCGGAGGACTTTTCCCAGCGATAACCGGCCGCTTCGAACGGCGGTATGCCGGACGCAAGCGCAATGGTGTTGGCAAAGTAAACGTTGATCTTCGTATAAAGCGGCGTCGGCCCCGGCAGCGGAGTCTTCGACGGTGTCGGTGTATTCGATGGCGTAAGAGTTGGGGCAGGTGTGTAAGTGATCGTTGGGCTTGGCGTAGCCGGCGTGTAATTCGGCGACAAACAGGCCGGGCGCGAATCGCTTGCGCCATCGGGGTTTTGCGTCTGCCCGAACTCATCATAGATTTTGACGAATTGAACCTGCGGGAATTGTTTCAAATTATCGTTGATGAGATCGGCAATCGTGAAACTTGATGTGCCCGGCTGGCAGTGGCCAAGCAAGTAAACGCTGGCCACGCCGTTCGTCAAATTGTATTTGCTCACTCCGGTGAAACCGTTGTAAATGGCGGTATAGCCGTATAGATTCTCAACATAGCCGGGACCTTTGAAATATTCGGTCAGCGCCGCAAGCGGAAGATCGGAAGAAGACGGTTCCCAACGTTTGCCAGTCACTTCAAACGGCGGCGTGTTATTTGCTAGTTTGAATTTATCTGCAAAATAGACTTGGATCAAATAATACAGCGGCGTCGGTCCAGGGATCGGCGTTTTGCTCGCGGTCGGGGTGAAGGACGGCGTGAACGTTGCCGTAGGCGTGGGCGTCATCGTTGGCGTAAAAGTCGCAGTCGGCGTCCGCGTGACGGTCGGCGTAAACGTCACCGTCGGCGTGGATGTTTTCGTCGCCGTCGGCGTAACAGTCGGCGTCGAAGTCGGGGGAACCGGGCCAAGCAAAACGAAACGCACCGCGTCGGCCCCGACTTGAAGCGTGCTCACCGTCGCGGATTCATCCTGCGTCTGATTCGTCAACTGGACATATTCGTTGCTGACGCCGTCGAAATAATATTTTCCTGCATAAACCCATCCATCCTGAACATAGAAACTGTTCGGAAAGACAAGCTGATTGATTACAACAGAATCGGTTCTGCCGCCATGTTGAATCGAATAAACCGCGCCTTCCGTCGTGGCGTGAACCGCTGGAATGCGAATATAAACCGCGTACATGCCGGGAGCGGAGCCTTTGGGGAAAATCCACTGGCCAGTGCATGTGGGCGAGCCAAGCCGCGCTTTCACATAACTCATGTTGTTGTTCTGCGCCTGCCCGGATGCCACATTGATGTCGTTCCAGCATTGATTCGGAGTGCCGACAAAACCGGAACTCGAATCGTCTATCAAAATGCCGGTGGGCGCGGCCGCCGGATAAGGAAGTTGAACACTGCCGGACGGAAAGACTTTAATTCCATAATAAACCAGGGATGGATACTGCACCCACAGCGATTGCGGCTGGTTATATGGCCACGGATCGGTTCCGCTCCCGCCCCATCCATACGGATCAACCGATTTGCCGTTGGGTGCAATCAGGCCGAAATGCAAATGCGGACCGGTCGAGTTTCCAGTTGTGCCGCTGATTCCGAGCATGTCGCCGTGTTGAATAGACGCGCACCCGGGCGACGCGCAGGCCTGCACTGCAATCGCGCTCATGTGCCCATAAAGCGTGAGATAACCGTTCGAATGATGCAGTTCGACGTAGATGCCGTAGGAACTGGAATGATTTTGCGGGTCCCACCAGCCCGCGTACATCACCTGATCCGCGTCCGCCGCCGCATACACGGGACGGTAACTGATTCCGTAATCAATTCCATCGTGGCCGTTGTACGCCATCCATCCGCCAAGATCGTACGACCAATAAATTCCATAACCCTGGTCGCAGACTCCGGCCTGCGGCGGAGGCGTTCCAGCCGGCGCAGGCGACGGACAATTCTTCGCGGCGACATGTCCGCCGTACGAAACGATGCGATTATCGGTTTGAGTGTAGTTGGGACTGGAATGATCGAAAACGGATTCTTCCGAGGCCGAACCGGGAAACGGCGGATACAAAAACGGAGCGACTTCCTGAACAGGCGCGGCCAAGGCGCGCCTTTCCCCCAATCCACCGGCGGCAAAAGAGATTCCACCGAGCAAAATAAAAGCGATGATGAACTTTGGCAGTGAACGAATCAAGGCCGGCCCCTCGATGAATTATGGCGTCATGGTAGGCGTAGCCTGCGAGGCGGAAACTGACGTCAATGTAGCCAGAACCGTTTCCGCATCCGAAATACATTGATCAACCTGATCTTGAAAAGAAACCTGGAAGGCGGTGAGGATCGTGCCATCACCGCCGGTGTAATTTACAAATTGTTTGACCCCGTTCAAATACGCGGTGCTGATTTGATAACGAACCGTACCGACTTTACGAACCTCCTGTTCAACGGTCACATTCAACGGCAGGCCGCGTCCGGATGCCGGTGAAATCACGCAGGTTGGGATATTGCGATGTCCGAGGGCGGGAAAGCCAAATTGATCGGCGGTCAAAGCCCAAACGTCCGGGTCGAAGCGCACGCGAAAATCAAAACCGGGCTGTGAATCGGCGAGATAGGTCGGCACGCCGTCCCAAATTTGAAGCGCCTTCTGATTCGGCGCTTGTGTCGGAAGTACGAGCGTCGGCAAGGGCGTATCGGTCGGCACGGGCGTGAATTGCAAGGCGAACGGTTCGGAGGTAAACGTTGCGGTTGGCGAAGACGTGAAAGCCGGTTCGGGCGTGTCCGACGGCGCGGTCGTTGCTGTATCCAGCGTTTGCGGCGCGAGGGCGGGACTGACCGATTGCGGCGTTGACGCGGTCTGTGCCAGGGCGGCATTCGACTGCGGCTGAGGCGCGCAGCTTGTGAGGCACATGATGATCAGCAAACCAATCACGAATGGACGCATTCTCATGTCACTTTCGCAGCCACGCGGGACAACAGGCGGATTCCGTTAAAGTGAGCCGCACTGCGCCTGACGCCGCGTCCGCGAGGTACACATTCATTTTATCATTTATGGCCGCAGTAAATGCAATCTCATTTCCAACCGGCGACCACGAGGGAGCCTCGACGCGCGCGTTTTGAAAACGCGTGAGTTGCGTCAACTCTCCACGTTCTGCGCTCACAACATAAATATTACTCGCCAGCGCATTTGCATTTTGATCGGCGTTCACGTCCTGCGGATTCTCGCGTACAACGAACGCAAGGCGCGTCCCATCCGGCGACCACGCGGGAGGAAATCCGTGACCGGCATCGGCATCGGCAAGTTTATGCGCGTCCGAGCCATCCGCATTCATCATCCATAATTCTCCAACCGTAAATGGCGTTGACGAATCGGCAATCTTTATAAACGCAATTTGCCTGCCGTCCGGCGACCAGCGCGCGAACGAAATGATATTATTTTTATCGGCGAACAATTGCCTTATGACATTTCCGTTCGATTCGGCCAGCCACATCTCGCTTCCGAATCCCATGCCGCGCGAAAAAGTAAAAGTGAAACTGCTGTCATCAGGCGAAGGCGCGAGGTCATACGTCAACGACTCGATTGGGATGGAATCAAGTTTTCCATTTATATTCGCGCGAAGAATATGCGGATTGCCAATCGAATCCACCCGGAGGTAAACGGATTGACCGTCATTCGCCCACGCCAAAAAATGGCTGTCGGAATCCGTGACAATTTGTTTAATTTCGTCCGTGTCCGTATTAATCCATGCGACGGTTTGACCAAACGCACAGCCCAACTCCATCGCCAGATACGCGCCGCGCGGCGACGGATAAATATTATCGAGCGCGCATCCGGCGGGGATGGAAATCGGAATTTCATGGATTGGTTTGTCATCCGGTGAAAGTTCAACCAGCGCGGGGGGATTGATTCGAAAAACGTAAAACGCAGAAAGAGAAGGGAACGGGGATGGAGATAAAGATTTGGTAGAAGCGCAGGAAACAAAAAAGAAGAAAGGTAAAGCGCAAAGAGAAAAACGCAAAGTTCGGCGCATGGAGTTATTATACAGGCAGGCGCGTTATAATCTCAACAATCACGTTCATCTCGGTTTATCTCCGGTGAAACCATGCACATTCTTGTCACCAACGATGACGGCGTCCAGGCCCCCGGCCTTTTGGCGCTGGCGCAGGAAATGCGAAAACTCGGACGCGTGACGGTCTTCGCGCCAGATCACAACTGGTCTGCATCGGGACACGTAAAAACGCTGGATCGTCCGCTGCGCGTGCACGAGACGACCTTAGCCGACGGTTCCGCGGCGTTCATGTCGGACGGCGCGCCGTCGGACTGCGTGGCGCTTCCTTTGTTGGGTTTGACCGACCCGATTGATATCGTTGTGGCCGGCATCAATCCCAATGCGAACATCAGCCACGATGTGACCTATTCCGGCACAGTCACCGCCGCGATGGAAGCCGTCATCAGCGGAGTAAAAGGTGTTGCCGTTTCGCTTAATTCGCCGGATGGATTCAAGGGTCAACTCGATTATTCGACCGCGGCCATTGTGGGACGCCGCGTGGTTGAGAAAGTGTTGGCAGACGGATTGCCCGAAGGCGTGCTGTTGAACGTCAATGTGCCGTATCTCAAAGAGAACGAACTCAAAGGCTACCTGATCACACGCCAGGGATTGCGCGTCTACCGCGACGCGCTCGACCAGCGCATTGATCCGCGCGGCAAGCCTTATTATTGGATTGGCGGCGAAGCGCCCACCGGCGTGGACGAGCCCGGCACCGATTTCGGCGCGCTGACGCAAGGTTATGTCTCCATCACGCCGCTCCAATTGGATTTGACCAGCTACACAGCGATGGAGGCGTTGAAGAAGTGGAAGTTTTGATTTGTGGGACGCGGACGAGCCGCCTAATTGAAATTCGAACAACCGGAAGCGGATCGGATCGAAAACATTTTGAAAGGCTGAAAATGGACTTCATCAAAAAGTTGTTTTCCGGTTCCTCAACTGCGCCGCAATCACACTTCTTTTCCTTCAAGGTTAAATACAACCGCTGTGGCGAAATCATCGAAGGCCGCCTCCATCCTGCCAATGATTTGAGTCTCGGCGCGGGTGAGCGCTATTTTGTCCGCAAGGCATTCAACCCGTCCAAGCAGGCGATCGAGAAGCAGGCGCACGGCGGAACGTTTGTTGAATAGTTGGCAGGGGTACAGCAAAACATGAAACGGTCAGAATCTTTTCCGGTTTTGCTGTGCCATCCACACACGGAGTATTTTATGCGATTCACTTCCCCGCCCAACCCGCAAGAATTTTACGAACGCGTCTGGTCGCTCGTGCGGCAAGTGCCGCGCGGCAAAGTCGCCACTTATGGACAAATTGCATTGATGCTTCCCACACCGAACGGCGTTGACTTTGAATCTTATAAAGCCTTTGGCCCGCGCTGGGTGGGCGGCGCGATGGCGGCCTGCCCCGATGACGTGCCGTGGCAGCGCGTCATCAACTCGCAGGGCAAGATCAGCGAACGTCCCGGCGCGGAGAAACAGCGAATGCTTCTCGAAGAGGAAGGCGTCATTTTTGTGAAAGATAAAGTTGATTTGAAAAAATACGGCTGGCGCGGACTCGATGAGGCCGATGAGCCAAAACAAGAGAAACTATTTTAATTCATGTCATTGCCGCGCTCCGCTTCGCGACCTTTCGCAATGACATTTCAACAGAATCATGAATCCACTCGAAACCATTTTACAAAAGTACCCTGCCGTGATTCTCGATGGCGCGCTGGCGACCGAACTCGAACGCCGCGGCGCGGATTTGAGAGATCAACTTTGGTCCGCAAAACTCCTGATCGAAAACCCGGAGTTGATCAAACAGGTTCACATGGATTATTTTTTAGCCGGTGCAGATTGTGCCACCACGGCCAGTTATCAAGCGACCGTCGAAGGCTTTATGCAACGCGGCTTGAGCGAGAAAGAGGCGCTCGATTTGATTCAAAAATCTGTGCGGCTCGCGCAGGAAGCGCGCGCCGAATTTTGGAAAGATGAGACTCATCGAAACGGCAGACCGTACCCGTTCATCGCCGCCTCGGTCGGACCGTATGGCGCGTTCCTCGCCGACGGATCGGAATACCGCGGAGATTATGGATTAAGCCAGGCGGAACTGGAGCAGTTCCATCGTCCAAGAATGGAGGCGCTGATCGCCTCGGGCGCAGACATGCTGGCCTGCGAAACCATCCCATGCTTGATCGAAGCGCAGGCCATCGTCCATCTGCTGGAGGAATTTCCGAATGTCAGCGCGTGGATCAGCTTCAGCGCGAAGGACGGCGCGCATATCAGCAACGGCGAGCGATTCGCAGATTGCGCCGCGCGGCTGGATCCATTGCCGCAAGTGGCCGCAATCGGAATCAACTGCACGCCGCCGAAATTTATTTCGTCGTTGATCAAGGAAGCGCGCCGTCAAACAACCAAGCCGATTTTGGTTTATCCAAACTCCGGTGAGAGCTACAGCGTCGAACAGCACGAGTGGAATGGCGGCGCCTGCGAGGATTTCAGCGAACGGGCAAAAGAATGGTTTGAAAGCGGCGCGCGCATCCTCGGCGGATGCTGTCGCACAACGCCCGATGACATCCGCGCCATTGCAAAGTGGGCGCGCTGACGGCTTCAACATGAAACTCAAACCGCGCCGGCGCAGTCCATGGACGTTATGGTGGTTGATTGCGGCGGCGTTTGGATTGGGGAGTTTGTATTATTTCTTTCCAACCTTAACCGGCGTCAACGAAATTGACGGTCTCATTGCGGTATGGGCCGGGCTTTACATTTGTTCGCATCCCGCCGCGAACTTTTTGGATATTCTGCTTTTTCGAGGACACATTCACTGGTGGGAGGCGTTACAGCGGTCGCCGGCGTACTGGCTTGCATTGAATGTGTTTACCCTGTTGATCGGCTTTCTGCTGATCCTGATTGGGATGATTCGATTCTTCAGCGGGTGGAAGTAACAAGCGAGAGCACTGCAAGTCTGCATTCGAGAATTTACAGCACAGTACCAAGGTGTCATTCAGAACGCCGGAGGTCGCATTTATACTGTCTCTTCGAACGCCAGACTTTATCGGTAATAAGCTAAAAACCGACTCTGGATTGCTGATCAACGCAGATTTTCTTTCTTTTGTATCAGCGTACGTCCGCGTTTTTCTGCGTCCCAATTTATTTCCGATAGAGTCTGTGATCAATTTTTCGTAGTGCGGCATTCCTGTCGCCTGAAAATGCGAGATATTGCATCTTTCCGAATTCTTCTAACAATCCAGAGATGGGCTTATGTGCCGCGGCGCATCGTCCCCGCATCGGGATTCGTGCCGCACCCCATATTCGGAGCATGCGCGTAAAGGCAAGATAAACCTCGCGCTGCACAATTGCTGGAGTAATTTGTAAATTGCAAAATCCCGCCTTACTGTGGAAGGTGAGTTCTGGAGGCATCATGGCAGACCCGCGGTTGATGGATTATTTCAAATTCGATGAGGCCGACTTGCAGGCCAATCGCAATGGACAATTTACCGAAAAGCAAAAAGCGCGCCTTATCAAAGAAGATAAGCGCGACAGGACTGGAAGCATCATTGGCGGCGGATTCTTAATGCTGATCGCCCTTATTGGATTGGTCATTGCCATCGGCGCGGGAATCGCAGACCCGGATTGGGGTTTCCGCATCGGGTTTGGGCTTGGCTTCGGCTGCATCTGGCCGCTCTGCTGGGGCGGAGTCGGCTACTTCATCCTGCGTCGTGCGTTTGCGAAATTCCAGGTGAAGCTTCAAAGAGCAATGGGACCCGTCAACATTATCAAAGCGGAAAGAACGTCCACGCACACGGATTCGGATGGCTTCAGCCACACCTCCCATTATTTTGTATATGAACTGCATGTCGGCGGACAATCCTTCGATGTCCAATCGAATCTGGCCGACCTCATGATGCAGGGCGACACCTACGCGGTCTACTACACAGAGGGAAGCGAGAACGATATTCTTTCCGCCGAATTGATTTCAAAGGCAAAATAATCACGCGGTCAATTCAACGACCAGCGTTTCCATCGCCAGGTCCAATGCGACCCGGCTTGTTTTCGCGGCTTCGTCAATCTCCAAAAGTTTATGATAAATCTTTTCCAGCGCGGTCATCGAAAAATGCCTGGCCTGCCCGAAAACCTTTTCAGCCACGAACGGGTGCACGCCCAACGCGCCCGCCACTTCGTTCAAGCCGCCGTGCGAATCAATCACCTCACGCGCCAGAAGCAATAATCGAAATTGACGTATGACCATTCCCCACACGCCGAACGCCTCTTCGTTCTCCAAAAGGCGGTGCAATAATCTCTGAGAGGTCCGGCCATCGCCGTTTGCCAGAGCGTCCACCATCGCAAAGATATCCGGCTCAGCGGTGAGGATGCTGACCGCTTCCACATCCTGGACTTTGATCGGGCGCGCCCAATTGACGTAGGTCAGCAGTTTGACAATTTCCTGCGCGGCCTGACGCGTGTCCGCGCCGACCATCTCGACCAGTTTCTGCGCGGCGGCCGGTTCGATTTGTCCGCCCTGGCTTTTTGTTTCATTGACGATCCATCCGCTCATCTCTTTGAGGCGCGGCATCATGAACGCCTGCGTCTTCACCCTGCCATCTTGTTTCTCCGCCCATTTATTCAGCCAGTGTTTCCCGGCTTCTTTGGGTTCGATGATTTCATAAATGACGATCCGCGCGGTGGCAGGCGCGTTTTCCAAAAACTCAAAAAACTTTTTTCGTAATTCGGGCTTGTTATATTTTGCAGATGGATTCGCCAGCAGGACCAATCTTTGTTTCGCGAGAAACGGCATGGCGTTGACGGCGTTGTTCAAATCATCCTCGCTCATCGTACGCGCGTCGAGCCGCGCGGTATTCATGTCCGCGCCGGCGGGATCGGTGAAGATCGAACTGAATTCCGCGAGGCGGCGCGTGATGGCGAATTCGTCATTGCCAAAGAGGAAGATGATGTTGGATTCTTTTGCCATAGAGATTCGCCGCGCAGCGCACAAAGAACCTTGCGGCTTCGCGGTTCGTTATTGTGTAATCACACGGTGCGCGGTGAGGCGGCCGCGCAAAGATGGACGCACATCTACAATTTGCAGATTGCCCATGTCGGCGTCGGTGGTGATCCTTTGCTGGATCACTGGCCCAAGCGGACGGCTAACGGCAAAACCCACCAGAGCAAAAGCCAATGCGAACGGCAGACGCAGAATCCGCCCGAAGGTTGAACGCGCTCCCCGCATCGCGAGCCAGCCGAACGTCCCGGCAAGAAGCGCCGTAGTTGCCAGATTGGTCCCACAGCCGGCATGGATGGCGAGTCCGCTTTCGCCGGCGCGCAGACGCGTCAATGCCTGCGCCGCCGCGGCTCGAACGTCTTCGGTTGGAAGATCGCCGAGGATGAAAAAGCCGGTCGGGTTGGAATGTCCGGCCATGGGATGCGTGGGATATTTTTCAGCAAGCACGTGAAGCGTGGCGTGTTCGAGGGCGTGATTGCGGCGGGTTTCGAGAACGAAGGGAAGATCTAGAATCGAATTGGACATGGAATGATTATACCTTGCTGTGAACTTTCGCCACAAAGCGCACAAAGAATCTCTTTATGAACGCAGGAAGAAAACGTTGCGCGCTGCATGTTTGTGCGATGAACGCTAAGCCGCGGAGGAGTTTTCCATGGCGCGGAAGGTTTCGAGCAGATGCAGAAGGATCGAATCGGTAAAGGCATTGACCTTGCGCAAAATCTCGCCCCACGCCTGCCCGGACGGAACATTGGCCTGTTCATATGTCTGAATGACGGACTCGAGCAAAACGTCGCGGAAAAATAAAAGCGCACGCGCGGCTTCGGCGCTGGTGAGCCCAAAGCGGCGGGCGCGCGAGGCGTATTCGTATCCGATGGAATGCGCCTCGGAAGTGGCCTCTTGTTCATCGCTCGACGACAGATAGTTGATCAACCCCTGAACCAGCGTACGCGCCGACTGGCGATATTGAGCACGCGCCTCTTCGTTCAATTTTTGATACCACAGTTCAGAGGCGAGACGGCCTTCCGAAATTTGAAAGCGGATATTCCGCACTGCAGATTGGATCACGCTGACGGGTTCGACCGCATGCTGACCGCGCGAGGTCTTTTCCCACAGCGCAACTTCACTGCGCTTGTAGCGGCGATGTCCGCCCTTCGTTCGATAAACGGGAAGCAAGCCTTTATCGGACCAAATACGGACGGTGCTGGGATGCACGCCTAAAAGTTCAGCGGCTTCGTGCAGGGACAACCAATCGGAATCATCAGAAGTAGCCATAAACGCGAGAATATTGTATCGTTAATTTTCGGCGGGGGATTAATGGCAAATTTACAAATTAATTCAACCACAGTGCAGGGCGAGATTTATCACGCCTTTACGCGCGTGCTCCCAATATGGGGCACAGCATGAATCTCCATTCGGGGATGATGCGCCGTGGACGAAAGCCCATGCTGGGTTGCTGGAATAATTCAGAAAAATGCAAATCTCGCGCAGCGCTATTGCCGGATTAATTTGTCAATGCAATAACTCATTTATTCATTTGGCAATCCATGTTCTGCTGATAAAATCAATGCGGCGGAGAATCGGACGATGACTTTATCTCTGTTAAATCCGTTGTCTTCAAACACTACCGAAGCGGGCCTGCTGCCTCTGCTTCTGACATTGGCGATTCTGGTTGCCTGCGCCAAACTTGCGGGCGCGTTCGTCGTGAAACTTGGACAGCCCGCCGTTCTGGGCGAATTATTGGCCGGTCTTTTATTGGGACCAACAGCGCTGGACTTACTGCATCTTCCGCTTTTGAACGATCCATCCGGCAATACAGCCGCCACACTTTCGCAATTGGCGCAGTTGGGAGTCGTCTTCTTGATGTTCGCGGCCGGGCTGGAAACAGAACTGACCGATCTCCGGCAAAGCGGACGCCCGGCGGTATTGGCCGGTCTCTTCGGCATGCTGCTGCCCATTTTGCTCACTGCCCTGGCAATATTGCCCTATAAAGGTTTGGATAACTCGGCGATATTTCTGGGCATCGTATTGGCGGCGACCAGCGTAAGTATTTCAGTGCAAACATTGGTTGAGTTGAAGCGCCTGCGAACGCCGGAGGGGATGGCGCTGGTGGGCGCCGCTGTGGTGGATGATGTATTGGTCATTCTGACGCTTTCCGTGTTTATCAGCCTGACGAGCGAAGAAGGTTCAAATTTATTGGTTGTTATTCTTCGCATGGTTCTTACTCTTCTCGGTTCCGGCATTCTTGGTTACCTGATTCTGCCCCGTCTGGCAGAATGGGCCAAGGACCTTCCCGTGAGTCAGGGCATGATGGCTCTGGTGATTGTATCGGCTTTGTTCTTCGCATGGATTACAGAATTTGTGGGCGGGATTGCCGCAATTACGGGGGCATTTATCGCGGGCATTGGGCTTGGAAGAACTCATTGGCGGGATGAAATTACGCGCGAACTGCAAACCATGAATTATGCATTCTTTGTCCCTTTGTTTCTTGTGAGCGTGGGCTTGCAGGCAAATGCGCGCAACTTGGAGGCGTCCACCCTTTTGCTGGCTCTGATTCTAGTTGCAGTCGCGGTCATCTCAAAGGTTCTTGGCTGTGGATTGGGCGCCTACCTCGGTGAATTTTCCACTCGTCAGGCGCTGCGTGTGGGCATCGGCATGATCCCACGCGGCGAAGTCGGCTTGATCGTTGCAGGTGTGGGAGAAAGCCTCGGCCTGGTCACGGATCAGGAGTTTACGGTGATTGTGCTGGTGGTATTAATCAGTACAATCCTGGCCCCCCCTTTGCTGAGGTGGTCTTTTGGAGAGGAGAAGTCGCATGAGTAAAATGGTCATGCTGGTGATAGCGGATGAAAGCAAAACCATTCCGACCCTCGAAGCCTGGGCGCGAGCTGGCGTAACAGGAGCCACCATTCTGGTAAGCAGTGGAATTGGCCGTCAATTGGCGGAGCACGACGATTTACCCCTCATTCCTTCCATCCGCGCCGTGCTGCGCGCCCGCGAACATACTCATCGCACCATCATCAGCGTGGTTCCCGATACATTCGATATTGGCCATCTGATTCAAACGACTGAGACAGTCATCGGGCCCCTGACCGACCCTCACACTGGCATTCTGGTTGTTCTGCCGGTACTGGAGGTCTACGGCTTGCGCGAGAACGAGACACTATTTGATGAGTAAAGAAAGTACAACTGATCAGAGGATGGCCGCCTGCTTCTGGATCAGCCAGCCTTTTTATTTCTTTTGCAAATTGATTTCTTGTTTGCAAGCGGGGACCGCGCTAAGTCACCGGCGTATTCCAAATTTTGGCGGATATGAGAAGTGACACGGTCAAAAAGCGGGCAATTTTTGCTTGAGCCGGAGACTCAGAATTGGTCGAAGTGATCTGTCTTGAGAACAAAAACCACAGCCCGTTTTAATTCCGGGCCAATGGCGGGCGGGCTATATTCCCGAATCAATCGAACTGCATTCTGAACCCTCTCCTTTTCCACACCCATCAGGAGAGTGGCCTTGCCGCGGCGTAAAAAGCCGCCTGTCGAAGCAATGGCTACTACATGGAAGCCGGCCTCTGTCAGCGCGCTGAGAATCGGCTCTTTGTTCGCATCGGGAATAATCGCCAGAACCAACTTCATTTCATTAGAATTCATCGTAAGATTCCACCTCGAATGTGAAGATGGTGGCTCCTCCCACTGTCACTTTTACGGCTGTCGGGATTCCCGCCGGCGCATCGGGAAGCAGAGATGATAAGTATTCGATCCTTTGACTGCAACTGTTTTTTAGTGCGCGCACGGCGGCTTCCTCGCGGCCTTCGGGCATGCCAATCAAAAGGGTTATGTTCGAGCGATTGAGAAAACCGCCGGCGCTGGGCAGTTGAGCAATGGTGAAGCCGAGCTTGGTTAAAGCGCTGATTGTGTTTTCCAAATCCCCTTTCTGAATGACGGCCGCCATGAGCCGCGTTATGTTTGTGTGATGCGCAGCAGTTTCGTGCATAAATTCCGGCCAGGTCAGCTTTTCCTCTGTGAGCGCGGCGTCCACTTCGCCAACCAGTTGGGTGTAATTCTCCTCAGAGATAACGCCGTCCCTTAGCAACCCTGTGAGAGCCGCGCGTTGCGCGCGCAATGCCTCGCGGCGGACGGTATCCACTTCCTCCGCCTCCACATCAGGATCCGATGTGATGATCTCTTTCACCGCATCTATCAGCGCCTCATTATGACGCTGCAATAAAGGAGCCATGCGCTGCCAAATATGTTCTGAGATAAGTCCTTCCCGACTGCGGCGATACAGGTAATCATAGGCAGATCGTGCGGCCACGAAACGGGCATGGCGACGTTCATATTCCTCTTGAATTTGCGAGCGTTCAACCAATTTTAGATGTTTGATCAGCCAATCCATCGAAAAGCCCTGAACCAGCAAAGTAAATAAAACCACGCCAAATGCCATGGCTTGCAGATGGATGCGCTCGGCGGTAAAGATTCCCGTATCAGGCAGGCCAAGAGCCAGGGCAAGCGTAATCGCGCCGCGCAAACCGCCCCAGTAGAGAACATGTTTCCACTTTGCTGAAATCTCCTTCGCAAATACAGGCAAAACGTATATGCTGACCGCACGCGCCAATAACGCCGCCAGGATTGCCCATCCAATTGCCTGCCAGTTCTGGAATAGGGCGTTCAAATCAATACTTAAGCCGATCAACAGGAAGATAAGCGAGTTCGCAAGAAAAGCTGCATATTCCCAGAAATTGAAAACCACCACGCGCGTCGTGGCAGACATTCCACGCGGGCCGACATTCCCATTGACAAGACCAGCCGCGACCACTGCCAATACTCCGCTGACGTGCAGCGACTCGGCAATCAAGTAGGAACCAAAAGCCAATACTGTTGTGAGAGTCGTTTCGACCAGCGGGTCTTCGATGCGGCCTATTATCTGCAAGATCAACATCCCCGAAGCGATCCCGATCAATATCCCGCCGCCCGCCACCATCAGAAAATTGGCAATGCTGGTCGTTATATTGAAGTGACCATTGATCGCGATATCCAGCATCAAACCAAACATAACGATGGCGGTTCCATCGTTAAAGAGACTCTCGCCTTCCAGCAGAACCTGAAGCCGTTTTGGCGCGCCCAGCCGGCGAAACAAAGCCACAACCGCCACCGGGTCGGTGGCAGCAATCAGCGCGCCAAACACCAGCGCGGCCGGCAGGGCAAGCCCTGTCGCCCAGGAAACCAATCCCCCAACCATCAGGGTGGTAAGAATGACGCCCGGCACAGCGAGTAACAGAATCAACCATAAATCGCGCCGCAAATCTTCGATGCGAATATGAAATGCCGCCTCGAACACCAAAGGCGGAACAAGCAATGCCAGAATAATTTGAGGCGAGATTTGAATATGCTGTGGGTTAAGCAGTGTCAGCGCCAGACCAATCAACACCAAACCCACCGTATAGGGCAGGCGCAATTGCCGCGCACCCACAGCCACTGCTGAGGCAATCAACAGCAAGGCAATGATGACCTCTTCCACCAAGACAATTTCCTGATCGTTCATGACCGCTGTGCGCCTCGATATCAAAACGGATGAGGCAAGTATAAACGAAGAACCAACGAGTTGACTGGCCGCCTCCAGACAAGCCACGATCTTTGAACGCCCGCCTCGCGCAAGATTTTGGGCGGTCGTGTGAAATCAGCGGGGCATTCTATAAGAAGTTTTGGCTATATCGCCTTCATTGGAAGACATTATGAAGAAATCGGCCGCGCCTGATGCGCATGAGAAAATGAGTGAAATTCGTCAGGCTGAAATTGGACGAAAGATTGCAGCGTGAAAAATGTGTCCATCGAATTCCCGCCCCGAACGCCCATAGTGAACGCGTATCAAAGCAGATAGGCGTGAATATTCAAGCAGGTTACGTTTTTAAATACAGCAGGGACACAGGCGTTGCTGTGTCCCTGCAATTTTGTGGTTAATCAGCCGCGGCGCTTTCGCTGATTTCCGTCCATTGTGAGGACGCGCCGTCGCCTGTTCCGGGTTTGAAGCGTCCCGGCGTAAAGCCTGTCCCGGCCGGAATGAGCTTGCCAATGATCACGTTCTCCTTCAGGCCATACAGTGGATCAGTGGTGGCGCCAATGGCCGCGCCGGCCAGCACCTTGATGGTATGCTGGAAGGAGGAAGCCGAGAGGAACGAGTCGGTGGAGAGGGAAGCTTTGGTCACGCCCAGCAGGGTTTCCACGAATTTTGCGGGTTGTTTTCCCTCTGCCAATAACTGCTCGTTCAATTTGCGCAGTTCGAGGCGGTCAACCGTATCGCCGGGCAGATGCTTGCTGTCGCCGGGGCGGCTGATGGTCACCTTGCTCATCATCTTGCGAATGATGATTTCGAAATGCTTATCGTGAATGTTCTGTCCCTGGGAGCGATATACTTTTTGGATCTCGCTGAGCAGGTACATTTGCGCCGCCTCGCGTCCTTGAATGCGCAGAATGCGATGCGGGTTGAGTGAACCTTCGGTCAGCGGCTGACCAGCCTCCACATGATCGCCTTCTCTCACAAGCAGGCGGGACGTTGTCGGAATTTCCGTAATCTTTTCCTCGCGTTGTTCATAGGAAACTATGATCTTGTGGTCTTTCTTCTCGATGGCCACTTTGCCGCCATGCTGCGCCACAATGACTGCCTTTTCTTTGACAGCCAGCTGATCGCCGGGTTTGACGACCGCTTCATCTTTGACCATGTATTTCCAGTCTTCCGGGACGTTGTATTCATCATGAACCATTTCCGCGTGCTCGATCCTGACTTCGCGCAGGTCGGGATATTTTTCTGAACTCATGATATGCACCACGCCGCCGATCTCAGCTACAACAGCTTCGCCTTTCGGCTGTTTACGCGCCTCGAAAAGTTCCTCTACACGCGGCAGACCAGTTGTGATGTCTGCGCTCGCGGCCGCCACGCCGCCGGTATGGAACGTTCGCAGGGTGAGCTGCGTGCCAGGCTCGCCGATGGATTGTGCCGCTACAATGCCCACTGCGGCGCCCAAGTCCACCATGTCGCCGCGGCCCAGATCGAGACCATAGCATTTAGCGCAAATTCCATGATTGAGTTCACAGGTGAGCGGCGAACGCACTTTGACTTGATCAATGCCGGAGGCAGAAATCTTGCGCGCCAGCACATGATCAATAACTTCGTCGCGTTCGGCAATAACCTCGCCGGTCTTTGGGTGAATGACGCGCTCAGCCAGCAATCGGCTGTATAAACGGCTGGACATGGATTGCCCCGCCACATCATCCGAACGGCGAATCCACACCCCATCTTTCGTTCCACAATCGTGTTCGTTGATGATGATGTCTTGTGCGATGTCCACAAGACGACGGGTCAGGTATCCGGCGTCTGCGGTGCGGAGGGCTGTATCCGCCAGACCTTTGCGCGCGCCGTGCGTCGAGATGAAATATTCGAGCGCGGTCAAACCCTGACGGAAGTTCGAGCGGATCGGCAGTGGAATGATGCGTCCCGATGGATCAGCCATCAATCCGCGCATACCGGCCAGTTGCGAAACCGTCGAGAAGCCGCCTTTTGTCGCTCCAGACGTTGCCATGGTGGAAAGATTGCCGTCGGGATCCATATGCTTTTTGACGGCGTCAGAAACAAGGTCCGTGGTCTTCTGCCAGATTTCAATAATGCGTTCGTTTTGCTCCTGCTCGGTTAATAGACCGCGGCGAAAATCGCGTTCGACAACTTCCACCTGTTTTTGGGCTTCAGCAATAATCTCTTTTCGCTCAGGCGGGATGGAAATATCAGACACGGCTAATGTCGTGCCGGATTTCATGGCATATTCAAAACCCATCGTCTTGATGTGATCGGCGACTTCGGTGGTCTTTTCCTGTCCGCACAATTCATAAACTTCTGCGATCAAATCTTTCACGCCGCCTTTGTCCAGCTTTTCGTTGGTGAACTGAACTTCAGGAGGCAGGATTCGGTTGAAGAGCACGCGCCCCACTGTCGTCTCGATGAGGCGCGTTTCGGCTTGCGGCAGGCGGTCGCCTTTATCGTTGTACCAGGTCGTTGCCTGCAATTTAATGCGGGTGTGAATATCCACCTGGCCAAGTTGGTAAGCAAGTTCGACCTCGTCCATGTCGGCAAAGACGCGGCCATCCCCTTTATGAGGCTGTTGATGCAGCATCGTCAGATAATAAACGCCGAGCACCATGTCTTTCGACGGCGAGATGATTGGCTCGCCATCGGCGGGCTTGAGCAAATTTTTGGATGCCAGCATCAATGTACGCGCTTCGTTCACCGCCTTCTGCGAAAGCGGAACGTGGACGGCCATCTGGTCGCCGTCGAAGTCGGCGTTGAACGCGGTGGTCACGAGCGGATGCAGTTGAATGGCTGAGCCTTCAATCAAGATTGGTTCAAACGCCTGAATGCCAAGACGGTGAAGCGTCGGGGCGCGGTTGAGAAGCACCGGGCGGTCTTTGATGACGTCTTCGAGCGCTTCCCACACTTCGGGGCGATTACGTTCAATCAAACGCCGCGCGCCTTTGACATTCGCCGCGTATCCGTTTTGAACCAAACGCGCGATGACAAACGGACGATAAAGTTCCAATGCCATTGTCTTCGGCAAACCGCATTGATAAAGTTTAAGCTGTGGACCCACCACGATCACGGAACGCCCGGAATAATCCACGCGCTTGCCGAGCAGGTTGCGGCGGAAACGTCCCTTCTTACCCTTAAGCATATCGCTTAATGATTTAAGTTCGCGGCGTCCGCGGCGGGAAAGCGCCTTGCCGCGCTGTGAATTATCAATCAAACTGTCAACCGCCTCCTGCAACATGCGCTTCTCGTTACGGATGATAACATCCGGCGCGCCGAGTTCGAGCAGTCTCTTCAGACGGTTGTTGCGGTTGATCACGCGGCGATACAGATCATTCAAATCGGACGTGGCGAAACGCCCGCCATCGAGCTGGACCATTGGACGCAGGTCGGGCGGGATAACCGGCAGGACGGTGAGGATCATCCATTCGGGACGATTGCCCGAACGGCGGAACGCTTCCACGACCTTGAGGCGGGTCGTCGCTTTCTTACGCTTCTGCTTCGACTTTGTAGTGCGGACCTCTTTCCAAAGTTCTTCCGCCAATTTATCGAGGTCGAGGCGCTTGAGAATATCGTAAAAGGCTTCTGCGCCCATGTCGGCGCGAAAAACCTGTCCCCAGCGCTGTTTGAGC
>JBHORD010000105.1:0-8219 GCA_042408355.1 Anaerolineales bacterium
CTCAAACAATATTCCAGCGATGTCCTGTTTGCACTGCTTCTTATTTACCTGTCGCTTCGTTGTCTTAAAGAAAACGCACCTTTTCAGAATTTTCTCCTGCTGGGAATTGCGGGCTTCATTTCGATTTGGATATCTCATCCATCCGCCTTCGTTCTAGCTGGAATTGGAATTACGCTGTTCTTTGCCAAAACGACCCAAAAGAAAACCCCGCCTCTTTTCTGGACCATAGGTCTGGGCGCGGCATGGACGGCATCTTTCGGAACGGAATATCTTGTCTCATTAAGATACCTGGCGGCGGACAGTTTTCTGCAAAACTACTGGCGCCCCGCGTTTCTGCCGCTTCCGATCTGGGACCATCTGGATTGGCTGTCGAAGACATACGCGACTTTACTGAATATCAGCGCCAATCCATCCACCTGGTATCAAATGGTTTTATATTCCATCCTGGCTCTGATCGGAGCGTTCGGCTTGTTCAAGCGAGACCGCCACATCGCAATGATTCTCCTTCTGCCCTTTCCAATCGCATTAATTGCATCGGCCCTCCAAAAATATCCCCTGAGAGAACGATTTATGCTCTTTCTAATTCCAGAATTTATTCTGCTGACTGCCGAGGGGCTCAAACAGATTTTTACGGCGTTCAAAAAATTAACTAAAAACCTGACATGGGCAGTTGCATTAAGTGCGGTAATCATATTGCTTGGAACGTCGGCTACAATCTCGTTTGAAAACTTCCTGACGCCAAACCTTGGCGAGGATATCAAGCCCGTCCTGCAGTATATCGAAGAAAATAAAGCGCCGGGCGATATTGTTTATGTATATCATGGCGCGCGGCCGTCTTTCGTTTACTATGCAGAGTCCTACGGCTTGACCGCGGTCATCCCAATTACAGTTGCCGATTTCAACGGCAAAACGACCCCCAAAGATTTTCAACGCGATCTGAATCTCCTGCCTGCAAACAGCAGAGTCTGGTTCATCTTTTCGCACCTCGACGATTGCAACGGATGCCCCGAGAATGCGGAAGCCTTCCTCGTGTCTTACGTTAACCAAATTGGCTCCGAGCAGGACAGCTTCCACGCCGCAGGGGCGGATGTTTATTTATATTCTCTTAAACCATGACAAAGATCGAGCTTAGCCCATTTCCCGTCTCCAAAACACGCCCGCCGCGTCGTGAAGAAAGGAGGCGTGATCCGTATTTAACGGCTTGCCCCGCGATCGCTCGCGGGGTAGCCAAAGACCAACTCAGAGGGAGGAGAGAGAGTCTGCCAAGTGGGCTTATGATAAAGCCCAACGAGGTTTTCTAGATTGGATCGTGGTCGGGGTTCGTGCCGCACCACACGCACACAGGATGATCGAACTGGTTGCAAATCATTGCGTCGGAACAGCGGCGGGCGACCACTCTTGGAGGCTGATCAGGCAATTGCTCGGCCGGGTAAACCACTTCATTCTCGAGCGCGATCTCATGCTTCACATGTTCACAATACTGGATCTTGCTCACGTGCCAGGTACGGAAGGCCATCGGAACCTCCAACTTACAGCTTAAGTTTACGGGAAGTCGAAAATGCCTGCCAGTAACACACGTCACAAGCATTTGTGACAAATCACCCTAATTTAAGACTAAAACGACCGAGTTTATTGTGCGCGGCTTGTTATTTGGTCAGGCGGTAGATCGTGCCGCGCCGATCCGCAAAATAGACTTCGCCGGATGGATCCTCTCCGAAGGTAGTGATAGCCGCGCCCGTCTCGAACAGGAGCTGTGACTGCCAGCCGCTATCGGCATGAATCAACCCCCAGATTTTCCCGCTGCATTCATCGCCATAAAAATAAACCCCCTGCCATTCGGGCATGGCGCCGCGATAAACGTATCCGCCGATGATCGCGCATCCGCCAGCCGCGTGGCTATATTCCACAACCGGAAAAGTGAAGTTCACGCCCGCAGGCGGCTGTCCCGCGTACGGATGCATGCCCTCATAATAATTCCAGCCGAAGTTCAAGCCGCCGACTTTCGCGGAGACGACATCCACTTCCTCCCATGTATCCTGCCCGACATCGGCGATGTAAAGATTGCCGGTCGGAAGATCGAACGAGAATCGCCACGGGTTGCGAAGACCATAAGCCCATATTTCAGGTTTGCCGCCGCCATTGGCAAATGGATTGGTCGGCGGGATTGCATATGGATCGCCATGATCTACATCAATGCGTAAAATTTTCCCAAGCAAAACATTTTTGTTTTGGCCGTTGCCATTTGGATCGCCCTGCGAACCGCCGTCGCCGAGTCCCATGTAAAGATAGCCATCGGGACCAAAGACCATTTCACCGCCATTGTGATTTGCAAACGGTTGTTGAACATGAAGCAAATCCTTTTCGCTATTCGGGTCGGCGATGTTGCCGTTGACTGTGAAACGGGCGATTACAGTGTTGCCATTTAAATCAATGTAGTTGACATACACATACGGATTCTGCTTGAAGTTCGGGTGGAAGGCCAGCCCCAACAATCCCTGCTCATTGCCCTGACTGTCCACTTTGGGGATGATGTCGAGAAATGGCGGATCAAGCATCTGCCCATTTTCAATAATACGGATACGTCCCTCCTGCTCAATCACAAACATTCTCCCTGAACCATCATCGGGAAATTGAATATCCACAGGCGAAGCCATGCCGGCAATCACCGGCGTCCAATGGTAATCGGCTGGATTTGGAAACGCGTTTACATTGGATGGCGCGGCAGTGGGCGTCACGCCTGTCACGGCGGGCGGCGCCGCAGTTTCAATAACGGCAGACGGCAAAACAGTCGCGGCGGGAAGCGGACCGGAGGTCGCGCTTGCACAAGCCGCCAATAAGAGAAGCAATAAAATCGTCAGAAATTTCATGGCGGTTCATCATCATTTCCAAATCAATCTGTTCGGCTCAGTATCGAAACATTATACACTCGACTTTTCGGAGCGCATTGAATCTTCAATGTTTGATTTTCTGTCCTTGAATATAATCGAAAAATGCCGTACCTGATTGACGGTCACAACCTGATTCCAAAGACCGGTCTGCGTCTGGATTCACCCGACGACGAACTTGAACTGGTTGAGATTCTTCAAGAGTTCGCGCGCCTCTCGCGGCAGACTGTGGAAGTTTACTTCGACGGCGCGCCCGCAGGAAAGGCTGGCGTGCAAAAGTTCGGCGTGGTGACCGCGCATTTTGTCCGGCAGGGAACGACGGCGGATTCCGCCATCAAAACACGGCTCAAGCAACTGGGCCGCGCCGCGCGCAATTGGGTTGTGGTCAGTTCCGATCACGAAGTGCAAAACTCAGCCCGGGCGGCGCGCGCCAGTGTGACCACCTCGGAGAAATTCGCAGGCTTACTGAAAAGAACCGATTCAACCAGGCCCGCTTCCAGCGAAGAAAACGAAATGTCGCAGGACGAATTGAAGGAATGGTTGAAGTTGTTTGGGGACGAAACATAAAACAGACAGTTTGTGTCCGCTTTCTCTAATGCAAGATTAATGTTATGCGGATAAATCAGATGTATATTAGCGCTAAGACACCTGCCCTCCCTTTTACTGGTATACAAGGTGTCAACCACCGGCAAACAGCCCGCATGCCCCCCCCATGTTGACTGACGGTGGTGTCCCTCCCCCCTCAAGGTTGTCAGGCGTGTCAATGACACGCCTGACAACCGTTTAAGCACAAGTATAATGACCGCATGACAACGGCGTATACGTTTGTCCCCTCGCCCTCGCATGTTTATCCTGATCATCCCGAACGCCCGAGTCGTTTTGATATGTTGGCGCCGCGGCTTGATTCGTTCGGCGCGCAAAAATTGGATGTGAAACCCGCGACGCGCGAAGAAGCGGCACGGGTGCATTCTCCCAGATTGCTGGACGCGTTGGAGCAAATTTGCAACGAGGGCGCTGCCATCATTGATTACGCTCCGACGTTTGTGACACCGTCTTCTTTTGATGATGCACTGCTCGCCTCCGGCGGGACCCTGGGCTGTGTGCGCGCCATATTGAGCGGATCAGCCCGAAATGCCTTTGCCCTCGTCCGCCCGCCGGGACATCATGCCGAGCCGGATCGTTCGATGGGATTCTGCATCTTCAATAACGTTGCCATCGCGGCGCGTGACGCGTTGGCAAACGGAATCAATCGCGTTGCCATCGTGGATTACGACGCGCATCACGGCAATGGGACTCAAGCCGCGTTCGCGGATGATGAGCGCGTGGCCTACTTATCAACGCATCAATGGGGAATCTATCCCGGCACGGGCTGGTACGAAGAAGCGCCGCACGCAAAAAAGAGAATCGTCAACGTGCCACTGCCTGCCGGTTCGGGCGATAAAACGTACGAACGCATCGCGGATGAAATCTTTGCGCCGTTCATTCAATCCTTCAAGCCTGAATTGATTCTCGTCTCGGCTGGCTTCGACGCGCATTGGAATGATCCCATCGCCACGCTGGGACTCTCCAGCGCGGGCTTTTATATGCTTTCCAAGAAACTCGTTGACCTGGCTGAAGAACATTGCGGCGGGAAAATTGTCTTCGTTCTTGAGGGCGGCTACGACCCACTCAATGTTGCCAATGGCGCGGCGGCAGTCTTTGCCGCTCTGATGGGCAAGGACTTCGTTGACCCTGGCGATGCCTCCCCGCGCAAAGAAACAGATGCAAGTGAATTGATTGAAAAGATTTACAGATGGAATGGATTTTAAATTTGTAGGCGTGGATGCCCATCCACGCCTACCTGTTCATCCCAACTTTCCTGTCGTTCTCTCCACTTGTGTGCCAAGTCCCGACATGAACCTGAGTGGTTTGTTTTGTTAGGGCGTGGTTGTCACTTGGACTGTGAATGGCGTTGTTTCAGGAGAGATCGTCGGGCTGGGGGTAAGGGTGATGCCCAATAACCGCGCCATTTCAATTCTATATTTGTTGCTGTAATCAACTGCCTGCGCCATATCTTGATTAACCTGGGCAATCACCGCGTTGGCCTGATCCTGGGTCATGGTCTTGCTGGGGTCGCCTGAAAACTTCGAATAAAGAACCAGGGATGCGTCAATAGCTGTGTTCATGAAGTCCAACTGGTATTCTTTCAGCGCTCCCAGACAAGATGGAACGGCATAATCCTGCGCATTCCTGCGGACTCTTTGCATTTCAGAGATGTTGCCTGCAAGCTGGGCAGCCGGAGTGTTCTGCGCCAAAACGAAAGCATCGTCGAATTCACGCGAAATTTTATCGAAATCGACCACGGTGGCTCGAATGTTTCCCTGCGAACAGGGATCGAGAGTATTTGTGGCAGTGGGCGGAACAGTGTTGGCAATGGTTGGAGCGGGTGCGGCAGGCGTAGCTGTAACTAAAGTATTCAAAGCAAATGATGCAACCAACACAACAATGATGATGATCGAAAATACGGCGATCAGGATGGCAGTAGGGCGGTTCTTTTTCATTTGGACTTTCCTTTATCAACGAATAATGATTGTGGGGCGGTCTCTCAGCCGCCCCACAATTGCGATGCTGTTCAGTACTTTTTTAGTGTCTCTATGGGTTCTTCCTACGGGCAAGCACGCACGTACACGAATGTACCGTTTGCAGGGTTGGTATTTCCTAAACCACCATTATTGCCGTAGGCAAATACACCTTTCAGCGTAACAGTCAGCCAGGATTGGAACCACCAGCCATACCATCCATTATTGGTCATACTGCCGCAGGCTACAGTGATATTACCATCTGCGCCGCCATATACACCTCTTCCGCCATTATTATCGGCAGTCACTTTGTTCATGGTAATGTTCCCATGCGAGTCAGTATATAAGCCATCGTTATAGTTCTTCAGGAAGGTATTGGTGCCAGTAAGAGTAATGTTGCCGGAGCCAGTACACACAGATCCATTCCATCGGCAGTTATTCAGGTACGCGCCGCTATCCGCGTTCCAGTTGGCCGTCAGATTATTGATGGTAATGCTACCATTGGCATAAGCCTCCAGGCCTGTTCCAGTGTTGGCGACATAGTCGCCGTTGAAGGAGAAGGTATTGGTTCCGCTCAAGGTAATGGAAGCCGTGCCTGTTGGACGCCACACATCCAGATAAGCGCCACTGCTACCGTTCGAACTGGCGGTAATGTTGCTGATCGTTGCATTGCCGAAGCTGTAAAGCTCCAGACCAAACCCGCCGTTACTGTTGAAGGTGTTGGTCCCGGTCAGGGTAATGCCGCCCATACCGATGGTCGGATCCCACTGGTTATCCAAATAGGCTCCCCTTCCACCATTCGAGTTGGCGGTTAACGTACCAGCAGTAATTGCGCCGCCAAGCGATGTGGCCCACAGACCATCCTGATAATTGTTGTTGAAGGTGTTTGTGCCATACAACGTGATGGGGTTTGCAACTCCCGCACCGCCCTGATAGTTATCCAGGTAGGCCCCCCAGCCGGTGTTTGGATCAACATTCTGGCCATTGTTGTTGGCAGTGATATTGTACAGCGTGATAGCGCCGTAGGTGGACACATCAAGACCATCGTCACCATTGTTGTTGAAAGTCCCCCACCCGCTGATAGTCACATTTTGGGGCAAACTATTACCGCTGTAGGAATTATCGAGCCGGGCACCGTAGCTACCATTCCAGACGGCGTACAGGTTGTTGATGGTAATGGCGCGGTTGCTGTACACATCCAGGCCGTCACCGGCGTTGCCGATGAAACTGTTGCTGCCCACGAGCGTGGTTACCGTGATCGTGCCGGTGGCGCCCGACCAGGCATTATCTAATGTGGCCCCAAAACTGCCGTTGTTGGATGCATCGAGGCCGGTAAGTGTTATATTCCCCAAGCTTTGCACCCACAGACCGTAGCTGCCATTGTTCGTAAAGTCAAAGGCCCAATTGGTATTGGGACTGCTCAGAGTGACGGGCTGCGGGGTAGCGGCGTTGTGGTTGTCTAGGAACCAGCCGTACGTTCCATTATAAGCGGCCCACATGTCGCTTCGCCCAACCGGCGACGAGGTCAAAGTTGCGTGTGATCTCCACCTTCTCTGCATCGGTCGCATCCCAGGTGGTGCCAAGCCATCCCTGACTTTCCGGTCCCACCCAGTCCGCGCCCTGATGCGTGAACTGGAACGGCTCGTAATAATGAAAAGTGAAAATGACATGCGGATTGTTTGGAACGTCGAGCGTGGTGATCCAATTAAATGAATTCCATTGCACCGGCCCAATGATTGCATCGCGAGTCGGGTTGCTCTCACGGACAATTGATAATGCTTCGCTTGCGTATTGATTCCACATGGCCGCGTCGATTTGATCGTTGGGTTCGTTGAGCAGTTCGAACAAAACTGTGGGTGGATAATCTTTGTAATGCTCGGCAATCTGTTCCCAGATGGCTAAGAATCTATCTTTGTGATCCCACGGGTCGGACATCAACTCTTCGTAATGATGGAAGTCAATGATGATGGCAAGGTTCCGCTGTAACGCCCAATTGACAACTTCATCAATGCGACGAAAGCGCGGACTCTTCGGCGTGCGCGTCCCATCGCACCGGCAGACGGACAAAGTCAAAGCCCGCTTGTTGGATCAAATCGAAATATTCTTCGTGAACGGTCAATCCACATTCGCCTTCATTTGGCGCCTCGAGCATGTTGCCCATGTTGATGCCGCGATGCAATTCAATGACGGGAATGGGTGTGGCCGTCGGCTTGGCTGTATCAACACCCGTCGGGCTGGATGCAGGCGCGGCGGTCCTGGTTGGGGCACACGCGGAAAGTGAAACCAAAACGAGCAATGTCAGAACCAGGCGTCTCATGATTTATCTTGACCGCGAACCTGAACTAAATACCATCCTCCATGATCCATGATCCATCCTCCATGATCCATGATCCATCATCCATCGTCCATCGCCCGGGATCATCCCAATTTCCCCACTACTTTTTCCACTTCCTCCAAAATCTCCCCCGACTTCACCAGCACTTTCATCTTGTTGTGATCGCTATACAGCGGACGATCCACTTCGAGATGTTCGACATGTTTGCGAATCACTTCACGCGCCTTTTGAGTGCCGCGTCCCGGCGTGAACTGACGGAAGTCCAGCGCCTGCGCGGCGGCCATGAATTCGATTCCTAAAACGCCGTAAGCATTATCGAGAATCTGTCCATTCTTCAACGCGGTGTTCATGCCCATCGAAACGAAATCTTCCTGATCGGCCGCGGCGGGGATGGATTGAATCGAGGCGGGCGCGGATAAGATTCTCTGCTCCACGATCAAA
>JBHORD010000106.1:0-15899 GCA_042408355.1 Anaerolineales bacterium
AAAGGTTGCGGCAAACCCGCCCTGTGGACTTCGTTAGTGACCCTGGCGGTTGCCATGATGTCCATCGGTTTCGATCTCGGCCACATGGAGCGAATCTGGAAAGCCTACCTGCAGCCCAACTTTCACTCCGGCGTGGTGGAGGATGTGTGGGGTTACACCGTCTTTGGCATCCTGGCTTTAACTGCCCTGATATTGGCAATTCGCCAGTCAAAAGGCAGCGGGTTGAAAATTGTCATGGCGTTAGGCTTTGCCCTGTCTTTGTATGTGGCAGGCTCGCCCGGCAAATTGTTGGCCAATAACGCCACGCGTCTCTACTGGCACGCAGCGCTTCTTCCGGTACAGTTTGTATTTATGGCGCTGCTCTCCGGCGCGGCAATGACATTGGTTGTGCAAGCCTTTGTCAGTCCCAGAGAAGGAACGAAACAAGCATTGAGCATTCTCAGTCTGGCAAGTGTAGTCTTGCTCGTGATCTCGCTCTACTTCATCTGGGCATATTTCTCGCAAAGCCTGTATGGCAATATACCGTCGCTAAAGGATTCAATCAATGAATTGATCAGTGGACAATACGCGTGGTTATTCTGGGGTGTGGAAATTCTCTTCGGCGCGATCATCCCCCTCCTGGTTCTGATCCAGCCCAAGCTGGCGCAGAATCAACTTTGGGCGGGGCTGATGGGGCTTTTGATCCTGATCGGGAACGGCGTAGCGCGTTATCTCATCATTGTCCCAGGCCTGAACGTTACAGTCATGAACAACATCGAGACTGCCTTTCAAGGCCCCGGGCTGACGTTGGGTTACTCGCCCAGCGCTGTGGAATGGGCGGTAGTCGCCGGCTTGGTAGGTATTGCTCTGCTTGCCCTGGCGCTCGGCGCAGACTTTCTGCCCCTTTACTCCAAGAAATCGGAGGCTTAACATGACGGAAAAAACAACTCCTGCAAAATCGCTTTCCCGCCGCGATTTTCTCAAAGTCTCAGGGGCAACTGGCGCAACCGCCGCGTTGCTGGGCAATCTTCCTTCCGCGTTCAAAAAGGTGCAGAAGACAATTGCCGCGACGGGGGAAGGTAATTTCTTTGAAGCCAAGCCCGAAAATGTGATTTACGGCGTCTGCCTGCAATGCAACACGCAATGCACCATCAAGGGCAAAATTCAAGACGGCGTGCTGGTCAAGGTGGACGGCAACCCTTACAGCCCGAACAACATGCTTCCGCCCGTGGAATATGACACCCCGCTCGCGGAAAGCGTATTGTTGGATGGCAAACTCTGCCCCAAGGGCCAGGCCACCATCCAAACGCAATATGATCCGTACCGGCTGGTCAAAGTTTTGAAGCGCGCCGGAAAGCGCGGCGAAAACAAATGGAAAGTGATTTCCTTTGACCAGGCCATCAGTGAAATCGTCAACGGCGGAAAATTGTTTGCCGATGCCGGCGAAGACCGCGTGGTGCCGGGTTTCAAGGATGTGCTGGTTGCCAAAGACTCAAAGGTGATTGCCGGTCTCGCGGCGGACGCGGCGGCAGTTGCAGCCAAAAAGATGACGCTCGACGACTTCAAATCCAAGCACGCCTCGGAACTGGACCTGTTGATTGATCCTGACCATCCCGATTTGGGCGTCAAGAACAATCAGTTCGTGTTCCAGGCCGGACGCATCGAGCCGGGACGCAACAACTTCGCCCAACGTTTCACGCTCAACTCCTGCGGTTCGCTTAACTGGTATGATCACACCACCATCTGCGAGCAATCGCACCACATCGCTTACACCTATGCCACCGCGCAATATTCCGGCGGCAAGTGGGTAACCGGGCCGAACCACATGAAGCCCGATATTCTAAACGCGGAATTTGTCATCATTTGGGGGACCAGCCCGTTCGAGGCCAACTTCGGGCCGACCATCATGTCGGAGACCATCACCAAGTCCATGACGGAGCGCAATTTCCATTTCGCGGTCGTTGACCCGCGCCTGTCCAAGACGGCCGCGAAAGGCTGGTGGATTCCCGTTCAGCCTGGCGGCGATCTGCCGCTGGCGATGGGCCTGATCCGCTGGATCCTCGAGAATAAACGTTATGATGCGGCCTTCCTGTCGAACGCCAACAAAGGCGCGGCGCTGGCGCACGGCGAAAAGAGTTGGACAAATGCCGCCTGGCTGGTCAAAGTGGATGACTCTGGACACGCGGGCGCGCTTCTGCGTGGCAGTCAACTGGGGCTTGTTACTTCACAGACCGCCACCGATGCATCTGGAAACTCCGTCACAACCTGGGTGGCGAAAGATAATACCACTTACAACCTCGATCCATTCGTCGTCTTGGTAAATGGAACGCCGACATTATTCGATCCCGCTGATGACAAGAATCCCGTTTCGGGCGATCTGCTGGTAAACACCACATTGCAGGGCATCGCCGTCAAGAGCGGCTTGCAGGTTTTGCTTGATGAAGCCTCGGTCAACTCCATTGATGATTGGGCCAAGATGGCCGGAGTGGATACCAACACACTGGTCAAACTGGCGGACGAGTTCACATCGCACGGCAAGAAAGCCGGTGTGGAGTTCTATCGCGGCGCGGTCCAACATACCAACGGCTACTACACCGGTCAGGCGCTGGTGACCCTCAACATGCTGGTTGGCAACCTGGATTGGAAAGGCGGCCTGAGTGCGGGCGGCGGCGCGTGGAATGCGATCGGCAACAAGGACAAGCCCTTTGACTTGGCAAACGACCTGCCCGGCAAGATCGGCGCGTTCGGCATCAAGATGACGCGCGAGGGCGTTGCCTATGAAAAGACCACCCTGTTCCAGGATTACCCCGCCCCGCGTCCCTTCTACCCGTACACATCCAATGTGTATCAGGAAGTGATTCCGGCGGCTTATGCTCAATATCCTTATCCGGTCAAAATTCTGTGGCTGCACATGGGCACGCCTGCCCTGGCCGCTCCCGCCGGCGCGGAACAAATCAAGATGCTGACCGACACCGAAAAATTCCCGCTCTTCATCGCCGATGATATTGTGATTGCCGAAACCTCGATGTACGCAGACTATATCTTCCCCGACTTGACCTACGTCGAGCGCTGGGCGTTCCTCGGCTCCCCGCCGCCGGATCCCACCAAGAATATCCGCGTGCGCCAGCCGATTGCCGCGCCCGTGCCGGAAATCGTCACGGTGGATGGCGAAGAGATGCCCATCTCGATGGAAGCCATCATGATTGCCATTGGCAAAGCGTTGAGCCTGCCCGGCATTGGCAAAGGCGGCTTCGGCAAGCACGGCGACTTCAACCGCCCCGAAGACTACTACCTGCGCGGCATTGCCAACATCGCCTTTGGCGACAAGGCCGACGGTTCGGACGCCGTTCCCGATGCGGATGATACAGAAGTGAATATTTTCCGCGCCGCGCGCGCTCATCTGCCCAAAGCCGTTTTTGACGAGGCCAAATGGCAGGCCGCGGTCGGCGATGCGCTGTGGCGCAAGGTCATCTATGTGATGAATCGCGGCGGACGCTTCGAGTCCTTCAGCAAGGCCTACGCGGGCAATTTCGTCGGTCATCCGTATGCCCGCCAGATGAACCTGTTTGTCGAACCGGTTGCCACCGGCAAGGACAGCATCACCGGCAAGCCTTTCTTTGGCACGGCGCATTACGAACCGATTCAGAACAGCACCGGCACACCTGTGGACGACAAGGACATGCCCTTCCACGTCATCACCTACAAGGAAGTCACTGGCGGACAGTCGCGCACCATCAGCAACTACTGGACGCAGGGTGGCATGGGCGTCATCCCCACCAACTATGTGAAGATGAATCCCGGTGATGCAATGGCGCTGGGCATCCATGATGGCGACACGGTGCAACTTTTCTCACGCACCAACTCCGACGGCATGCTCGATCTGGGCAACGGTCAGCGTGAGCCGGTACAGGGCAAAGTGAAACTCACCCAAACCGTCCGCCCCGGTGTGATCATGGTCTCGTGGTCGTACGGACACTGGGCCTATGGCGCGCGCGATGTGACCATTGACAGCCAAATCGTCAAGGGCGACCCGCGCCGCGCAGTTGGTCTGTGCTCGAATCCCGTGTTGTTGCTCGACGAAGGCACGAAGACCACCTGCCTCACTGATCCCATTGGTGGCAGCGCGAGCTTCTATGACACGAAAGTGAAAGTTCAAAAAGTCTGATTCGCATTCTCCTTTTGGTCGTCTCCTCCCTTGATTCTTAAGGGAGGAGACTCAAAGGAGAAACGCAGAATGAAGAGAATGGAGATTTTATGTTTGGTTTAGGCGTTCCCGAACTTCTAATTATCCTCGGTATCATTATCCTGCTCTTCGGAGTGGGTCGCATCGGCAGGATTGCCGGCGAGCTTGGCTCTGGCATCCGCGCCTTCAAGGACGGAATCAACGGAAACAAGGATGAGAATCAGTGACGCTTGTCACTAATGGCAAATCAGTAAACAGATTATATTGATACCGTCTCTCCGAAGCCTGTCTGCCTAAACATAATGCATGGCAGCAGGACCGACTATGAGCTCATAGTCCAGGTAAAAGCGGAAACGCTTTTGCCCCCCGCATTTGGAAAGGAGATCATGCTTGAACTATTGAGGCTGTCTCTTTTCCATGAGACAGTCTCTTTTGTTTATGGAAAAGTGTTATGAACATTCAACCTCTGCTCGAAAAATCCTCCCGTAGTCACTCTCATCTTTGTCCGCGCCAGATTCTCGGCGTGCGCATGGGATTGGCTGGCATGAAAGCCCTCGGCTTCGATTCCCCGCCCGATAAAAAGCGCCTGCTGGTCATTGTCGAATCCGATGGCTGCTTTGCCGATGGCGTCATCGCCGCCACCGACTGCACCGTCGGACACCGCACCCTGCGCGTCGAAGATTATGGCAAGACCGCCGCGGTGTTTGTGGATACGCAAACGGACCGCGCCGTGCGCGTCGCTCCTGCATTGGACATCCGGCAGAAGGCTTACGCGTACGCGCCCGATGAGCCGCGTCATTACTTCGCACAAATGCAAGCCTATCAAATCATGCCCGATAATGAGATGTTCACCGCCACCGAAGTAGCATTGACCACGCCCATCGAAGCCATCCTCTCGCGCCCGGGCGTGCGCGTCAACTGCGATGTGTGCGGCGAGGAGATCATCAACGAGCGCGAGATTCAGCATGAAGGTCTCACGCTTTGCCGCGCCTGTGCGGGACATTCGTATTATCACGCGCCTATCCCCGTGCCTGCCATGCAGCTCGAAACGCAGACCATGAATGGATAAATCGTAATCGGAGTTGAAGCATGCAAAAGCAACTTACGGGTAATCCCTTTGTTTTCTCCATCGCCGAATTCTCCGGCGCGCTCGCCGACCTGGGCGTGATGCTCCCGCTCATCCTGGCGCTGATCGCCCTCAACGGCATGGACGCCGCCGCCGTCTTCGTCGGCGTGGGTCTCGCCTACATTCTCGTTGCGCTCGTGTACCGCCTGCCCATTCCTGTCCAGCCGCTCAAGTCCGTTTCCGCGCTGGCGCTGGCGATGGGGCTGGCTCCCGTCGTCATCGTCACGGGCGCCATCTGGAACGCAGTTGCCTTTCTCGGCATGGGATTGGTTGGCCTCGACCGCTGGGTGCAAAAAGCATTCCCAAAGCCCGTCGTGCGCGGCATTCAATTGGGACTAGCCTGGCTGTTGTTCAAATCTGCCTGGACGCTGGTCACCAAAACGCCTGCTGGCTGGCAGGGCGGATTCACCTTTTCGGGTCAAACGATCAATTGGCTGTGGATTTTGGTTGGCGGCGCGTTCATCTTCCTTCTGATTTTTCTATTTTGGAAACGCGACCTCGCCGCGCTGGGAGTCGTGGTCTTCGGAATCGGCGCTTCGGGACTCCGCCTCGGCCTGCCCGCCGTTTCCCTGCATTTGACTCTCCCCCATCTGCTCCCGCTCATCCCCACCTGGAGTCAACTCTGGCAGGGACTGATTCTGCTCGCCCTGCCGCAAATTCCGCTCAGCCTCGGCAACTCCATCTACGCCACCGCCGACGCCGCGCGCCAATACTTCGGCGAGAAAGCCGCGCACGTCACCGAACGCAAACTCATGCTGACGATGGGCGCCACCGACGCCATGACCGCGTTGATCGGCGGCGTGCCGCTCTGTCACGGCTGCGGCGGGCTGACCTCGCATTACCGCCTCGGGGCGCGTTCGGGCGGCGCGCCGCTCATGCTGGGCACGATCTTCCTTTTGCTGGGATTGCTCGGCGGCTCAGCCAGTATGCAAATCTTCGGGTTGATTCCCTTCCCTGTGTTGGGCGTTCTGCTCGCCTATGTCGGTTTTCAGCACATGCTTTTGGCGCGTGATTTGCGCGGCGCGCAAGCCTGGCTCACCGCCCTGCTCGTCCTTGCCCTCACGCTCTGGACGAACAACCTCGCCATCGGCTTCATCAGCGCGGCAGTCTTTTATCACGCCTGGGGCTGGCTGGGAGGAAACCTTCCGATGTTCGTTGATCCCTTTGGCCGCGCCATCACCTACCTGCGCATCTCGCTCACCGACCGCTGCAATTTGCGCTGTGTGTACTGCATGCCGAAGGAAGGACTGCAATGGCAGCCGCGCGCCGATCAACTGTCAGCGGATGAAATCGTTCGGGTGGTGGAAGCCGCCGCGAGCGGAGGGGTGAAGCGGGTACGTCTCACGGGCGGCGAACCGCTGGTTCATCCCGATGTCGTCGAGATTGTGCGCCGCATTGCCTCCATCCCCGAAATCGAAGAAGTGAGTCTCACCACCAATGCCATGCTGCTGGAACGACTCGCCCAGCCGCTGGCGGACGCGGGACTGACGCGCGTCAACATCAGTTTGGATTCGCTGGACGCCGATAAATTCAGGCGCATCACCCGCGGCGGAGCGTTGAACCGCGTCTGGCGCGGAATCGCCGCCGCCGAACGTGCGCGTCTCGCGCCCATCAAGTTGAATACCGTTATCGTGCGCGGCCTCAACGCGGACGAGATGCCCGCGCTGGCGCGTCTGACCATCAAGAACGACTGGCATGTGCGCTTCATCGAAGTCATGCCCATCGGCAACGCGCAGGATTGGGGCGAAGGCTTCCCCGCGCCGGGCGAACGATATTTCTCCGTGCAGGAAATGCGAGACCAGCTTTCAACCTTCAACCTGCAGCCTGCGACTCAACCCAAAGGCAACGGCCCGGCGCGGACTTTTAAAATTCCCGGCGCACGCGGCACGATTGGATTCATCTCTCCGCTCGGCGAGCACTTCTGCGCAAGTTGCAATCGTTTAAGATTGACTTCCGACGGGAAGTTGCGCTCGTGTCTGGTAATTCCAAACGAAGTATCCTTGCGCGACGCGGTGCGTGCAGGTGAGCCGCTTGAAAAATATTTTTATCAGGCGGTGGCAAACAAGCCCGAACGTCACGACATGCTCGTTTCCATGCCCGCGGATTCGCGGCGCGGCATGAGTCAGCTTGGCGGGTAAAGCCGAAATTAATTTCGGCTTACAATATTTCGGCTTACAATATAACCATGACCGATTTCTACCGCCGCAAACTTCCTCACTGGATTCCTGATGAAGCCATATATTTCATTACCTTTCGATTGGCGGATTCACTGCCTCTCGAAATTATCCGGCAACTGGAAGAGGAACGCGAACGAGAACAGCAAACCATCCGCGCCAAATATAGCGGCGCACAGCAACGGGACAAGCTCTACACACTGGATAAAAAATACTTTGGTCATTTCGATTCATGGCTCGACCGCTGCGTGGCGTCGAGTCCACGCTGGCTGGCGGACGAAAAGATCGCACAAATCGTTGCAAACGAATTACACGCGTTAGATGGAAAGCGGTATCGCCTCATTGCCTATTGTCTCATGTCCAATCACGCTCACATTGTTGTAGATACCGCCGAGCATGGTTTCAAGCCAGATCATGCCGGCGTTACCGCTCCCTACCCGCTGACCGACTCGCTCAAACTGCTTAAAGGCCGCACGGCACGGTTTTGCAACCAGGCATTGGGACGAAGCGGTAAATTCTGGCATCACGAAAGTTACGATCATGTCATCCGCAACCAAGGGGAATATGAAAGAATTGTCTGGTATGTATTGAACAATCCGGTCAAAGCAGGGTTGGCGGAAGAGTGGGAAGAGTGGAAATTCACGTTTTTAAGTTCGTAAGTCGAAATTAATTTCGACTTGCAATGACATTCATCACTGGACAGTCTTTGTCCGATTTGCTACATTCACGGGGGAAAACGGATAAATATGAAACGAATTGTTTTTCTGCTGGCTGTCCTTATTCTTGCCTCGTGTTCTGCCATCCCGCAAAAAGAAATTGTCGGGAGTGTTAACCTGAATAATCTTCAGCCTCTGCCCACGCCTGAGGGCATGAAGAGATACCATTGCGCGTGGCGGTTGGAGCAATCATCTCTCCCAAAGGGACCATCGAATCCTATTCGCCTCTTCTCGACTACCTGCGCAAGAAACTGAACCGGCCCGTCGAACTGGTCCAGCGGCGCACGTATCTCGAAGTGAACGACCTGGTCGAACACGGCGAAGTGGATATCGCCTTCGTTTGCAGCGGTCCTTATGTGGAAGGACACGACTCGTTCGGCATGGAACTGCTTGCCGCACCGCAGGTCAACGGAAAGACAACCTATAACTCGCTGTTGATCGTGCCTGCCGCAAGTCAGGCCAAAAGCATAGCCGACTTGCGCGGCAAGGTCTTTGCATTTACCGATCCCATCTCGTTGACCGGGCGGCTGTATCCGGCTTACCTCGTCCAACAGCTTGGCTTCACTCCCGAGACATTCTTCTCGCGCACATTTTTCACGTACAGCCATGACGAGGCGATTCGCGCCGTCGCCAGCGGACTGGCTGACGGTGCGGCGGTTGATTCGATGGTGTATGAATACACACTCACAAGCGATCCATCACTGGCAGAGAAAGTAAAAATCATTCAACGTTCCCCCGATTTTGGAATTCCTCCGGTCGTGGTCAGCCCATTGACCCGCCCGCAAGTCCGGGCTGAATTGCAGGCATTACTTCTCGATATGGCTTCAGATCCGGAAGCAAAAGACGCTTTGGCATCCATCGGCGTTGGACGCTTCGTGACCATCGAAGACAGCGCGTATGAAAGCGTGCGCGCCGTGGTAAACGCCGCGCCTTCTTCAGCCATGCAGCCATGATTCTGCAAAAATTCTTTCAACGTTTCTGGGCGATTGCCGGCGCGGCCAGCGTTCGCACAAAGATCCTCGGCATTGTACTGGCGCTGGTGATTTTGCTCGGCGCAGGCGTAACCATTCAATCGCGTTACGCCCTGACCGCGACCATGTCCGCTCAGCTCGAAGAGCAAAGCGTTTCGGTCTCGCGCGACCTCGCGGCTCGTTCCACCGATCCGATCCTGCTCAACGACCTGCTCAGTCTGCACGACCTGCTCGATGAGACGCTTGCCAACAATCCCAACGTGCGTTACGCCTTTATCGTTGATCCGCAGGGGCAGGTGATCGCTCAAACATTTTCAGGCGGTTTTCCTCCCGGCCTGCTTTCGATGAACTCCGTCCAGCCGAACGAACACCATCACACCGTTTTGATTAAAACGAACGAGGGACTCGTGTGGGATACGGCGGTGCCCATCCTCGACGGGAAAGTCGGCACGGCTCGCGTCGGACTTTCAGACGCCTCCATGCAAGCAGCCTTGTCCACGCTGACGGCGCAACTGCTCCTCACCATTGTCCTGGTTTCGGCAACGGGCATCTTGATTGCCATTTTCCTTACATGGATATTGACGCGTCCCATTCTGGCGCTGGTGAATGCCACACAGGCAGTCGCCAAAGGCGATTTCTCGCCGCGCGTCCCGCGCTGGGCAAACGATGAAATCGGCGACCTCGCTGTAGCGTTCAACAAGATGACCGAGGAATTGGAGCGCACCGACGAACTGCGCCGCGAACGCGAATCATTGCGCCGCCAACTCCTCGAAAAAGTGATCGCTACGCAGGAAGATGAACGCCGCCGTATCGCGCGCGAACTTCACGATTCCACCTCCCAGAATTTGACTTCTCTTCTGGTTGGATTGCGGATCATGGAGGTAAACTGCGCGCAATGTGCGACCAAGTCAAAAGCCAGCGACATGCGGCAAGTCGCATCACGCACCCTCGATGAGGTTCACGATCTTTCCATGCGGCTCCGCCCGCGTTCGTTGGATGATCTCGGTCTGGCTGCGGCGTTGGAGCGTCTGGCACAGGAATGGCAGGCGCGTTATAAAATCCCTGTGGATATCACCATTCAATTAAATGAACGACTGCCCGGAGATGTGGAAACCGCCATCTATCGCATTGTGCAGGAAGCCCTGACCAATGTCGCCCGCCATGCCCAAGCAAGGTCAGTCAGTATTTTGGTGGAGCGGCACAACGATATTGTCCGCGCGATTGTGGAAGATGATGGAATTGGTTTTGATACGAGCGCAAATTACGGGGAGCGTCATCTCGGACTCCTGGGCATGCGCGAACGCGCTGAATTATTGAACGGCACGCTGACCATCGAATCCGCTCTTGAGCATGGCACAAGCATCTTCATTGAAATCCCGCTACAATCTCCTCTTCCAATAAACGAGGAGGCAGAGATAAAAGAATGAGTTCCCCTGCCCGCGTCCTGCTTGCTGACGATCATGCCGTCCTTCGCGCCGGTCTGCGCCTTTTGCTCACAAGCACGAGCGAGTACGAAATCGTCGGTGAGGCTTCCAGCGGAACCGAAACTCTTACGCTTGCCGAACAACTCCAGCCCGATCTGATCCTGCTCGATCTGAGCATGCCCGCTCTCGGCGGTCTGGACGCGCTTCCCATTTTGCGGAAATTGGTCCCAGCAGCGCGCATTCTCATCCTCACCATGCACGATGATCCGCAATACCTGCGGCAGGCATTGAAACAAGGCGCAAGCGGTTATGTCCTCAAAAAAGCCGCAGACTCTGAGTTGCTCTCCGCAATGGGCGCGGTACTGCAAGGCGATGTCTATGTCCAGCCTTCGCTGACGCGTATCCTGCTGGAAGATATGCTTCCCGAGTCTCAGCCTGCTGATAAAGAGAACGTCTGGGATGGATTGAGCGAGCGTGAGCAGGAAGTATTGAAAATGGTTGCATTGGGATATACCAGCGCAGAAATCGCCGATCAATTGAGTCTGAGCGCAAAGACCGTGGAAACATATCGGGCGCGCGGGATGGAAAAATTAGGATTACGAACGCGCGCCGCGTTGGTGAAGTTTGCACTGCAAGAGGGGTTGATCAAAGGGAATTGAATCAACGCCTGGATGCCCGGAACTTTATTCTATCGTTGTATCTCTTGAGAAACACTGTTGTGACAGCTGTAAACTTTCGCGTCGCATCTGCCCAGATTCAAAGCCGGATGATGATCTGCCCGGCGCGGTATAAATCTGGTATATGGGTATAAATTTAAGCCCCGAGCGTAGGCGGCAGAGCCAACCTTTCTCTCATCAGTTTCCCCAATAATCCCCATGCGAATTGCTTGGGGATTTTCTGTATAGAGCTGTTTATTTGCAGGATAATTGCAAATAAACAAAGGAGGTTGAGTGAATAATAACTACCTTCAACGTTCCTTGGAACCAATTGTCCTCAAAGCCGCCAAACAGTTTCCTGCCATCGTAATTGTCGGCCCACGCCAATCGGGAAAGACAACATTATTAAAGCAACTCTTTGGTAATAGCCATCAGGTACTTTCTCTTGAACCACCAGACGTGCGTTTAGCCGCACAAACCGATCCACGCGCATTTCTAAATTTACATCCCCCTCCGATCGTATTCGATGAAATCCAGTATGTTCCAGAACTCTTGCCCTACATAAAAGAAAAGATTGATGCATCTCGCGGTCGGAATGGGCAATTCATCCTAACCGTGTCCCCAAACCTGCTCCTAATGCAACAGGTAACAGAAAGCCTTGCGTGATGAGCGGCAGGTCAGTTTCGGTGATCAGGTGCGCCGAACGGCAGAGCGCCAGCCAGAACGAAAGCCGCGGATGCAGTCGAATCTTTTGTCTGCGAAACTCGAGCCACATGCGACTGCGCGGGACGCCGCGTCGCAAAGCATTCAGCAAAGTAAAAATCATGTATACTGCTGGTTGCATACGATTGTTCCGTTGCTGGTTATATTTCATAAGGTAGTCATATACGATCTATTGGTGATGCCAGCGCAGCACTTCGCAATGCGGGTAGAGATTCCATGAAGGCACAACTTTCAAACGCATTGTATGTCCTTCAATTCAATTTTGCAAATGAAGGAAGCTGTGAAGGATTTCGCATGGAAGCTGATACCGTTCGCAAATGGAGAAAGCGAGCGCAAGAATGAGTTTGGACGAGTTTGGGCGCGATAAGATGAGGTGTCATCCAATGCTGAGGAGCGAGAATTGCATGGATTTTGCGGGTGCTCCCCACGAGGTTCGCAAGGCTCGTACAATTGGGAACTGGATTGTGATAGAATTAGTTCAGATGTGATGGCGTGAGATAAAAAATTGGCTGTCTGAATCTATAATGTCCCGATTAGGGAATTGAAACTTTAACTCTTGCACTTGCAGCGAGAGAAGGTCAATGCGTGTCTGAATCTATAATGTCCCGATTAGGGAATTGAAACAACGAGTAGCCAATCACGTGGTAAGATCCCGCCGAATCAGGTCTGAATCTATAATGTCCCGATTAGGGAATTGAAACTTGTTGGGGTCCAATCTTGCCAAAGGCAAGCATTCCCGTCTGAATCTATAATGTCCCGATTAGGGAATTGAAACAAGCATTCCCACAAGAATGAGCATTGACACTAACGCTCGTCTGAATCTATAATGTCCCGATTAGGGAATTGAAACTCAAAACGACCGCCCAAACAGGGGAAAGTGTTAACATGGCTGTCTGAATCTATAATGTCCCGATTAGGGAATTGAAACCAACAGGGGTTGGGGTAGGCTCAGTCAGAATGACCTGAGTCTGAATCTATAATGTCCCGATTAGGGAATTGAAACCTTCAGGATTGTCGCGAATCACAGAATCCCGAAGGTAGTCTGAATCAAAAATGTCCCGCGGTCGCCTGCGGCGTGCTTCGCGAAGGGAATTGAAACTCTTGCCACCGCAATCGTCGCCCTTATGGCCGAAGCCAGTCTGAATCAAAAATGTCCCGCGTACCCGCAAAGAACAGCCTGGCTTCGACATCACGAATCAAAACAGCCCTTTGAAAAAGGGCTGTTTTGGATTCTTGTCTTCTGGGCAATCGAGCATCAAATATAAAGGTCAAAACATCATTTTATTTATTTCCTTGGTTGAAACCTCAAATCGCGCCTGATCTCCAGCACGCGTTTATATTCCCTGCTGTTCCAATGATAGATCGTTGCTTCGTCCACCGTTCCCCAAACCGCGCCCAATCCAAACGCCAGTGCAACGGGCGTCGCCATAAAGATGTGCATGTGCACCGCGCCCATCTCGCGCTTGATCGCATCAATGGCCGTGCTGAATTCCTGCACCATCTCGAACCACACTTTTGGATCGTCCTCATCCAACCCTTCCGCAGACTGGCCCTGCTTCTTGATTCGTGTGACGACGATCAAATTGGCGTCCATCTTTTTTCGCTGAAGGAAACGCGCCGCATCCTGCACCGCCGGGCGCGAGACCTCCACCACAATGGCAACATTCTTTTTGACGGCGATCCGCTCACTCGTCCCGGTTTTGACGCGTGCCGGCTTGCGCGTTCCAGCCGCGGACCGCGTCTGAGTCTTTTTCTTTCCCACCGCCACGGTTGTCAATTGCTTTCCCTGCTGCAGCACCTTCACCACCGATGAGCCAATCGCAAACGCCGATGTTCCAAACTTGACGCTTGAATCGAGAACAGGTTGGTACGTCTGCATGAAATCCATGAAAACGTTCACGTAATTAGGAAGATCCATAGCGCCTCTTTTCCCGGACCCGAAGCGGCTCCGCATTTCGATAGCGTGTCTTCTCTGGACGTGTTTCCACCAAGCGCGCCTGCCCCATGCCGATCGTTCCATGATGGCCGACGCCGCAATAAAAAGCGAAATGCGCCAGCGATTGCATCACCACATCCGCGCCGTCCCAATACTTCTGCCACTTTTCCGGCACTTTATGTTTTTGCGGAAGCATAAACCCGACGGTTCCCGTAAAACCTGTGGCCGCGCCAAGCGTCCCTTCGGCAAATTCCCAATGGACAGTGTTGACGGCTGTCATCTCGCTGACCAGAATACAAGCCTCCGCAAACTGCGGCCAAATCTCCTGAAGCTGCATCGACTCGGGACAGAACTCATTCCACTTTTGCCAGAGACTTCGAAAGATTTGGCCAGGCATCGGCAATGCTATATCATTGCCGTTTGAGCGGAAGGCGGTGGGGGACACGAATTCCATGCGCGCCTCCCGCGAGATTTTGACATACTGGATATCCTGTGCGATCTCGACAAACGATGTCTGCCCTGCCCACGGATGTTCGCGCGGGTTGAGAGTGTAACCATCCACACGGAAATTCATTTTATAAAGCGTAAGACTCTTTGGCAGTCTTTTCAGAACCTTTTCCAAAACCATTTCGGAAAGTTCATCGCCAATCGTTGTGACGCGCAACCAGCATTCCTGCCCTTCTTTTAGCCAATCACCTACTTGGAATGGTCGGCCATTTCGGTCCAGCAATGTGGAGGCCGTGTATGGCTTGCTTCCATTATCATCATGCAGGGACTGAGCCAACTGTGGCATTTGTTTCATCACCTGCGAAAGGAACCACGCCTGCACGGGCCGCCCCACCGCGCCGAGGATGGGGTATTTATTATTGGCAGTGAGGGAGATGAGGGCAGAGAGGAGCATGAGGAATGTTTTATTGAATCTTGAAAAATTAATGTCATCAACGTGATTTTGCGGCATAATCTGGCGCATGAGACCCTATGGCACAACCCAACAATTACAAAATCGTCGTGAGCAAGCGCTAAAACTGCTGAATGAAGGCAGAACAGCAAAAGAAGTCGCCGCTCGTATGAAAGTTACGGTGCGAAGTGTGTACCGTTGGCGACAGGAGAAAAAACAACCCAAGCCAAAAAGCAAACGACCTCCAGGCAGATCAGCCTATTTGACCAAAGACCAGATCAAGAATCTGGCACAGGAATTATTGAAAGGCGCATATGCTCATGGATACAGCGAAGACTACTGGACGCTGGACCGCGTTGGGCGTCTGATTTGGGAATTGTACAAGGTGCGCTATACACCCAGTGGTGTGTGGCGGTTGTTGGATGGCATGGGCTGGAGTTGCCAGAAAGTACAACGGCTGGCAATCCAACGCGATGATGAAGCGATCCGAAATTGGAACATCGGGTCTGGCCCAAGATCAAAAAAAGTGGCGAGACCTGAAGGCAACGCTCCTGTTCATAGATGAAGCGGGCTTCTCGCTGGTGTCGCCACTCAAACGGAGTTGGTCGCCGCGCGGACAAACGCCAACCTCTCGAACCAGCCTGAACCATCACCAGCGCATCAATCTACCGGGGGCGTTGCTGGTCAGTCCCAAAATGCGAAGGGTCCGTTTGAGTGTACGCTCCTTTCAGTGCAGCCTGCGTTCTGAACACGTCATCCTTTTGTTGAAACAAGTTTTGCGGTTGGCGTCAGGCGAGGTTATCCTGGTCTGGGATAATCACAAAATCCATGCCTCGCCGCAAACACAGGCGTTCATCAAAGCTCATCCTCGGATGCATGAATATCGTTTTCCAACTTGCGCTCCAGAGTTGAACCCAGTCGAGTTTGTATGGACACAAGTCAGTGAACATACGGCGAGTTTTGCGCCACACAACATCCAAGAACTGTACAACCGGGTGCAAGCTGGCGTTGCTCGCACAAGAACATCTAAAAACAGGCCATTGGCTTGCTTGAAAAACGCTGACCTTTCTTGGAAATAACACGGATGACATTATTTAATCAAAACTCAATAGT
>JBHORD010000108.1:0-21062 GCA_042408355.1 Anaerolineales bacterium
GTGGACTTTATTATTTCTGATCTTCTTTGTGTTGCTGGCCGCGCAAAGGAAGCCATAAAATGTTGGGCAACCAAAACGAACGCGCCCACATACTGTGCGGCGAGCAGACCCAGATCCCAGCGCCAGTCGCTGTTCAGGATCAGCCCCGTCGAAGTTAAAAGCAAAACGACAACCGCAATCCATGCAAGGATGGTGATCAACATTTTATGGCTTCCTTTGCGCGGCCAGCAACACAAAGAAGATCAGAAATAATAAAGTCCACATGATTCCGCTGTCGCCTTCGAGGATGGCGGAAATGGTTTGCGTCAAACGGCCAAGCCAGAGATAAAGCGTCCAAAGGTTTTGATAAATCTGATCGAGACGCGAGGGGAAAGCTGGTTGAATCCAATGAGCGCGCACAGGGTTGAGAAATGAAAAACGCGGCGTCGCCCACAACAAGCCTAATGTCAGCAGCGAAGCGGCGGCGCCGGCCGGCAAGACTCCCAACGCGAGGGCGCCCTCCCATCCCCATAATCCCAGCAGAATTTGAATCAAAATCAAAAAGCCGATGCCAATCGGATAAACGCTCCTTGCCCATACCGGCTGTGAAGCCAGCGGACTGCGCGTTGACGGACGCATGGCATGGCGCAAAAAACCCGTCATGATGAATGCCTGGGCAATCAAAAAGAATGGCAGAAAGAATCCCCAGGCGCCGGCATTGTTTTGCCATCCAAGCGCAGTCAGCGAAAACGGAAGCGCAGACAGGGTCCACGCGCCAATCCATAATGCGCGGTTCAGCCAGATTTGCTGAAGCGAGGAAAGGAATAATGCGCCGCCTGCTAAAATCAGCGCCGCACCCCAGCCGACGGTCCCGGCGGGATTTCCAAACAGCGCCGAACCAACCGCCAGCCCTCCAATGCCGATCAACCAAAACGGACGGCCAATCAATTCGTCGGGCGCGCGCATCCACATCCAGCCGCCGTACAGCGCGGCGATGGCGGACAGGATCAACAGCAACACGCTAACCGGCGACGCCAAGCTGGAAGTTGGAATTCTCGCCAGGAGAATCAGACTCGACGCCGCCGAAACAAGCCTCAGCATGGTGCCAAGTCCGCGCCGCAGTGACGATTCGGAATGATAAGGCAGGTGAAGCGGAAGCACTCCCAGGCGCAGACCCGCCGCGGCGAGAAGAAGCAGTCCGGCTTGAGGCGGAGTGGAAAGAAAATCCAAAGGCTTGCCTGCCACAGCAACGCTGACCGCGTTTGCCAGCAACAATAAAACGATTCCCGCGGCACGCGTCGAAAAAGCGATCACGGCGCGCTCGCTGGATTGGGCCTCCGTCGAGGCGCGCAGCATCGTAATCAGTTCCAGAAGATCGAGCGCGGCCCACGCCAGAGCCAGCGTAAGCGGATTGCTTGCGGTCACTGCAACTAGTCCCAGGCCGCACAGAATCAGCGACGCCGACCACACGAGCGGATTTGGAAAATCCTCACGCGCCGAGGAAGTCAGCAAAATGGCGATGGCCAGCGTGACAAGACTGAACGCGTATGTCCACGCCAGCCCGTCTGCCGATAATGCGGGCGATACCGAAAAAAGACTTGCCGGCTGCCAGATCAAAACGGTGAGCCACGCCAGAAATGTTCCTCCCAGGGCGGTCAACCAGCTGAAACGAAAATCGGGACGGGTGATGCGCAGAATCAAAAGCGCCAGCGCGGTGGCAAATATCAGCACGATGGAGATGAGAATCAACATGGGTTTGATTATTTTATCAGTTTTGAGAAGCAATCGCTATCTGCTCTGGGCTTTGGTAGAATCGAAACAATGCTTCATTCCCCAATCAAATTGACATTTTATTTGCCCGCATTGATTTTGCCGGCATTTGCCTTGCTGACATCCTGCGCCTCGCGCCCGAGACTTTCAACGGCTCCCGTTACCGAAAGCGCGTCCACGCCGATTCCAAACACCGGGACGCCTTCCCGAATTGCGACCTTTGCGCCCGATCCCACCGTTTCCTCGCAAGGCAATTCATTTGCGATTCCACAAATGGCAACCGCGCCAGCCGGCATAGATCCATTAACCGGACTGCCGCCCGCAGATCCGAGTTATCTACAACGCCGGCCCGTCGCCATCAAAGTCGCCAATTATCCGCGTTACATTCGTCCGCAGGCGGGACTGACCTACGCCGACGTTGTTTTTGAATATTACATCGAATATTTGCTGACGCGGTTCATCGCGGTTTATTACGGCAACAATCCCAACATGATTGGGCCCGTGCGGTCGGGCCGTTATTTCGACGAGCATGTCGTGCGGATGTATCACGCTTTTTATGTGTTCCAATACGCCGATCCGCGCGAGTTTCAATATTTTTACAGCGGCGGTCTCCGTTCGTTTCTTCTGCTTCAGGGATTTGGAACATGCCCTCCGTTTTTCAACAGCCGCCGCCCGGTGGAAACATATAACAATGCATATTTCGATTTGACCAAATTGAACGATTGCGCCTCCCAACTTCATCTGGATAATTCTCCGCAGAATATCCGAAGCGGATTCTTTAGTGCAACAGTTCCGGCTGGCGGCTACGCCGTCAATCGCATCTATACAGATTATTCGGTGGACGACTACAATTACTGGCAATACGATCCCGCCTCCCAGCGCTATTTGCGTTACCAGGAAGCGGACGATACGCGCGGCGGCAAACCGGAAACGTACGTTCCGCTGATGGATTATTTGAACAATCGGCAAGTCGCGGCGGATAACGTCATTGTTCTGTTCGTCTCACATACTTTTCTGAACGAGGGCGAGCAACAGGATGAGGTGTACCACATTAACCTGATCGACTCTGGACAGGCTTTTGTTTTTCGCAACGGAGAGGGTTTTCCCGCGCGTTGGTTCCGATCCGATATTGACCAGCCGTTGCTCATCACAAATTTGGACGGCGCGCCGCTTGATCTCAAACCCGGTCAGACGTTTTTTCAAATCATTGGCGTGACGTCCACGGATTGGTCCGATGGCGCGGGCTGGCATTTCGATTTTCATACGCCGTGAGGTGTAAAATAAAAGACGGAGGATGAGAGACGAAAAATGAAAGAAGGAAGGACGAAGGATGGATAATTTTCGTGTCGAAAAAGATTCGTTGGGGGAATTGCGCGTTCCGGCGAAGGCTTTATACGGCGTGCAAACCGAACGCGCGGTGGAGAACTTTCCGATCAGCGGATTGCGTCCATGGCGGGCGTTCATTTGGTCGGTCGCAACCGTCAAGCGCGCCGCGGCAGAAGTCAATTATGGTCTCGGTTTGTTCAACGACCGCGAAGTGGACGGCAAAAAATTCACCGCGAAACAACTTTCTGATTCGATCAAACAGGCCGCGCAGGAAGTGATGGACGGCAAATGGGATTCAGAGTTTGTCGTGGATCCGTTTCAGGCGGGCGCCGGCACCAGCCATAACATGAACGCCAATGAAGTCATCGCCAACCGCGCCACGCAAATTCTCGGCGGCGAACTTGGAAAATATTATGTTCATCCAAACGATCATGTCAACATGGCGCAGTCTACCAACGATGTCATTCCGACTTCGATTCGTCTGGGCGCGCTGTGGCGTCTGGATGAATTGCTGACTTCGCTCAAGGCGCTTCAATCCGCGCTGGAGGCAAAGGCGCGCGAATTCGACGACATCGTCAAATCGGGGCGCACGCATCTTCAGGACGCCGTGCCGGTTCGACTCGGCCAGGAATTTGGCGCATACGCCAAAGCGGTCTCGCGCGAATCCGAACGCATCGCGCGTTCGGCGGAGGGGCTGAGGCGGCTTGGAATCGGCGGAACCGCGGTCGGGTCCGGCTTGAACGCACATCCCGAATATCATAAACGGATGGTGAAGAAATTATCCGAGTTGACCGGGTTGAAATTATACGAGTCCGATAATTTATTTGAGTCCATGCAATCCATGGCGGACGCGGCGGACTTTTCCGCCTCCATCCGCACGCTGGCGTTGACGTTGATTCGCATTGCAAATGATTTTCGCTTGCTGGCGTCTGGTCCATCCACGGGGCTCGATGAGATCCGCCTGCCCGCGGTTCAACCCGGTTCGAGCATCATGCCGGGGAAGGTGAATCCGGTAATGGCGGAAATGCTCGATATGGCGATGTTCCATGTGATCGGCTGTGACGCGACGATCGCAATGGCAGTGCAGGCCGGGCAATTGGAATTGAATGTGATGATGCCGATCATCGCACATAACCTTTTCGAGATGATGCAGGTGACCATCGGCGCGGTGAATGCGTTTACGGAGCGCGCCGTGAAAGGATTGACAGCGAATCGCGAAAAGGCCGAAGGCTGGCTGTCGAAGAACGCGATTGTGGTCACCGCCTTGAATCCGGTGATCGGATATTCGCAGGGCGCGGCGCTGGTGAAGGAAGCGCTGGCGAAGAACGCTTCGATCCGCGAGCTGGCGGTTGAAAAAGCCAAAGCCGGCGCACTCAAACACCGCGATGAAGATCGCCTGGTGACTGTGGATGAAATCAACGCCGCGCTTTCGGATTTGCGGAAACTCACCGAAGGCGGAATCGTCGGCGGTTCAGCCGGAGGATGATTTCACACCAAGGGGCGCAGGGGCCGCTGTGTTTTCCTTTGCACGCACAAGGAAAAGATCTTGTGTGATGTGTATCTCTGCGGCGAATAAGGAGCCTTATGTCCTTTGACCCAACTTTTCTCAGCAGCGTACTGCTCGTCCTGACGGCGTTCGGCGGCGCGTTCCTTGCCGCGTTGTGGATCGCGTTGGTGATTTGGACATACCGCGATATCCGCGCCCGCGCGCGTGACCCATTGGTGCATATTCTTTCAGCCCTGCTGGTCGCTGTATTGAATTTGCCGGGCGTGCTGGTTTATTTGATTTTGCGCCCATCGAAAACGCTGGAAGAAGAATATCAACACACGCTCGAAGAAGAAGCATTGCTCCAGACGTTGGAAGATTTGCCAGTCTGCCCCGGCTGTGAACGGCGCGTGAAAGAGGATTGGCAGGTTTGCCCGAACTGTCACACCAAACTCAAGAAGGCCTGTCATCATTGCGGTAAATTGATGGAACTGCCGTGGAACATCTGTCCGTATTGCGGCACGCCCGTGCCCGGCATGAGGCAGGATGGCGCGGCCTCCCTGGATGACGCTTTACGAGATTTGCAGATCGGCGATTCAGACGGCGAAGCAAAAGCCGGGTAAAGGATCGCAGTATTTCCTTCTTCTGTATCAGCGTACGTCAGCGTTTTCTGCGTCCCAATTTTATTTCCGGCGGAGTCTCATGCTTTGCTGCAAATGCCTTTGATGTTGTCGCTGCGGGCGCAGCGAAGCAGTCTCCTGGCTTGCGAGGGGATTGCTTTGTGGCGACAAGGCGCTGCCCACAATGACAGGTCTGCAACCGAACAAAGAGGAATTTTTTTCGATGAAAATTGACTCTCTCGCCCTTTATCATCTTCGTATGCCGCTCGTTGCGCCGTTCGAGACTTCGTTTGGGCGCGAGGTGGACCGCGAGTGCATCGTTGTTTCGATCGAATCCGACGGTCTGACCGGCTGGGGCGAATGCGTCGCCACGCGCGACCCCGGTTACAACTACGAGACAGCGGTCACGGCCTGGCATATCATCAAGGATTTCATTGCGCCGCAAATTCTCGGCAAGGATGTTCGCGGCGCGGTTGATTTTCAGCGGCGCGTCGCGGGGATTCGCGGGCATCATCTTGCCAAAGCCGGCGTCGAAATGGCATTGTGGGATTTGGCAGGCAAGCGCGAACAGAAATCTTTGCGGGCGATGCTCGGCGGCAAACGCGATCGAGTTTCGGTGGGCGTGTCGGTCGGATTGCAGGAGTCGCCTGAGGTCCTGGTGCGAACCGTGGCGAATTACGTTGAAGGCGGCTATGCGCGCATCAAGATCAAAATCAAACCCGGACGAGATGTCGGCGACGCGTCGGCAGTGCGAAAAGCGTTTCCAGATATCCGTCTGCAAGTGGACGCGAATTCGGCTTATTCTCTGGAGTCTGCAAAAGCGCTCAAGCCGCTTGACGATTTGAATCTTTTGCTGATCGAACAGCCTTTGTACGAAGACGATATTTGGGATCACCGCAAATTGCAGAAGGAATTTCGCACGCCGATCTGCCTCGATGAAAGTATCCTCACGCCGCGTCATGCGCGTTATGCGTTGGAGATGGAAGCCTGCCGCATCATCAACATCAAGGCGGGGCGTGTGGGCGGGTTGAGTCAGGCGCTTGAAGTTCACGATTATTGCAGTGCGCACAACGTGCCGGTGTGGTGCGGCGGCATGTTGGAAACCGGCATCGGCCGCGCCTCCAACCTGGCGCTGGCTTCCCTGCCCGGCTTTACGTTGCCCGGCGACATCTCCGCCTCGGATCGTTATTACAAACGCGACATCACGCATGAACGATTCTTGTTGAACAGCGACAGCACGATTGATGTGCCGGGCGGCGCGGGCCTCGGCGTGACAATTGACGAAGAAGCGTTGGATTCATTTACGTTGACGCGGCTCAAACTTAAGCCATCATAAGATTTGATTTTTAAATAAGTTTCTCCGGCTATAATCTTTCCTTGTGAAGAAACTTGTTTTCATCATTGTTCTTTTGTTGACTGCCTGTCTGCCTTTGGAAGACGGCGCGCCGCAGGCGGTGATGACGCCCGATGTTCCACAGCCAATTATTCGATCAACGCCAACTGCTACTTCCACGCCGATGCCTGCCGCGTTGTGGGTCAGTCCGGCAGTGCCGGATCCGCTTCGTCAGGCCGCGCAAGGCTGGGGAATTCCAATTGTTTCAAATTCATCGTTGGCGTCCATCAAGTTCGATGTTGCTTCGCCGTCAACAGCCAATGGTCAACAAGCTGTTTGGATTTACGCGCTCGTCGCCCCATTCCCAACCGTAACCGACGGCGTGACTCTGGGTGATATAAAGTCCGCATGGCATGGATCATCTTCGGGAGCGTTCGCCGGTCGTCCGTTATGGATGGCGGAATCCACTCTGGCGGCATTCACCGCCCTTTGGGGCGTGCCCGCTGACGGGTCCGTGAAAATTGCGCCCGCCGATCAATTAATTGATGACGCCTGGAAGAATCTTCCATCGTGGGGGATCGTTCCATTCGAATCGCTCGATCCCAAATGGAAAGTCTTGACCGTTGACGGCCAATCGCCGATTCGCAAAGATTTCGACGCCAGCAAATATCCGCTGCAAATCGCGTTTGCTTTGCAAGCCGTCCAACCTTCAAACCTTCCAACCTTCAACTTCCCAAACCCTCCAACCTTCAAACTTCCTCAATCCAATCGCGACCCGTCTAAATTAACCACCATCATCATGACCGGCACGACATCGCTGGTGAATGCGATTGCGTATCAAATGGAAGTCAAAGGCATAGATTATCCCGCGCAGGATATCGGCGGCATACTTCGTCAGGCCGACATCGTTCACGTCAGCAACAAGACTTCCTTCGCGCCGAATTGCCCGGCTCCCAATCCCGATGACCGCTGGCCGCGCTGTAGCGACCCGAAATATATTCAATTGTTTCTCGATAACAACATCAATGTCGTTGAGTTGACCGGACCGCACATCCTGGATGACGGCGTCAATCCGTTTCTATTTACGCTGAATCTTTATAAGCAAAATAATATTCAATATTACGGCGGCGGAGCGAATCTGGATGAAGCGCGCCGGGCGTTGTTGATTACGAATCATGGCAACAAAATCGCGTTCATCGGCTGCAATGCCGGCGAGCCGCCTCAGCCGCTTGCAACAGCCGATACGCCGGGCGCGAATCCGTGCGATTACAAACAACTTGCCGCGGAGATCGGTCAGGCGCGCGCACAAGGTTACCTGCCGATTGTCACGTTCCAGTACAAGGAAGGTTTCTCGCCGCAAGTCATGCCGTGGCAATTAAATGATTTTCGCCAGGCCGTTGACGGCGGCGCGGTGATCGTCAGCGGAAGCCAATCACATGTTCCGCTTCAAATGGAATTCTATAAAGACGCGTTCATTCATTACGGCCTGGGAAATTTCTTTTACGATCAAATGGGCAACCAGCCGCCCGATCCGACCCGTCCTTACATTCCGCCTCTGCCTGCCCAGCGCTGGGAATTCATTGACCGCCATGTGATTTACGACAATCGTTACATCAGCACTGAATTATTGACTGCCATGCTGGAAGATTATGCCCGTCCGCGCCCGATGACCCCCGATGAGCGCGCCGCGTTTTTAACCGCGTACTTTGGTTACAGCGGATGGATTCCGCTCATCCCGACACCCGCGCCGGAGCAGACTCCGACGTTGTACCCTCTGCTGAATTTCAGCCCGCTCCCGACTCACACGCCCATGCCGCGTCTCACGCCGGCGCCGTAATTCATCGCGCAATCGTCAGCGTATATCCGCCGTCCACATGAATGGTTTGTCCAACGATCATCTTCGCGGCGGGCGAACATAAAAAGGCAACGACTCCTGCCACATCTTCCGGCGAGACCAATTTACCAGCAGGAACCTGCTCGATAAATTTCTGTAGAATATTTTCCTTGCTTTTCATCGCCGTGAAATGGGCGAGGGCGTCCGTCTCGACCACGCCCGGCGACACCGCGTTGACGATGATATTCTTCGGCGCCAACTCCACGCCGAGATAACGCGTCAAGGCTTCGAGTGCGGCTTTGCTCGCGCCGGTCACGACATAATCCGGCAAGACGCGCGCCGCGCCTGCGCTCGAAATGCTGACGACGAATCCGCCGCCGCGTTTTTCCATCAATGGCACGACGCGTTGCGCGGCGAACAACAGGGCGCGGGCATTGATGTTCATCGTCCAGTCCCAGCCCTTGGGCCTTTGTTCCATTGCAGGGCGGTTGAAACCTGACGCGGCGTTATGAACAAAAATATCCAGCGCGCCGAATTCCTTTTCGACTTCATCGAACAAACGATTTAAATCGTCCAGATCGCCCACGTCCGCTTTGACGAGCAGGGCGCGGCGTCCCAGGTTTTTAATCTGGCGTGCGGTTTCTTCCGCCGTTCCGCGGTTGCGAAAAAAATTGACAACTATGTCTGCGCCGCGTTCGGCAAAATGCAAAGCGATGGCGCGTCCGATGCCGCGTCCTGAGCCGGTGACCAAAGCGACTTTGTTTTGAAAAGTATTTTCCATCATTCCCGGCTTCCGAATATCGAACAACGAATCCCGTCAATCAAAATAAATATTCAAATCCGAACAATCAAACCGGTTCCCGCAGTTTGGACAGATCACTTTGCAATTCTTCTCGAACATCTCAAATCCACAGCGGTCGCAAATAAACGTCTGCTTTTTATTTTGTGTCTTACTCTTTGCGCCTTGCGGATGGTTCGTTGCGATTTGCGCTTTTCGTTTTACATCATCGCTCATCTTCGTTATCCTTCCAGACCACCGGCTTCAGCAACGCTCTGTTGAATTCCGCGATGCGATTTTCGCCCAGCCGCCTGACTTCCTCGATGGCCGCCTCCAAATCTCTTCGTAATTGTCCCACTGCCACGCCTCGGCACGTCTCCGGCCAGCCTCGAAGCCGCCGCATTGACCGTCCATAAACTTTGAGCGCGCCGGCGTAATTTCCGCGCGTGATGTGCAAATACGTCACGCCCGCCTGCAAAATTCCCTGATACAACTCGCGGATTTTACCTTTTTCATCTTTCCATGCCGTCTCCAGCTCTTCATGCGCCTCGAAATATTTTCCCTCGTTGAAGAGGATCAACCCTTCACGCGCATGCGGATGAAGCTTGCCGTCACAGCTGGTCATTGGCGGCAGTATAACACGGCAGGGGCGATACTCGATAACGGGAATTTGATCTTCGGCGCTCGAATAACAAATGCCGAATTACGAATATCGAATTACGAGTGTCGTTTTTTCTACGAGTGGTAAAATTTTGTCACGATGAACCGCAGGCGCTGGCTTTTGTTGGTTTCATTCCTGGCCTTGATCGCGCTGGCGGCGCTTGCCTCCAGCCTGCATGATGTTAATTTTCAGCCGGGCAGACGCCTGCCGGCGCTGTTTTCCGCTGACAGCGCCGGTCTTGCCAATCCTGCGGCGCTCCTCGAGCAAATTTCCGACATCCCTCTCTGGAAGATTATCGCTTTCTGGGCTGTTTGCCTCATCAATATTTTCATTTTCCTTTACTTGCTGCCGCCGGAAATCCGCAGACGGTTGATTCGACAGATCGTCCGCTTTGCGGTCGGCATCCTGCTCTTGTTTCTAATTTTTCATTATCACTTGATTCAATTGCCGGGCCTCAACTTGAATGCGGCGGGGCAGACCGGCGCGCAAAGCGCGTTGCCCGATGCAGGCGTGGGTCAAACGTCCTTCCAGCCGCCGCAAATTCAGCCGTGGCTCATATACCTTTTCAGCTTCGCTGTTTCGCTTTTGCTTCTTGTTTTGGCCGGGGCGGCTTATCGTCAATGGACGCGCCTGCGCTCGCGGCGCTTTTCTCATCTGGATGAAATTGCCGCTATCGCGCGGTCTTCGCTCAACGAGCTGGCTGGGGGCCATGCCTGGGACAATGTTGTTATTCAGGCGTATGTGCGCATGAGCGAAGTGGTGGGAGTCAAACGCGGACTGCGCCGAGGCGATGACGCCGCGCGAATTTGCCGAACGATTGGAACGTTCCGGCTTGCCGCATCAGGCGGTGAAACGATTGACGAATTTGTTCGAGTCGGCACGGTATGGTTCACATTCTTTGAACCAGCCGGATATCAACGAGGCGCTGGCCTGCCTGAATTCCATCCTGCAGGCATGCGGGGAGACGCCATGATAAAACTTCGCGGGAGCTTATTGATCGGCGCATTATCCCTCTCGTTGATTATGGCTTTTTTACTGCGCGATGTCGTTTACAGAATCGTTGTTGTGCCGCTGGCTTATTTGTGGTTTGTGATCAAATTTTATTATTCCGTGATTCCCCAGCTCCTTCTCTGGGTTGTTTTATTGATCGGCGTCTTTATGGCCTTGCTGTCGAGTCTCGCGCCGCCGGCGCCTTCCATCAGGCGCGGAAATCGAAAACGGGAACGTTATTCATGGCCGATTGGATCGCTGGCAATCTGGTTGATCAAATCGCGCAATGGAAATTATTTCAAATGGCAGGTTGCCCATCGCTTGGGCAGAATCGCGCGCGGGCTGAACGAATTGTCTGCGGCACAGCGCCGCTTCGAGGTCCGGAATGAGGCGGTGGAAAAATATCTCGACGCCGGATTAAATACGTCGTTCATGGATTATCCTCGTCCGTCGAATCCGCTCCGGCGTCCCGCGCCGACGGTTCTGGATTTGGATCCAAAAGAAGCGGTGGATTATCTTGAAGCGCTAATGGAGAATCATCGTGACAGACATCCGTGAAGTTGGCGAACTGGGCAAAAAGGTGATGGATGAAGTGGGGCGCGCGGTTGTGGGCAAACGCAGTCTGCTCGAAATGGTGATGGCCGCTGTGCTGGCGGGCGGACATGTTTTGTTCGAAGACTTTCCAGGCCTCGGCAAGACTTTGATTGCGCGCAGTTTTGCCACGGCTCTGGGCCTGGACTTCAAGCGGATTCAATTTACTCCCGACCTTTTGCCCGGCGACATCACCGGCGGTTATATTTTCAATCGCAATAAGAATAAATTTGAGATGCGCAAGGGGCCCGTATTTGCAAACATTCTGCTTGCGGATGAAATCAACCGCGCTTCGCCAAAGACGCAATCGGCTTTGCTGGAAGCGATGCAGGAACGGCAAGTGACGCTCGAAGGCGAAACGCTGGCTCTGCCCGATCCATTCATCGTACTGGCGACTCAAAATCCGATTGAATATGAAGGGACGTTTCCACTGCCCGAAGCCCAGCTTGACCGCTTCATGGTGAAGTTATCCGTCGGTTATCCAAACATGGATGAAGAAAAGGAAATTCTGCGCCGGCGCCGCGAGCGGATGCAAGATGAAGTGCCGCTTCGACAAATTTTGAAGCCGGAGCAGTTGCTTGCCCTGCGCGAAGCGGTCGAAACGATTCATGTGAATGCGGATATCGAAGGTTACATCGCGGCGGTGGTGCATGCCACGCGGCAGGATCGCCGCGTATCGGTCGGATCGTCGCCGCGCGGATCGCTGGCCTTTCTAAAGATGGCGCGCGCCAACGCCGCCCTGGACGGCCGCGATTATGTCATTCCGGATGACGTCAAGCGATTTGCCGCGCCGGTCCTGAGTCACCGTTTGATTCTTCAACCGGAGTATTGGATGTCACAATCGGTGGCGGGCGATGTCATCCGCGATGTGATCGAAAAGACCCCCGTGCCGGTGATTTCGTAAAACTTTCTGGAATGCCCCGAAGGTTCTCTTTTCCGTCAATTGCGGAAGAGCCTGAACGATAAAATCTTTAGGACGATGCGTAATCTCCGTTCTTAACCTTTTCTTTTTATGTCTCGCGCCTGGTTTCTTGGCTTCTTGATTTTGATCTTACTGTTTGCGGGGCTGGTCGTGTTGCGCGGCGCGCTGGTCGCATTGACAATCCCGTTATTGCTTTATTTGCTGTATGGGTTGTGGTTCAGCCCGAATGAAATCAAACTCGAAGTACGGCGCGAACTGAGCGCGGAACGCGTCGCGCCGCAGACGCCGGTCAGAGTGACTGTGACCGTCACGAATCGCGGCGCGCTGCTGGAAGAATTGATGCTGGAGGATGTCATTTCGCCCGCATTGAATGTGGTGGATGGGAGCAACCGCCATCTGATCTCTTTGGAAAAAAATAAAAGCTTTACTTTCGAGTACACCGTGCGCGGGCCGCGCGGCGGATTCCCGCTGGAGACTGTTCGCGCCGAAGCGGGCGATCATCTTGGGCTTCTGCGGCTGGCGCAGAATATCCGCACGTTTGGGCAATTGTTTGTATTTCCAGACGCGGCGCGGCTCAAACAGATTCCAATCCGGCCGCGTCGAACGCGCGTTTATGCCGGAACGATTCCGGCGCGCATCGGCGGCGCGGGCGTGGAATTTTTCGGCGTGCGCGATTATCAGGAAGGCGATTCGCCGCGCCAGATCAATTGGCATGTCAGCGCGCGCGCCGTGGAAGGCCTGTATTCCAATGAATTTCAGCGGGAACGCGCCGCTGATGTCGGCATTGTTTTGGACGGCCGCGAGCGGACGAATCTGTTTGCGGGCGGGCGCTCTCTTTTCGAGCATTCTGTTATGGCGGCGGCTTCGCTTGCCGACGCGTTTCTCTCGCAAGGCAACCGCGTTGGCTTGCTGGTATACAGCAATTATCTGCAATGGACGTTCCCCGGCTATGGCAAGTTACAGCGCGAGCGCATTCTGTACGCGCTGGCGCACGCCGCGCCGGGCGCGAGTCAGGTCTTCGACGGTTTGCAATTTTTGCCGGCGCGCATGTTCCCGCCCGAATCGCAAATCATTTTGATCAGTCCGCTGGTTGAAGATGACTATTCCACGCTGGTTCAATTGCGGGCGCGAGGATACCAGATTCTGGCGGTGTGTCCCAACGCGGCGGCGTTTGAAGAACGGCATTTGCCGCGTCAGCCCGAGGTTCAGCTGGCGGCGAGAATCGTCCGCATGGAACGCGCTCTGTTGCTCATGCGAATTCAACGCGCCGGCGTGCAAGTGATGGATTGGGACGTTGCTCAACCTTTCGATCAGGCGGCGCGGCATGCTTTCGCGCGGCAAATCCAGGCCGGGAGCAGACGATGACGTTGTTCGCATTGATCTTCAGCATCGTTCTTGGCGTCGGTTCGCTGGCGTGGGGTTACGAGCAGGCCGGCTTGACGCAATTTGCGCGCTGGATTATTTTCTTCGGCGCGCTTTGGATTTTCACCGTATGGCATCGCTGGCGCTGGTTTGCATACATTGGTTTGATTTTTGATTTTCTTGCGGCGGCTTTGGGTTTATGGCTTTTGAATTTCACGCCCGGTTGGATGTTTGCCGGCGCAATCGGCGGACTCATGGCCTGGGATCTCACTTTCTTTCGATACCGTCTGCGCTTCGCGGCCTCGGACGAGGAGCGGCGGCTCGTCGAGACGCGTCACCTCGTCCGGATTTCTTTGCTCGCCCTCCTCGGCTTTGGGTTGGCCAGCGCGGCGATGATCTTGAAACTGCAATTTAATTTCGAGTGGGCTTTGTTGTCAGCCATTGTTGCCGCTTTGGGAATCACACAAATCGTTTCCTGGCTCCGCAGACGAAGCTGACTGCCGATTGCTGTTCATCAAAAACCGTCCTACCCATTCCTCGGTTTCCTTTGGCGATTTCAATTGAATAATTTTTAAATGGGCGTTTTCCGGTTGGGCAAACAACATGGGGTATTCACGCTTGCGCCGCCAATAGGTTTTGAACAGCCAGCGATAGAGTGAATCGTCGGACCAGAGTTTGAAATGAATCAACAAATTTTCGCGGTTTGTTCCCCACAATAACTCCCTTGTCCACCAGCGCGTAAATGTGCGGCGCGTCAATTGCCAGAAGATTGTCCACAACGAATAATCGAGCCAGATGATCGCCTGGGCGCGCGGCCAGATAATATCGCGCGCTGTATGGTAATTTCCGGCAGCGGCCCAGCATTCCGCGTGCGTGGCTTGATCAACTCTTGCGCGAAAAACATCAAGCGGCGCTTTGATCCAATTCGGTTCCCAGTGAAGCGCATCGAGTTCGATGAAATCCAGATTGAATTGATCTGCCAGCCGTTTTGCCAGCGTGGATTTGCCTGAACTGGTTGCGCCAACAACAACGATGCGTTTGAAGGGAAAGGATTGCATGGGGTGGGGATTATAATTCGTGACGCGTAAATCGTAATTCGTAAATCGAAGATTGTAAATTTGTTGAGGCCAAAATGTTCGATCTCCCCGATGATGAAATTCTTCCATTTTCAATGGAACACGTTTTTTGGACATGGTCCGCTCAGGCAAAAGTCAATCCGATTCCCGTCAAGCGCGCCAGGGGCGTTTACTTCTGGGATGTGAACGATAAACGCTATCTCGATTTCAATTCGATGACGATGTGCGTCAACATCGGCCACGGCGATGAGCGCGTGATCGAAGCAATGGTCGAGCAGGCGCGCGCTTTGCCTTACACCGCGCCGAGCATGACCAACCGGGTCCGCGCCCTGGCGAGCAAAATGGTCGCGGAAGTTTCGCCCGGCGGAAAACTGACGAAAGTCTTGTTCACGCTGGGCGGCGCGGATGCGAATGAGAACGCCATCAAATTAGCGCGCGGTTATACGGGACGATACAAAATTTTGGCTCGTTATCGTTCGTATCACGGAGCGACGGCGGGCGCGATGGCGGCGACCGGCGATCCGCGCCGCGTGGCGTGGGAGCCGATGTTAATGCCGGGCGTTGTTCATTTTCTGGACCCCTATCGGTATCGCTCGACGTTCCATCGAACGAATCCGGATATTTCTGAGGAAGAGTTTACGCGCGATTATTTGAATCACCTCGAAGAAATTATCCAGTACGAGGGGCCGGAGACGATTGCCGCCATTTTGATGGAATCGGTCACCGGTACGAATGGAATCATCGTTCCACCCGAGGGATATATGCAGGGCGTGCGCGCCATTTGCGACAAATATGGAATTGTGATGATCGCCGACGAGGTCATGAGCGGATTTGGCCGCACGGGCAAATGGTTTGCGGTGGATCATTGGAATGTCGTTCCCGATATTATGACGATGGCGAAAGGGCTGACGTCTGCATATGCGCCGCTGGGTGCGGTGGCGATGAAGCCGGAGATTGCGGCGCGCTTCGATGAGACGCCCTATAAATCGGGATTAACGTACACGTCGCATCCCATTTCGCTGGCGGCGGCGATTGCGAATATCAACGTCATGAGGGAAGATAAAATCGTCGAGCACGCGGCCGCCATGGGTCCGCTCTTGAAGCGCATGCTGACCGATTTGGGCGAGTCGCATCCGTCTGTTGGCGATGTCCGCTCGATTGGGTTGTTCGGAATCATCGAACTGGTCAAGGATCGAAAATCAAAGGAGCCGATGGCGCCATGGAACGGATCGAGCCCGGAGATGACTGCCTTCAAAAAATATTGTTTCGATCACGGCCTGTTCCTGGATGTGCATTGGCACACCGCGCTGATTATCCCGCCGTTGATTATCACGGAAGAGCAATTGAAAGAAGGTTTCGATGTGCTGGACGAGGCCCTGAAGATTACGGATAAGGCGGTGAAATAGGGCGTCTGCAACTTTTTGCCGCTGGGCGCATCTAATTGAATATGAGGCAGTAATAAGCTTTAGACTCATATCGTCTCATAAGGGATCATTTTGCAAATGGATAAGGCTTTCAATTTCAATATGAATTCAAACGGCAGTGCCAAGCATGTGAAGGTTTTGATATTAGGTTCGGGACCGGCGGGGCTTTCTGCGGCGTTGTACGCGGCGCGGGCGGAACTCGCGCCCGTTGTGTTGACCGGCACCCAATTGGGCGGGCAGGCCGCGCTGACGTATACCATCGAAAACTACCCGGGCTTTCCGGATGGGGTGGGCGGCGCGCAGTTGGGCGAATTGTTCCAAAAGCAGGCGGAGCATTTCGGCGCGAAGGTGGAATTCGATACGGCGCACGAAGTGGATTTGTCCCAGCGCCCGTTCAGGGTCAAGACGGATGGCGGCGAATACGCCGCAGATAGCCTTATCATTACGACTGGCGCCGATCCGAATAAATTAAAAGTGCCCGGCGAAGAAGAATTGACCGGACGCGGCGTTTCTTATTGCGCCACCTGTGACGGCTGGTTCTTCAAGGATAAAAAGGTTGTTATTGTCGGCGGAGGCGATAGCGCGCTGGAAGAAGGTCTGTTCATCACGCGTTACGCCTCATCCGTCACCATCATTCATCGCCGCGACGAATTCCGCGCCGGTCCGCTGTTGCAAAAGCGCGTCAGCGAACATCCCAAAGTGAATGTGATTTGGAATACCGTTGTGACCGAAATTCTCGGCCGGGAGAAGGTCGAAGCGGTGCGTTTGAAGAACGTCAAGACCGGCGAAGAAACCATCTTTGAAACAGACGGCGTGTTCATTTTTATCGGCCATACGCCGAACACACAAATGTTCAAAGGTCAACTGGAGATGGATGAACTTGGCTATCTCAAAATCAACGACAAAATGGAGACCAGCGTGGAAGGCGTTTATGCCGCGGGGGAGGCGGCTGATTCGCACTTTCGTCAGGTGGTCACATCGGCGGGAATGGGTGCGGCCGCGGCCATTCAAGCGACTCACTTTCTCGAAGCGAAATCCGGTTAATCAGCCGGCGAAGAAGCAGGAAGGACTTTCGAAGCCATCATGGCTATCGAAAGTCCTTTTTTCGCGGAAAAACCGGCTTTTCTTTATCTGTCCAAAAATGTGACATTTTGTACTTTTGGGTATTTGCACTTTCGGATAAAATTAATTCAATAAATCGCATCAATTTGGAGGCGCAATGAACAAAATCTCGATCATCGGCGCAGGTATGACAGGCTCGACCACTGCCCATTGGCTGGCCGAACGCGAATTGGCGGATCTTGTGCTGGTGGATGTCGTCGAAGGAATGCCGCAGGGCAAAGGGTTGGATATGCTGGAAGCCATGCCCATCATTGGAAAAGATGTTGAAATTGTTGGCTCGAATGATTATGCTGCAACCAAAGACTCGGATATCATCATTATTACTGCAGGCCTGCCGCGCAAACCGGGCATGAGCCGCGACGACCTGCTGACAGCCAACGCGGAAATTGTCGGCAAAGCCGCGGGTGAAACGCTCAAGTATTCGCCCGACGCGATCTACATCGTGCTGACCAATCCGCTGGATACGATGGCGTATCTCACATTGAAAACAAATAAACTGCCGCGCGAACGCGTCGTTGGTCAAGCCGGCGTTCTCGACTCCGCCCGTATGCGCGCCTTTGTGGCCATGGAAACCGGCGTGAGCGTCGAAAATATCCAATGCTACGTTTTGGGCGGACACGGGGATGAAATGGTTCCGTTGACGCGTCTAAGTAATGTGGCAGGCATTTCCTTGAAAGATTACCTGCCCGCCGACAAGCTCGAAGCCATCGTGAACCGCACGCGCAAGGGCGGCGGCGAGATCGTGAATCTGCTCAAGACGGGTTCGGCGTTCTACGCGCCCGCTGCGGCCTGCGCTCAAATGGCAGAAGCGATTCTCAAAGATAAGCATTTGATCGTTCCATGCGCGGCTTATATGCAAGGCGAATACGGTTTAAACGATATGTTCTTTGGAGTTCCGGTCATGCTTGGACGCAAGGGTATGGAAAAAATAATCGAATACAAATTGGACGCCGATGAAAAGGCGTTGTTCGATAAATCGGCGGCGGCAGTCAAAGAGACGCACGAGGCGCTGAAGAAGCTGGTAAAAATCTAATTTTTTCCTCCCCCGATCCCTCTCCCGATTTTGGGGAGGAGCAAGGGGTGAGGAACTTTTCGGAGGAAACCATGATCTTGCATGAGAAAATCTCTGCTCAACTCCCAGCCTGGCGTGAACGCATGAAGGTGCTTTCCAAGGATCACGCCGATATTGTTGTGGACCACGTCACGGTTGGACAAATTGTCGGCGGAATGCGCGACATCAAATCCTTGTTGACCGATATTTCTTACGTGGACCCGGCGGAGGGCATCCGCTTTCGCGGCCTGTCTATCCCTGAAGTTTTGAATGCATTACCCAAAGCGCGCGGCGGAAAAATGCCGCTGGTCGGCGGCTTGTATTATCTGCTGATGGTGGGCGAAGTTCCGACCAAAGAGCAGGCGATGGAGGTCGAGGCCGAATGGGCCAGGCGCGCGGCCGTCCCGGATTATGTCTATAAGATGATCAAGGCCATGCCGAAAGAGACGCATCCGATGACGCTGTTCTCGCAGGCGGTGCTGGCTTTGCAAAACGAATCTGTCTTCGCTCACAAATACCATGAGATGAAGAAGGATGTCTATTGGGAAGCCGCGCTCGAAGACAGTCTGAATCTCACGGCTAAACTTCCGGTCATCGCCGCATTCATTTATCGCATGAAATATTTTGGCGAGAAGGGCAAGCCGAAATACAATCCGAAGCTGGATTACGGCGCCAATTTCTCGAGGATGATGAAGGTCGCAGATAAGAAGGGCTACGCTGAACTCGCACGCCTGTATTTCATCCTGCACAGCGATCACGAATCCGGCAACGCCTCGGCTCATGCCACGCATCTTGCCGGCTCCACGCTCTCGGACATTTACTATGCTTTCTCCGCCGGTTTGAACGCGCTGGCCGGCCCTCTGCATGGACTGGCCAATCAGGAATGCCTCGGCTGGCTGATCGAAGTCAAGAACAAATTTGGCGGCGTGCCGACGCGTGATGAGCTTTATAAATTTGCGTGGGATACGCTGAACAGCGGCCATGTCATCCCCGGCTACGGACATGCAGTTTTGCGCGTGCCCGATCCGCGTTTCATGGCGCAGATGGAATTTGCGAAGAAGCGCTTCCCGGACGATGAACTGGTCCGCCTCGCGGACCTGGTGTTCGATGTGGTTCCGCAGGTATTAAAGGAACAAGGCAAAGCCAAGAATCCCGCGCCGAACGTGGATGCCATCAGCGGTACGCTGCAGTATTACTACGGCGTGCGCGAATTCGATTTTTACACCGTGCTGTTCGGCGTTGGACGCGCCCTGGGCGTCACTGCCAATTATGTTTGGGCGCGCGCCCTCGGCTGGCCCATTGAGCGGCCGAAATCGGTAACGACCAGGATGCTGGAGGAAATTGTTCAGAAAGAATTACAGCCGGCGTAAACAGTTTCGACATGCAGGCAAAGAGCCGATGCTTTTGCACCGGCTCTTTCGTTTCGCGGAATTTATTTTGTCCAAAGACCATTATAGTCTTCGTGATCGGGGAAAGGATACACGATGTAACCGTTTCTCTTCACCTGAAGTTTTGAATAGAACATGGGATGGATGACGCATAGATCATCGCTTGTCAATGTCAGGCGGTCAGGCATTGCATATTCGAAGTCGGCGGCGATGATGCCCGTCGAGTCGTCTTTGGTCCGGACTTTTCCGACGATGCCCAATTCCGCCACCACTCTGCGAAAGTTGGCAGTGGTATAGTCGCCGCGCGGCCAGGCGCTCGAGGTTCGTTTGGCCACCTGGTCGAGATAGTTGCCTTGAAACATCATGGGGGCATTGGTAAGGGCGGTGATGATTTCAGCGACACGCGGATAAATGAGATCGTAGGAATTCAAAACTTCATCGGCCAGATCGTACTCGCATTCGGAAATGGCTTTGCCGATTGACACTTCTTTAAATTGAGGAAATTTCCCGCTGTTTATTGCCTGACGTGCAATGTGATTGCACAATACCACCAATTGCCGGGGCCGCATTTGAGTATGCCGCAAAATATAAGGAAAGCTCTGCTCTTCGACGCCTCGAAGATTTTTCACCCGCCTGCCAAAGAAGGGAAACCACAACTTTTCCAGAATATCGTCAAAGTTTTCCCATACCACCTCTTTGAACGGAAATTTATAACCCTGCGCTTCCATATACCTTTGGAAGCGCCACATAATCAGCCGAATCAGGTCTCTCGGTTTCCAGCGCAAATAGACCGGATGACGGATGAATTTTGTGGTGTTGGTGATAATGCTTTCCTTGATATGAGGAAATATTTCTGCAGAGACAAACGCCTTTACGTGGATACCTTTATGGGCATATGTAATGTTGAATTCATTGGCGCGTTGAATCAGGGCGGCAGTGACAACCATCATGGCCATGTTTTCCCGGTCGTATCGCTCGAATGTGTCAATTGCAATGATGGCCGGCTCTTTGCGGGTGAATTCAAGTATCTTCTTTTGCGCTGACGTGAAGAGCGCCGATGTTGTGATGCCAGATACTTCCTCGGCAACTTTACCGGTGTCGTCCACGTATCGTTTTACGAGACCGCTCAGCAGATCGTGGATAAAATGGGACGCGTTTCCGCGTCGAACCATCAAATTGGCGGTTTTGATAAGCCCATCCTTATCCTGATACTCATTGAAGAGCAGCGACCATATCAGATAATCCCAAATTTTGCTTACCCCGTTAACTGCCAGGTCGGCAGACATGGATAATTTATCCGCCATTCCTTCCAGAATGTCGCTGTATACGTGCGGCTCGTCCACGTCAAT
>JBHORD010000109.1:0-6466 GCA_042408355.1 Anaerolineales bacterium
CAGCGAGAATGAATTGATTGCGGTCGCCGGTACGAAGTCCGCGAATCAAATAAAGCATCATCGGCGCGACGAACAACGGATAAAGCGGAAAGCGCAAGCCAATGCGTGAGATGACGTTCGGCCAGTATGCGATCCCGGCGAGGAAGAAAGCCAGCAAGCCGACGCGCTTGTTCGCAATCTCTTTGCCGAGCAAATAAATATAAGGCAGGGTGACCAGCCCCATCGAGATAGTCGCGATTTTGGTCGTGAGGAATGACAGGCCGGTGTTGAAAATCCAAACGGTCAGCACAATCCAATACATGCCGATGGCTTCGCGGCCCGTATTGCGCGGAAAGAAGATGCGCGTCTGCCCGTGCAGGATATCGTAAATATCCAGAATCTTTTCGGCGTGGTCGCTGAACGGTTCCGCCGGAGTCTGCTGGATGTGATAGACGCGGAAAAAGAAAACAATCGCTGCCGCGGCGATCAAAAGCAAAGTCCAGCGGCTGATGTTGATCTGCCAGTTTTTGCGCGCAAGGAAATTGCGAGTGCGCCGCCACAGCGATGGCTTGTTTGGATCAGGAATCCACAATGACCAAACGAATAACCCCATCGCCATCAGCCAAATCGTCAGATTGAACAGGTTGAATAAATTTCCACTGAAGAGGAAAAAGGCCAGAACTGCCAGCGGCAAAGAAATCAAAAACGCGTTGCGGCGAAAGATCATCGGATCGCTGTTGACCGACGACTCCGCCAGCGGAGCCAGAGTCCATTCGCCGCGCAGAATCGCAATCAACAACAACCCCAGCGCGGCGATATAAAAAACGAGGCCGGGAACCGCCGAAGAAACCGGCGGCTCAAACAAACGCTGGGCAAAAAGCGCAACCCCCAATGCGGCAAGCGAAATCCACCGAAACGGTTTGGATGACGAAGGTTCTTCAATCGGTTGCGGCGGCTCGACTTTTTCCTCCACAACCTGCGCGGGAATTTCCACGCTTTGTCCGCGCCAAAAGAAAAGTTTTGATTTCACATAATCGAGCACGCTTGGCTCATCGAAGTTGCGATTCTCGTCGTTCATATTCCTCACTGCGCACCAATCACTGACCGCTTATCGCCGCTTCACCGCTTCTTTGCAATCACGATAATACTCTCTCCCCAGCGAACGGGAAGAAAAACAAAACCTGTCACCGCCTGCAAACCGCCAAGCGAACCGAAAAACAATTTTTGAATTGAATTTGGCACAAGCGGAATATACGGCACATTCCAAAATCCATCGGCAAATACTTTAAGCGGATTCAAACCTGCGTCCCGAATCAAATCCAGCCATTCAGCGGGCCGCTTCAACGAAATATGCGTCGGGTCCAGGTAGCCAATCCATTGATCGCCTTTCAAAGGCTTGAGCAGCGAATCCAGATTCGGCGTGGCGAGTATCAGGATTCCGTCTGGCTCGAGCACGCGGCCAATTTCGCGAATCGCCCGCGCCGGGTCCGGCAAGTGTTCGACGATGTGTTTGATGATAACGACGCCGAACGCCGAATCGTCAAATGGAAGTTCCTGCGCGCTGGCAGTCTGCAATTGAGTGCGCCTCGCTTCGGACGTCGAGCGGGCCACCGCCCAATGATTGATATCCAACCCGAACGTTTCAAAGCCGTCCTCCAACTGGCCGACGAGGTGACCAAGCCCCGAACCGATCTCAAGCAGACGCGCGCCGCGCCGTCCATAGCGGCGGGCCAGCATCGCGAAGAATCGATTCGACCACCAATACTGGCTGAACTTTGCAAAGGAAACATTTTGATACGTGTGCGTGGAAAAGTATGTTTCGTCGAAGGACATGAGGATTCAAAATTCGTTATTCGATATTCGATGCTCGAATTATCGAACATCGCTTATCGTCTTCTCGCAATATAAAAGGTAAACGTTCCGTTCTCGATGGGTTGCGGCGAGGCGTATTTCTTTACAAATCGCCCGGTCAGCCACAGATTCCATTTCGTCGGCGCGATGATCCACCGTCCGGTAAGCGCGCGCGCCGCCACCGACGGGACGCCAAAATAGTGGCCCCATTCTAACACGCGCATCGCGGCAGGCGAAAAATAATGCCACCAGCGGACGAGTTCAAAGCCGGCGTTCTCCAGACGTTTTTGCCAGACGCCCGGCTCATCGGCGTGCGAGACGCGCGAGATTTTGCGAAACCATTCCGTGTATCCCTTGCCCAGTACGCGCGAGATCGAAAGCTCGGAAAGGTAACGCGGGTTCGGCACACAGAAATAAAACGGCGCGCCTTGTTTCAGAACGCGCGCGGTTTCGGCCAATACCGCCTCGATGTGCGGAATATGTTCCAGCACCGAGTTGCTGAATCCGCTGGCAAAATAATTCGACGGAAACGGCGAATGCGCCGCGTCCGCTTCGACAAGAAATTTATACGCGCCGCGCCTCCTGGCTTCGTGAATCGGTCCATGCCACGGATCGAGTCCGACATCAACCTTCCGCTCGAACGTCAGCGAGGCGAAATGTCCGTCGCCACAGCCGACATCGTAAACCGGCGCGGGCAACGGCAAATCCTGATAATACGTCGCTTCGACGGCGCGCAGAAGGGCGCGGAAATACGGCAGGTCGCGCAATTGAAGAAAAAGAAAATCTTTCGATTCCCGATGTTCAATGCTCGATGTTCGATATTCGATGTTCGATTTGCGATTTGCATTTTGTGTTTTTGGGTCGTTCATCTCTTCCCCATCAAATTCTCGAACAACTTTTCATACTCCGCCGCGACGGTATCCGGATCGTATATTTTTGCAATGGCCGCCGGGTCGCCGCAGAATTTTTTCGGGTCATCCAAAATTTCCAAAACGGACTCCGCTAAACTTTTCGAATCGCCGATCTTTGCCACGCGTCCCATGCCGTGCATTTGCACCGGCATCCGCACGCCGGGCAGCGCCGAAGCGACACATGGCACGCTATTCATCATCGCTTCGATTTGAACGAGTCCGAATGCTTCAGTCGAATTCAAAGACGGCACAACCAGCACATCGAGATTGGGATAGAACGCGGCCATTTGAGCCGGATCGAGATTGCCAAGAAATTTCCAATGACCTTGCGATTCATACTCGCGAATGCGCGGCATCAGACGGTCAAAGTAAGCCTGCTCGCCCATCACATTTTGGTATGTACCCGCAAACAAAACCAGTGCATTGGGATATTTTTTCAAGACGATTGGAAGCGCATCGAGCAGGACCTCGACTCCTTTTTCCGCCGCGAAGCGGGCCGCCATGCCGATGACCGGCTTCCGTCCCGCGAGATGCGTTTGAGAAAACGCTTGGATCGCGGCCTTATCCGCCGCCGGCAATTCAACCGGGGGAAGGATCGTCCGCAGTTTGAATTTATAGCGCGAGAGATAAGCCGAATGATCGGCGTAATCTTGTGTATAGGTCACGATCTGATCCGAGAGCAGCGCCGCCATGTTGTTCTGCCACTTGACGACGAGATTCACAAAGCGGTTGAAAAGTCCGGGCGGAAGTTGGATGTCGCAATGATAGGTCAAAACAGCGGGCCTGCCAAACAGCCGTCCGCGAAATGCCACGCCGGGCGCGTCGAACTGCGGGAGATGCATCTGAACCACGTCGTGTTCGGCGACCAATTTCGTGGCGACCCAGCCGAACGTCGGCGCGATGACGCCCTTGCTCAGACGAAACGCCACCGGCACGCGGATGACGCGCACGCCGTTCATCATTTCCTCGCGCGGCAGGGCCTTGTCGTATTGCGTGGTCATTACCGTGACTTGATGTCCGCGTTTTGCAAAGGCACGCGCCAGGCGTTCCGCATAGATCGTCAGGCCGGAGGTATGAGGCCGGTAATACGTTAAAACGGTGAGGATTTTCATAAAGCGGAGAGATTATAACGCACAGGTTATGACGATTGCAGATTCGCGCGCTCCAAGGCGTTAACTTTAATGAGCGGCTCATAATTTATTGGTAAGATGCGCCGTTCCTTCGATGAAACAGCAGTTGCCATCGCAAGAAGAAATGGAGAGAAGAAAATGAAACGTTCCGCATTAATTGCCGCCATCCTGGCTCTTCTGCTCACTGCATGCAGCGCAAAAGCCGCGCCGACCATTGATCCGGCGCAGGTTCAGGCCTCCGCGGTGGCGGCGGCAAATACGATGATGGCGCAGACACAGGAAGCCATGCCGACTTTTACGGATACGCCGGAGCCGAGTCCCACGCCACAGCCGAGTCCCACGCCGATGCCGCTTCCAACCTTGGACACGACCGCTACCGCAACATCCGCGCTCCAGCCGACTCAGGCGGCCGGCAATGCCAGCGGCGATCCGTGCAGCGGGCCGTTGGACGCCAAATCGGCCGGCAGTGGGAAACTGACAAGCGGCAGTACTGGAAACGTGCTGATTGTCAACGGAACGAAAGCCTCCGTCACGATTTCACTGTATCTTGCAAAGAATAAATTCGGGCAGTGCGGTTATTTGTCTTACGTGCTGGCTCCGTCACAGTCAATGTTTCTGGCAAATGTACTGCCCTACGGATGTTATTACGCGTCCGCCTTTGTAAATGATCCCAAGAAGCCAAGCAATCCTTCGGGCGGACCTGCGTGTATCACCGGGCCGGATAAAACGACATTCACAGTGACGGCGGATACCATCAAAATCACGGGACCGTAACATCTGCAAATCGAATCAAGCCTTTGAAATGCGGGAACTCCGAAGTCTGAGCTTCGGAGTTCTTTTGCTTTAAAACAGGTTTTTATTTTCCTTCACCCATTCGAACAACATTCGGATTCCTTCTTCCACGCCAATCTTCGGACTCCATCCCAGTTCGCGCTGGGCTTTGCTGACATCGGCATAAAAGACGCGCTGATCGCCGGGGCGCCAATCGCCGCGCCCGACGGGAATTTTCTTTCCCAATAATTTTTCGAGCATCGGTCCAAACTCCGCCCACACGGATAGCACATTTCGCGGGCCGCCGCCCATGTTGTAAACTTTTCCCGCGGCGGCGTCGATCCTCTCAATCGCCGCGTCGTAGGCGTTCAACAAATCCTCCACATGCAGGACATCGCGCACCTGCTTGCCGTCGCCGTAAATCGTAATCGGTCGTCCGGTCACCGCGGCGATGACAAACCATGCCACCCAGCCCTGATCTTCGATTCCAAATTGGCGCGGACCATAAATGCAGGATTGACGGAAGACGACGGAGCGCAGACCATAGATGCGGGCATAATCGCGAACGTATTGATCGCCCGTTCCCTTCGAGCATCCATACGGCGAATGAAAATCGAGCGGCTGCGTTTCGGGACAGCCGTTTATCAAATCTTCGTAACGCCAGCGCGTGGCTTCCTCGACGATGCGCACATCGTCCATGCCGCCATAGACTTTGTTCGTTGAAGCGTAAATGAAAATGGGGTTGCGTGCTGAGGCGCGCGCGGCTTCGAGGACATTGAACGTTCCCAGCGCGTTGGATTCAAAGTCGGAGCGGGGATCGGTCACAGATGTGGTCACCGCCACCTGTCCGGCGAGATGAACGATCACATCGGAGCCGCGGGCGGCTTCCGTTATTTTGTCGGCGTCGCGCACATCGGCGGCGATCACGTTAAAAGATTTTTCGCCGTGCGTTGACGTTAACCATTCGAGGTTGCGCTTCGCGCCGGCGCGCGAAAAGTTGTCATAGATGGTGACGTTCTCGCCGCGCTTCAACAGGCGGTTTACATAATTCGAACCGATAAAGCCGGCGCCGCCGGTGACGAGATAATTTCGAGGCATGAAAACTCCTTTGTTAATCCTATGGTTGATAATAGAGCGGGCGGCGTTGGGCGAAGAATCGAACCGCCAGCATCCCAAACAGGAATCCGCCGACGTGCGCCCACCACGCGACGCCGCTGCTGCCCGCCGCGCCCGCCAACGCCGTCCAACCGGAAAACAACTGCAGGATAAACCAGAATAACAGGAATATCACCGCCGGGATTTCGATGATGGTAAATATGAAAATGATCGGCACAATGCTGGCAATGCGCGCCTGTGGAAATAAAATCAAATAAGCGCCCAGCACGCCGGCAATCGCGCCGCTCGCGCCGATCATCGGAACATTGCTGGCGGGCAGGACATACGACTCAAGCAAGCCAGCCGCCACGCCGCTCAGCAAATAAAAAATCAAATAACGTATGTGGCCCATGCGGTCTTCGATGTTATCGCCGAAGATGAAAAGCACCCACATGTTGCTGAGGATGTGAAGCCAGCCGCCGTGCAGGAAGATGTTGGTGAAGAAGGGCACCAGCGTGAGCGGGTTTTGCAGGTGGACGTTGGCCGGCACCAGCCCAAAGGTGCCGATCAGGCGGTTCAACCCGGCGGGCGACAGGCTCAGTTCAATGAAGAACACCACCGCGTTGGCGGCGATGATCAGCCAGTTGACGATGGGGAAGGAATGCGAGCGTATCGTATCGCGAATTGGGATCATAAATCACCTCGTGGTTTCCTCATTAAAAGTATAGC
>JBHORD010000110.1:0-28092 GCA_042408355.1 Anaerolineales bacterium
GATATCTTTTCCTACATTTTGGGTTTCTACAATCGAGAGCGTCTGCACTCATCCTTAGGTTATCTTTCCCCGGAGGAATTTGAGCGGCGCTACTATCAAACTTTGTCTTAACTCAGAGTCCACTTTTTCGGGTGAATCTCACGGCTTTGTAAACATCACTCCGCAAATTGAAAGTTGTCTTCGAGAGAGCGAAATTCAAGACGGGTTGGCTTTGGTTTGCGCAATGCATATAACCGCTTCGGTTTTCATCAATGATGATGAATCGGGTCTTCACCAGGACTACGAACGATGGCTCGAAGAACTTGCTCCGCATGACCCGGTCGGCCAATATCGTCACAACGACACTGGCGAAGACAACGCCGACGCACACTTGAAACGACAGATCATGGGCCGCGAAGTAGTCGTCGCAGTGACAAATGGTCAACTTGATTTCGGTCCTTGGGAGCAGATCTTCTACGGAGAGTTCGACGGTCGGCGCAGGAAAAGGGTGCTTGTTAAGATTATCGGCGAATAAAGAGAGCCTCCCTGAAACAGTATCAGGGAGGTTGGGAGGAAGAGAATCCGTGGTCTACTTAGCGCTTGCTTTGGGTTGTGACAGCAGGAGGACCAGATTCGGTGAAATCTCAAAGTGGTAATTGCGACGGACTTGTGAATGCCATGCACATCACCGCCTCGGTCTTCATCAACGACGATGAACATGGATTGCATCAGGATTATGAAAAATGGCTGGAGGGATTGGCTCCGCATGAGCCGATCGGTCAATACCGTCACAACGACACCGGCGAAGACAACGCCGACGCCCATCTCAAGCGCCAAATCATGGGGCGCGAGGTTGTCGTGGCTGTGACGAATGGCCGGCTTGATTTTGGTCCCTGGGAGCAAATCTTTTACGGAGAGTTCGACGGCCGCCGCCGCAAACGTGTGCTGATAAAAATCATCGGGGAATGAATCGCAAAGAATTTGCAACGCCGTTCTCATTGGCCCGCTCGTATAATTTGCCTGAAATCTCATTGGTGTGCAACTTTCGGGGCATTATGACTGAATTCTTTGAAGCAATCAAAAACGGCGATCAGGAACGGGTACTGCGCCTGTTGAGCGCGGCGCCAAATTTGATTCGCGAAAATGAAAACGGCGTCTCGCCAATTTTGCTTGCCGTTTATTACGGCCATCCGGAGATCGCCGAATTTCTGGCGGAAAAGAAAGTTTTACTGGATATCTTCGAAGCCGCCGCGTTGGGCAAACGCTCATACATCGTCCGCATCCTTGCGCGTGAGCCTGATCTGGTCCATGCGTATTCGAACGATGGTTATCAGCCTTTGGGTCTGGCGTGTTTCTTTGGACGCATGGATGTGGTGGAGTATTTGATCGGCGCGGGGGCGCGCCTCAATTCACCCTCGAAGAATCCAATGAATGTCACGCCGCTTCATTCCGCGGCGGCGGCCGGGCATGCCGCCATTGTCAAACTTTTGCTCGATCATGGCGCCTCTCCCAATGTCCGCGGCCAGGGCGGTTTCACGCCCCTTCACGCCGCGGCGCAAAACGGCGATGTCGAATTAATCCGCCTGCTTTTGCTCAACGGCGCGGACGCGGAAGTGAAAACGGACGAAGGGAAAACGCCGCTGGATTATGCACGGGAAAGCAATAAGCCGGAAGCCGTTGAATTATTGCGGGAGGGCATTACCAAACGCCTGCGCCCGCGATAATCGGCGGACATTCAGAACTGGTTGCGGCCCAATGCAACCAGTTCTTTTTATGTTCGTAAGTCCTGATGTGGGAAAGTTTCCTTCCTGCGGCAATAATTCTGAAAGGAGAATGTGATGTTCAGGCCCCATAAGATTTTCAGCATTTTGATTCTGCTCGCCCTGTTGACATTGCCCATTGCCACACCGGCTTACGCCTTCGACGGCCGTAGCGGCGACAAGGTGATTGTCCAGTCGGGCGATATTGTCAACGACGATCTCTACGTTGGCGCAAATGAGTTTGTCCTCGATGGAACTGTCAATGGCGATGTGATCGCCGCCGGACAGATGATCACCATCAATGGTACGATCAACGGCAATCTGATGGCCGCGGGGCAGACGATTGTCATCAATGGCACGGTGACGGGCGCCAGCCGCATCGCCGGTTCCGTATTATTCGTCGGAGAAAAAGCCAGCATCGGCAAAGACATCCTCGGCGCAGGATACAGCCTCGAATCCCGGAAAGGAAGCGCAATTGGCCGGGATGTGATCTTCGCCGGCGGTCAAGTCCTGATGGCCGGCAATGTCGCGCGTAATGTTCAAGTTGCAACCGGCGGCCTGGAAATTGCCGGGAATGTAGGCGGCGATGTCAGGGCTGAGGTGGGCGAAGCCAATTCAAGCCAGTCAGGTCCGCCGCCAGCCGTGTTTATGGGACAGTCCACTGTCCCTGTCCCGCAGGTCAAGCCCGGCTTGACAATTGATCCATCCGCGAAAATATCTGGCAATCTCGATTACACACAAAATAACGATTTGACGTTTCCTGCGGGAGTGGTTGCTGGGAAGATCTCGCGCACAGTTCCGTCTGTGAATCAAAACAGCGAAGGGAGAAGTTCGAATCTCGAGGCAACGCCCGCGCAAAAGATCGGGAACTGGTCGCTGAATTTGCTCCGCTCGCTCGTGACCTTGATCTTGATCGGCCTGCTCCTGCTTTGGCTGGCACCAGCATTGATCAAAAAACCGACGGAGAAACTGGAGACCAAACTGTGGCCGAGTCTGGCATGGGGCGTGGTCGCTTACGCCGCGTTCTTCTTCGCCGTCCTGTTGATTCTGTTCGTCTTGATCCTTGGCGGAATTCTGTTTGGAGCGCTCACCCTCGGCAGTCTCAGCGGAACGGTGATCTGGCTGGGCATCCTTGCGCTCTTCGCCCTCATCGTTGGGTTTGTGCTGGTTACGTCATTCGTTGCGAAAGTTGTTTTTGGCATGGCGCTTGGCAAATGGATTTTGACGCAGACCAAATCGCCTCTTGCCGGACATGGGATTTGGCCGATGGTGATCGGCGTTGCCATCACGGTGGTTGTGGTAGCTCTGCTATCCTTCCCGCTCATCCCCGGCCTTCTTGGCGGATTGTTGAACTTCGTCGTTATCTTGTTCGGGCTGGGCGCAATCTGGATGTGGGGACGTGATGCAATGTCGAAGCGGCCAAAGACGCCCGCCGCGTAAATCCCATTAACCCAAAACAGCCGGGGATATTTTCCCCGGCTGTTTTCGTTGACCCATTGACCTACGGGCAATCCTTTAGATACAGCACCTGCTTCGCGATGATTCCGCTGTTTCCAACCGAATTACCGTCTTTGGCTATGGCGACAAATTGATAATCGAACCAGGCCCTGGCGCTTGCCCTTAAATCGGGACTCAGATTTTGAAGCGTGTTGACATCCATGGTGTAATTTCCGTGGCCGTCGCTCGTCATCTTGCCTAAATTTTTCCAGTCGCTTATGGAAACCGGCTGGGTGGTCAAATCTTCCATACGGTAGTACATGTCCACTTCCACGACGGCGCCATTGGAGGTCGACGCGCTGAATGTAATGTCTTGGGGCGAACAGCGAAGATTGAAGTAACTGCCTGAACGAGTCAGATTGGTAAATAATACTTCACCTCCTTTTGTAAGCCCTCCCGCGTTCGATGGCAGGGTGGCGGTTGCAGTCGCCGCGCCGCTGTTGGCCGGGGAACTATTCGATGCCGGCGTAGGCGAGGCGGCTTCCGCAGGCGTTGCGGTTACAACGATGACTTGCGGCGTTTGCGTGGGCGCGGGCGTTTCCGTCGGAACTTGAGTCGGCTCCTGCGTTGGGATGACAGTCACCAGCACCGTGGCGATGATCGGCGTGGGCGGCACGGATGTCGGCGTGACAGGCGAAATGGCGGCACAGCCCGACAGCAGGAGCGCCAGGATTAAAGCCAGCAATTTTTTCATCACAGTCTCCTTTGCTCGATGAAGCAATCCATAAAAATTTAGGCTATTTTATTTTCTTCCACCCCTCCGCCTGCAATGCTTTCAATTTTGATAATTACGGTGAGTTCGGGATAGCGGCTGAATTCAGAAACGTACCGCAGAGACGCACAGTTTGCGCTGGCAAATTTACAGATTCCAACGGCGGGTTTATCGAGATGATGGCAACAAACCAGATTATTCGCCAATCAACTGCAAGATCAATTCTCTTTTTCTCGGCCTGTTATCGAAATCCACGTAAATGATTTGCTGCCACGTCCCCAACGTGAGACGTCCATCCACGAATGGGATGGTCAATGACGGTCCCAGCAGACTGGCGCGCACGTGGCTGTGTCCGTTGCCGTCGCCCCAGCGCGCGTTATGAGCGTATTCTCGATTCGGCGGCACGATTTCATCGAACAATCTTCGCAGGTCGTCAAGTACGCCGTTTTCATATTCAATGGTGGTCAATGCGCTGGTTGATGATGGGCAAAAGATTGTGACCGCGCCATCTTTGAGTCCGCTTTGGGCAATCTGACGCGCGACTTGATCTGTGATGTCGTGAATGTCGGCGTTGCCGCGTGTGGATAATTGAATGGACAAGGATTTGACGGACATGACTCGATTATATCCTTCCAGATAAAGACATCATGGCGTTTCGCCGCGACGGATGACCTTGTCTCCATATTTTTCGCGTAGCTCATCAACGGCTTCCTGCAATTTGCGCGACTTTTCCGATTCGACATCCCATAACGATAATTGACGGATGGGCGGCCCGAGTCCGCTGACGCCGACGCCAATCAACCGCACCGCCTGTCCGGACTTTCGGACGGCTCTCATTAAACGAATCGCTGTTTTGCCGATTTCATCTTCCCGGTCGGTTGGCGCGGGCAATGTCGTTTGCCGCGTCAGGGTGGTGAAGTCGGGCCAGCGGATTTTGAGTTTGATGGTTGTGCCGGCCAATTGATTTTTACGCAATTGTCTCGCAACTTCCATAGCCTGGCCCTTCAATGTTTTCTCCAGCGACTTGTCATCGCGAACATCGCGCACGAACGTCTCTTCCTGGCTGATGGATTTTGTCTCGCGCTCAGTGATGAGGGGTCTCTCGTCAATTCCTCTTGCATGGCGCGCCAGATCGCGGCCGTTCTCGCCAAACAATCGGATCAATTCATTCTCCGGCCATTTGGCGATATCGCCGATTGTATGGATTCCCAATTCAGCCAACCGCCTGGATGTTTTTGGCCCAACGCCCCAAAGCATATCCGCCGGAAGGGGAGCGAGGAACGCGGCCTCTTCGCCTGCGGGGACAATTGTCAATGCAAATGGAGGCGCGCCGCCTTTCGCGGCTTTCTTTCCGACTTCCGTGGCGATCTTCGCCACGAGCTTGTTCGACGCGATTCCAATCGAGCTGGGCAAACCCAATTCGTCGCGGATGCCCGCTTGAAGTCCGCGGGCGAGGCGCTCGGGGGATTCGTCCAGGCCGGAGATGTCAAGGAATGCCTCATCAATCGAAATCTGTTCGACCCGCGCCGTCAATGTCCGAAGTTTTGTCATCACTTGTTTTGAGATTTCGCTATAAAGTTTGTGCCGGCTCGGAACGATGATCAACCCCGGACACAACCGGATGGCGCGGCTCATCGGCATTGCAGAACGAATCCCAAATTGCCGCGCCGCATACGAACAGGAGGCGACCACGCCGCGCTCGTCCGGCTTGCCGCCAACGGCGAAAGCCTTGCCGTGCAAAGCCGGGTTGCGCGTCTCTTCGACCGCGCAAAAGAAAGCGTCGAGGTCAAGATGAAGGATCGTGGCGGTCACGTTTCGATTATATAGCGCGTTTTTGGAGGGCGCTTTTCCATATTGAACAATCGTTCAATCAAAGTTATACTATATATGGCGTATAGTCAATCGGAACATATTATGGACACAGGCGTCTTTAATCAGGTTTTCCCTGATCTGATCTGAAAGAAGGAGAGTGTTATGAAATCGAAACTGACTTTGGGCCTCACCATCTTAATGGTTGCACTTGCGCTTTCATTGGTCCCGGCAGCCACGGTAAGTACTCAACATGCTGAGGCTCAATCCATTTGCGATTGGGCGCAGTTTGTCACCGATGTGACTGTACCCGATAATACCGTCTTCCAGCCTGGCGCTACATTTACCAAAACGTGGCGGTTGAAGAACATCGGCACTTGTACGTGGACCACTTCTTATTCTTTGGTTTTCGACAGCGGCACCCAAATGGGCGGACCCGCTTCGGTCAATTTGCCGAACAACGTCGCGCCGGGTCAGACAGTGGATGTCACTATAAATCTCACGGCCCCAACTACGCCGGGCAATTACATTGGATATTACAAGTTCCAAAATGCGTCCGGTGTGAAATTTGGCATCGGATCGTCTGCCAGCAATTCATGGTGGGTCGAGATCAATGTTTCACAACCTTACGGCGTGATTTATGATTTCACCTCCAATCTATGCAATGCAAATGTGCGCAACGATACCCAGCGGCTGACATGCCCGGGCACCGATGGAAATTCACTCGGTTTTGCATTTACCTTGAACAATCCTGTTTTGGAGAACGGTGTGCAGGCTTCGACGCCGGGAATTTTGATGTCGCCTCAGCAAATCTATAACGGGTTTGTTTTTGCCATCTACCCGCCGATGACCTTCCTGCGCGGCGATGTATTTCAGGCGACGCTGGGTTGTCAAAATGGCGCGTTCAGTTGTTATGTCCGCTATGTATTGCAATACAAGACGCAGTCCGGTTCCGTGGCGACGTTCTGGACCTGGGATGAAAAGTACGATGGTCTTTCTTATAATGCCAACGTAAAGCTCAATTTTCTAGACCAGCAAACGGTCAGTTTGATTTTGGGCGTTCGGGCATTGGGTTCCCCGGTTGGCGACCGCGCTTTATGGATCAATCCGGTTATCCTGCGGCCGGGCATCAGTGTTTCGACGGCGACGCCCACACCGACCGTTGGACCGGGCACTCCAACCGCTACGCCGACGCCTGCGCCCGCCTCTTGCACGGACCGCGCCAAATTCATCGCGGATGTAACGATTCCGGATGGAACAGTGTTTGCTCCCAATACGCCGTTTGTCAAAACGTGGCGTTTGAAGAATGTCGGCACATGCACATGGACCACTTCTTATGCGTTGATCTTTGATTCGGGCAACCAGATGGGCGGGCCATCGCCGGCCTATTTCCCGAACAGTGTGGCTCCGAACCAGACGGTGGATTTGTCTGTCAATCTTACGGCTCCGAACACAGGCGGCACTTTCGTCGGCTATTGGCGCTTGCGCAACGCCAACAACGTTCCGTTTGGCATTGGCGTGGACGCTCTGCACTCCTTCTGGGTCGAAATCAATGTAAGCGGCGCAACGGCGACCCCGACTCCTCCGATGACTTCCACGCCGGGAGGTCCTACGCCGACACCTCCGAGCGGCGCAGTGTACGACTTTGCGGCGAACGTCTGTTCCGCGGCGTGGTATTCAGGCGCAGGCAATTTGCCTTGTCCCGGGAGCGATGGCAGTTCGAACGGATTCGTGTTGCAGGTCAACAATCCAACGCTGGAAAGCGGGGCGGCTTCGTCGGGTCTTGGTTTGATTACGTTTCCGCAGAATGTTTACAACGGCTATATTCAGGGAATATATCCGCCCTATACCGTTAAAGCAGGCGACCGCTTCCGTTCCATTGTCAATTGTTCATACGGACAACCGTCCTGCTATGTGATCTTCCGCCTCGATTACCAAACCGGCTCAGGTCCGATCACAACATTCTGGGCGTTTGCCGAAAAGTACGATGGATTGTACTATCAGGCTGATATTGATCTAAGCCCGCTGGTGGGTCAGAGCGTCAAGTTCATTCTCACCGTGCTGTCGGTTGGATCTCCCACCGGCGACCGCGCCTTGTGGGTGAATCCGATGATCTACAACAGCGCCGCCGGCTCGATTTCCACATCTACGCCGGTTCCTTCCACGCCGATACCGACCACCACTGGAACGGATACAAGCAACTGGAATACATACGTGGATTCGAAATACCTGTTCTCGTTCAAATTCCCGCCCGGCTCCATTGTTTCAAGTCAATCGGATATGGCGGGACGCGTGTATTTTCCGCTCGTCACGCAAGGCACGAATCTGGGCGAAAAGTATGTGGATGTCAGCGTAGTGGAAGGCGCAACGACCTGTCAGAGTCCTGAAACGACCTCCATGTCCACTTCGCAAAACGTGACCATCAATGGGATTTCTTTCCTGAAGCAAACCGATGAAGGGCACGCGGCCGGGAACATATACGATTGGATTGGCTATTCCACGGTCAAGGGTAATGCCTGTATCAGCCTGACTTTTGTGCTGCATTCGACGAATCCGAGTAACTACGCAACTCCTCCGCCGGTATTCGATATGGCGGCCGAGTCGGCTGTGTTTACGACAATCATGTCAACCTACACCAATCAGTAACGCAAAGAAATCGCCCGTCCGGGCGATTTCTTTGCGGCGTGAAGTTTTTTTACTTCTCTCTTCTTCCCTTTGTGACGATGCGAAGGGGTGTGCCCAGGAATCCGTATTCCTCCCGCAGACGATTTTCGAGGTAGCGCAGGTAACTGAAGTGCATCAACTTTGGATCGTTGACGTAAATCATAAACGTCGGCGGATCGGATCGAACCTGTGTCCCATAAAACAATTTAAGCTGTTTCCCGGCGTGCGCGGGCGCGGCATGCATATCCTGCGCTTCGACCAACACCTTATTGATCTTCGATGTCGTCAGGCGGACAAGCCGCTCTTCCTGTACACGTAACGCCAGAGGCAAAACCTGATCGACGCGCTGGCCCGTTTTCGCTGAGATGAATAACAGAGGGACATAATCCATAAAATTCAAGTCGGCGCGGATTTTCCGCGTGAATTCGCTCATCGTTTCGTTGTTCTTTTCGATAGCGTCCCATTTATTGACCAGCACAATGCACGATTTCCATTCCTCCAGAATGAAGCCGGCGATGTGGGCATCCTGGGCGGTGATGCCCGTGACCGCGTCGATCATCAACAAGACCACATCGGCGCGTTCGATGGCTTTGAACGAACGTAATACGCTGTATTGTTCCACGCCGTGTTCGATTTTTCCGCGTCGTCGGATGCCGGCCGTGTCAATCAATGAAATCTTGATTCCCTGAAACTCAAGCTGAGTATCCACCGCGTCGCGGGTTGTGCCTGCAATGGGGCTGACGATGGCGCGCTCTTCGCCGACCAGTTTGTTGAGCAGGCTGGATTTTCCAACGTTTGGTTTTCCAACAATGGCAACTTTGATGGACTCGTCTTCCTCCTCAACGGCTTCGGGAAAACTTTTTACCAACGCATCCAGGAGGTCTCCCACATCCGTGCCGTGAACCGCCGAAATGGGGTAGGGATCGCCGAGACCCAATTCGTAGAATTCGCTGGCGGCTGCGCGTCGTTCCGCAGACTCGCATTTGTTGACCGCTACAAAAATGGGAGGCAATGTCGTTCCATCGGCCTGCTTCTTTTGGTAGCGCCGCAGAATATCTGCAATTTCACGGTCGGCGGCGGTGAGGCCCGTATTTCCATCGGTGACAAGCAAAATCGCATCTGCGTCTTCGGCGGCGATCAATGCCTGAGATTTAATATCTTCGATGAAATCCGCCGAATTGACCGAAAGAACGCTTTTGCCTCCATGGGTCGGATCGATACCGCCTGTATCCACAACGCCAAAAGTGCGGCCGTTCCAGACGGCTTCGGCATAGATGCGGTCCCGCGTTGTGCCGGGCACATCGTCTGTAATGGCAAGCCGTTCGCCAACGAGGCGATTGAATAAAGTGCTTTTGCCGACGTTGGGACGCCCAACGAGGGCGACAAGAGGTTTGGACATAATTCTGTTTTACCACACAAATTGCTGATTCAATTTTTCGGGATCAGGGCTTGGGCGTCTCGGTTGGAACGGGTCCGATCACCACGCCGACGGTTGCCGGCAGAATCGACTCAACGGTCACGTTTGAAACCAGGATTTCGACCCGGGGCGTCAATTGATACGAGCCGGAGTTGAGGCCCGATAGATCCACGCTCACTTGAACGTCCTGCCGCGTCAGCGTATCAAGCACGGGCAGAGGTCCGGAAAGAATCACATCCACAGTCGCAGGCGAGACCTGCGCCTGCATATTCTGTGCGACGCCGGTTACCTCCACGGTTTCGCCGGAAATCGTAAGACTGCTTTGAATAGCCGATACCGCGGCTTGAATTTGAACGGTCGGCTGACCCACAACGGAAATTCCGTCGGGTAAATTCAACGAGACGCGCGTATTGAGATTGTCGCTCACGCCCTGCAAATCAATCGGCTGTGTTTCCACATAACCGGGCATGGCGTTCACCAGTGAAGGGTCGGATGAATACACAGTAATGACCGGAGGAAAGACGGATATGTTGTCGAGGCGATAACCGCTGGCGACTTGCCCGCGCACGATGACTTTGACGGCGACATCGCGGAAACCGCCTTCCTGGCTGACAGGCAGAGTGACATGGACTGTGGTGGGGTGAAGCGTCAGGCCGGAGAGGATCTGGTTATTTTTATCGAGAAGACTGATGGGAATATTCTGGTCAATGTTCTCGCGCACGTTATTCAATGAGAGGTTGAGCCGCGCTTGCGTTACCTGCGAGACGAGCGATTGAGGGCCCGAAACGGTTACCTGATTCGGGTCGAGCGTTGCAATGCCCGTCTGATAGCCGATGGGCAATTGACCGATCAGATTCAAATCAACGGGAAATGTTTGCGTGACGAGCGGCTCAAGCGTAAGCGAGACTGACGCCGGGGTCACGCTGACAATTCGCACAGGACGCAGGTTGATTTGGATTTGTACATTCAATTGATGTTCGCCCGCGTCCAAGCCGGATAAATCCAGCACGGCGCGGACGCTGTCGGGCTGTGCGGTTAATTGATCCCATATCGAACGCGGCGCCCGCAGGGTGAGTTGGACTTGTTGAGGAATATTCCCGCGCAAAACCAGGCCGGGATCCTGTCCAACGATTTGAATCTTGACCGGGTTTGGATAGACGCGCACCTCGTCCGGATCTGCGGCTGTAACCGCGGCGACCCAAACGGCAACCGCGAGGACAAATGCCCAAAGAAACGTGCGCAGATTCTCGCCAAATCGTTCCAGCATTTATTTATCCTTGCGTGGAAAAAGGTAATCGAAAAAACCGTCGAGCCATTTGCCGGATCGTTCGCGGCTCGATGGACGGAAAAATGCCAACAAAATATTTTCGAGCCGCTCTGAATCGATGCGACGGATCATGCGTCCCGCGTGGGCGATGGAGATCGCGCCGGTCTCTTCGGAAACAACGACGGCAACCGCGTCGCTTTCTTCGGAGATTCCCAGCGCGGCGCGGTGGCGGAGGCCCATTTGGCGTTCGGGGGAGCGGTTCAGGATTCCGCTCGAGGAGAGGGGCATCACACAGGCGGCCGCGACCAGCCGGGGTCCCGAAATGATCGCCGCGCCGTCGTGCAGGGGCGTGTTCGGGTAAAAGATCTGCAACAAAATTTCCGGCGTGACGGCGGCGTCCATCCGCACGCCGCTTTGAACGTATTCGTCGAGATTATCGAGTCTCTGCATCACAATCAGCGCGCCATGCTGGCGGGCAGAAAGCCGCGCCGCCGCCGTGACCACTGCGTGAATGGGTTGTTCGATTTCGCGGCCGGCGCTTTTTGCAAACACGGATTGCAAATTTCCGGCCCGCCCGATGCGCTCAAGCGCGCGCCGAATCTCCGGCGCAAAGATGACCGGAATGGCCAGCAACATGGCCGGCACGGAATTTCGCACCAGCCATGAGAATGCCGGCAAATCCACGAGGCTGGTCAATAAGACAAGCACAACCACAATCAAGATGACGCCGCGCAATAACGCCATGGCTTGTGTATCACGAAGCCAATGCAGCAAGCTGAAGAAAATCAACGTGACCAGCAGAATGTCAATGCCGCTGAGCCAGTTGAGGCGTTGAAATATGAATAGGATATTGTTCAGAAATTCGTTCACGATAAAATGGGATTAACAGAACGTCATCGGCGCGCCGGCATGACGCCGCAGATGATTTAGATCGGCCGAAGCACGCGATCCTGCCGCAATTGTTTGAAGAACAAGACGCCATCCTTTGGCTTTGATTCGAGCGCCGCGTCCGTCCAGGCCTGGATGCCCAATGAATCGGGCTGACGCTCTTCGTAACCTAATTTTTTCCACACGCCGGCCCGCTTTTCCAAATCGGCGGAGGGAAAAACGAGCGAGGCTTCGCATTGCAAATCCGCCGAGGCGCGTTCGACTTCCCTGATCAGGGCTTCGAGGCCTTTGTCTACATCAATGCTTGAATCGAGATACAGGTCGGTGGTTCGCGCAACCAGATTTTCAACCTGCCAGGCGGCCAAGCCTACAAGTTTGTTTTCCAATTGCAGGAGCATATACGCCTTATCGCCGAAATCAGCCATGATGTCGTCTGCAGTGACATGGCGTTGATTCCTGCTCAGCCGGTTGATGAATTCGGCGATGTCGGCTGAATTCTTTGGCTTGCCGCGCGCCACGCTGAATTCGCCCGCCGCTTTTCGAATGATCGTTGGCTGGGTCGGCTCGGTGGGAACGGTTTGTTTCCAGGCGCGGCTGACCTGTTTCCACAGGTCATCGTAAGAACCGATGTTGCGGATGACCACATCGGCCGCGGCGACTTTACTGCTTTGCGGCGATTGAGCGCTGATGCGCTGGATTGCCTGCTCGTGCCCCAGCCCGCGTTTGCGCATGAGCCGTTCGATTTGGATTTCTTCCGGCGCGTAGGTGATCCAGATGGCATCACAGCCCTGCCGTAATTCGCTTTCAAGAAGCTTGATCGCCTCCACGACAATGACCGGCTGAGCGGCGCGCTTAATCAATACATCCACAGCCTGCGCCACCAGCGGGTGAATGATATCTTCCAGCTTTTCGAGTGCGGAAGAATCGCGAAAGGCAAGTTCGCCAAGTTTGCCGCGGTCAATTTCGCCATCCGCATTCAAAATCCATTTGCCGAAATATTCCACAACAGGCTTATAACCGGGCGCGCCTTTTGCAATAGCGCGGTGTGAGAGCGCGTCGGCGTCAATGGTGTAGGCGCCCAAATGCTCAAGCATTCTGCGGACCACGCTTTTGCCGGTGGCGATGTTACCCGTCAGACCGATGACATATTTTCCAGGCCAGTTGCTCACTTGTTTCCTCTATGAACTTTGATTGCAAGCCTATTTTACATTAAAAAACATGCCCTGGCTTTTACCTTGTGCGCGGCAACAACTTTTCTGAAATGCTCTTATGCGCCTCAGATCCTCCGCGGTTTCCTGCTTGCATCCGCCTGCAATTGTACCGGGAAGGATCCGCTTTTTTTACTTTTTGTGTAATTCTTCAGCCTGACGAGAATTCCAACAAATTGCTATGGCGAATTATACAAACGCCTGCGTATTTGCGATCATGTCACTAATGTCTTTTGCCAGGCGAGCGCTTAGGTTTCGACCGCCAGAAAAAACATCAGCGCATTTTGGATGTTCTGTGCCGGGCGTTGTTGGATCCGCCCTATGTGCCAGAGTTTGCCGCCGCTCTGGCTGAACGGTTATTTTTGTCAGGCTTTCCCGGGAAAACTATATGCGCCCCTGCCGTTAGATAACTGATGTTACACATCGTCCCGAAGGTTTTTTACTTTTCAAAAACCTTCGGGACGTTCTGTGTAAGGTGAGTTAAATAATTTATGGACCGACCGAATGTGATGCGCGCTGCCCCGAAAGGATGCAGGGCGTGACGCGCCCTTACCTGCGATTGCGAAGGAAGGTTGGAATATCCAAATCGTCGCTGTTGATGGTGGGCGGTAGAGTGGATGTTTTGGATTCAGGATTCGGTTTCAAATCCGCGTTGACATTGACGGATTCGGTCGGGCGGATCCCCAAAGGGGACGATGTGAACGGCGTCGAGGCGGATGATGTATTGGAACGCGAAGCCGGCCGCTCGGTCCGCGAGGTGAGGCGTTCGAGGGCGCGTCGGGGGACGCCGCTGCGCTCGAAGCCGGTGGCGATGACGGTCACGCGGATTTCGTCGCCCATCTCCGGGTCAATCACCGCGCCGAAGATCATGTTCACATCCGGATGCGCCGTCTCGCGGATGATGGCTGCGGCTTGATTGACTTCGAACAACGTCAGGTTCGGTCCGCCAGTGACGTTGAACAACACGCCGCGTGCGCCGTCAATGGTGATGTCGAGCAATTGACTCGAGATGGCTTGTTCTGCGGCGGTTTTTGCGCGGTCTTCACCGGAGCCGCGCCCAACTGCCATCAATGCCGCGCCGCCTTCGGACATGATCGCTTTGACATCGGCAAAGTCGAGGTTGATCAAACCGGGCACGGTGATGAGTTCCGAAATGCCTTGAATGCCCTGGCGCAAAACATCGTCTGCCATGCGGAAGGCATCCTGCAGGCTTGATTTTTTATCGGCGATTTGAAGCAGGCGGTCGTTTGGAATGGAGATGAGCGTGTGGGCGTGCTCTTTCATTTTTGCGATGCCCATCTCGGCGGCCTGCGCGCGTCGTCCGCCTTCGAAAGTGAAGGGGCGGGTCACAACGCCGATGGTCAGCGCGCCGCATTCTTTTGCGACCTGCGAAACGATGGGCGCCGCGCCGGTTCCGGTGCCGCCGCCCATGCCTGCGGTGACGAAGACCATGTCGGCGCCTTTGAGCACGTTGTAAAGTTCATCGGACGATTCTTCCGCGGCTTTACGCCCAATTTCGGGGTCGCCGCCCGCGCCGAGGCCGCGTGTGAGTTTATCGCCGAGTCGAACGCGGACGGGCGCTTTGGAAAGGGTGAGCGCCTGCGCGTCGGAATTTGCAGCAATAAATTCGACGCCGTCAATTCCTTCTTCGATCATACGGTTGACAGCGTTTTGTCCGCCGCCGCCCACGCCAATTACTTTGATGCGGGCGAAGGTTTCAACAGATTGGTACTTTTTGGTCGAGTCCATTTGTTCCTCCATGAGTTAATACAAATACGGCCTACGTTATTTCCTGGAGAACATGGGCGTGATTTTAACACCATGCTCTTGATTTGAGGAGGTTTGCAAGCCACGAGTTATCCACAGGATAATATTCATCATGATTCGTATCACCTCGACATTCTGTCGTTATGAGGAAGCGTTCTCTTCGAACGACATTTCTTCTACGGCAACAATCTCTTGATCCAGTCTTTAACATTTTCAAAGCTCATGTTCTTCTCTCCTTTCGCCCGGCGCGCTTTGCGCGCTCTGCCCGATGGCAAATCGTGTTCCTGCATGGTCAACGCCCACTGCAAAAGTCCAACGCTGGTTGCATACGCGGGCGAATTCAAACGATCCACCAAACCCACCAGATTCTCCGGCTGTGCGGTGCGGACCGGCATTCCCAAAACTTCGTTGGCCACGCGTTTGATTCCCGGCAGCGCGCTCGTGCCGCCGGTTAATACCATGCCTGCGGGAAGCAAACCGTCGTAACCCGAACGTTTGATTTCCTGCATGATCAATGAAAACATTTCCGCCGTGCGTTCCTCGATGATGTGCGCCAGGTCCTGACGATTGATTCGCACCGGATAATCTTCGCCAAATGGGCGAATGCTGAAATATTCCTCCGCGCCGATTTCGGCGCGCACGGCATGTCCCTGCTGTTTCTTCACTTCTTCCGCCTGTGTGACGGGCAAACGCAAACCGTGCGCGATGTCCTGCGTGATGTGATTGCCGCCGACCGCCAGCACCATCGTGTGCCAGACGTTGCCGTCTACGTAAATTGCAAGATCAGTTGTCCCTCCGCCGATGTCGCAGACGGCAACGCCCATCTGGCGTTCCTGTTCCGTCAAAACCACTTCGGCGGAGGCGAGCGGATTCAATACGAAACTCTGAATATCCACGCCCGCCGCGCTGACGCACTGACGCAGGTTGTCAGCCGTGGCGGCCGCGGCGGTGATGATGTGCGCTTCCACTTCCAGACGATAGCCGCGCATTCCAATCGGCTGGCGAATGCCTTCCTGTCCATCCACTGTGAAACCGCGCTGGATAACGTGAATGATCTCGCGGTCATGCGGAATGGCGACGGCGCGGGCCTGATCCAGAGCGCGCATCACATCCGACCCATCAATCACGCCGCCGGGAATGGCTACCGCGCCGCGGCTGTTCACCGATGACACATGCGCGCCCGCCAGACTGACCAGCGCGGACGTGATCTCGAGTCCCGAGGTCTGTTCGGCGCGTTCGACCGAATGCGTGATCGCTTGCGTGGCCGCGGCCAGATCCACGATCACGCCCTTGCGGATGCCCTCCGCCGGCTCAATGCCCACGCCGATGATGCGGATTGCTTTATCGCCTTCCACGCGTCCGACCAGCGTGCAGACTTTGGTTGTTCCAACGTCAATGCCTACAACGATCTCGTCCATATCTCATTGGCTCATTCTGTAATACGGCGCGTTCACATATTGAACGCTGATGAAAGCCGGTTTGATGCCTTGTTGAATCAGCGTATTGACCAGCGATTGATATACCTGCCATTTTAGCGGCATGTCTTGTGGATCAACTCCAAAGACGACTTTCCAGCCGCGGCTGTCAGTCCAGCCCAAACCATATTGCGGATCATAGGTCAGCGTTGAACCGGCGGGAACATCGGGCGCCAATGTTTTGATAGCTTTGACCATGTCCACAGAAATGTACGGAACGGGCGATAACGGATCAACCTGCGACGCTGGACCGGGCGCGGGCGCTCCGAGCGCCGTCACGCTGATGAGATTGCCCGCATTGCCGCGCGGACGGAAAGCGACTCCGTTATCGTCAATCCATGTGTAACCGCCGTTGATCTGCCACAAGATGACCGGCTGTCGTTCGACCACATTAACGGTGACAAGATTCGGCAGCCCCAAAGTCACTTTGGCGGAAGCCAGCTCCGGGTAGTTGAGTCGGAGGCGGGTTTCCATGTCCGAAGGCGCCAGCGCGAAAATCGGTTGTCCCGAAGAATTCAGCACCGCGCTGATCTCATTCGAACTGAGCCGCTGATTGCCCTGCACCTGCGCCGATACCACGCGGAACATCGGCAGATTCCATGCGAGGTAAAGCGCAACGGCCATGGCAAGCGCAATAAAGAACGACAGCAAACGCCAGCCGACTTCGAAGCGCGGCATGGCGGCGGCCGGCGTTTGAATGTGAATGCCCGGCATAGATAATGAAGCTTGCATACGGCGGCGCGTGCCGGCCGTCCGTCTTGGGGCGGCGTAGGCCGCGCTGGCACGCGTTGTAATGGGCGGCAATGGACGCGCAACAAGCTCATACGATTTTGTCTCGCGCTTTTGCGCCTGTTGCCGCCGCCTCATGCGGACGATTTCTGCGCGTGTCAGTTCGCGTTTCGCGCTCATGCCGGGCCTCGTCCGCTTCGATAGGTGTGCAGGGTGCGGTCGCGGTCCGCCTTTCGTTGCACGGCAAGCTCGATCAAACGATCCACTAATTCCGTGTAAGCCATTCCGCTGGCTTCCCACAACTTTGGATACATGCTGATCTTGGTAAAGCCGGGGATGGTGTTGAGTTCGTTGAGATACACCTCGCCCGAATCTTTATCGAGGAAAAAATCCACGCGCGCCATGCCCGCGCAGTCAATGGCTTTGAAGGCGCGCACCGCCAATTCCTGAATGCGGGCGGTCGTTGCCGGCGGCAGGGGCGCGGGGATGACCAATCCGGATGTGCCGTCCACATATTTCGATTCATACGAATAAAATTCGCGGCTCGGCAGAACTTCGCCGGGGATGGAAGCGCGCGGCTCATCGTTGCCCAGCACGCTGACCTCGATCTCACGCGCGTTGGCCACGCCGCGTTCAATCAATATACGGCGGTCGTATAAGGCGGCCTCCATCAAACCTTCCTGTAAATCGGAACGTGTGCGGCATTTTGTCACTCCAACCGATGAGCCGAGGTTGGCGGGTTTGGTGAAGATTGGATAGGGGCAGACCTTCTCTGCTTTTTCGATGACGGCGTTTATATCGTGTTCGATTTCGGAACGCAGGGCGATTATCCACTCGACAATCGGCACGCCGATGGAGCGCATCACTTCTTTGAACACGCCTTTATCCATGCCGACGGAGGAACCGGTTACGCCCGCGCCAACGTATGCCGCGTTCGCCAGTTCGAACAGACCTTGAACGGTTCCGTCTTCGCCGAATGTTCCGTGCAGGAGCGGAAAGTAAACATCTATATCCGCGATTTTTTCCAGCCGTTTGTTTCGCAAAACATGCACACCGGCTTCGGACGGATCGGGCGAAATGATAACCGGTTCTAAACCTTCGATTTTCAAACTTTCAAACCTGCCAACTACATCCTCGCCCGTCAGCCATTTGCCTTCATGGGTGATGCCGATTTGAGTCACCTCATATTTTGACGAATCAAGCACCGATAATACCGAACGGGCAGACATCAGCGAGACCTCGTGCTCGCCCGAGCGTCCGCCAAAGAGGATTGCTACGTGAAGTTTTTTCTTTGTCGTCATAACGTTTCAACGTTTAAACGTTTGAACGTTCAAACATCCCATTCTCCAATCAACTCGATTTCTAATTCCAACTCAACCTCAAATTTTTCCTTTACCGTCTTCTGCACGAGTTCAATCAGGGCGCGGACGTCACTGGCTTTGGTCCTGCCGTGATTGACAAAAAAATTTCCATGTATCGGGCTGATCTCAGCGTTGCCAATGCGCGTCCCTTTCAAACCTGCGGCCTCGATCAAACGTCCGGCAAATTCGTCTTTCGGATTCTTGAACATCGAACCCATTGAAGCGCCGGGCGGCTGTGTGGCCTTTCGGCGTTCGCTGAATTGACCGATTTTAGCAGACACTTCCTCTTTTGTCGCATTTTGCAATGCAAGTTCAGCCGAAAGCACAATCGCCTTGATGTTTCCGCGTTTCAGCACGCTGGTGCGGTAACCGTATTCCATTTTCTCGACGGGCCATTTCTCGCGGCCCGATTCGGTCAACAACTCGGCCCAGATCAAATTGCCTGCCATATTTCCGCCGAACGCGCCGGCGTTGCCGTACACTGCGCCGCCGATGGTGCCGGGGACGGTTGCGGCCCATTCGAGACCGGATAAACCTTTCGATGCACAGCGGTTGGCGAGATTGCTGAACACGACTCCCGATTCCGCCCAGACTTTGGGCCGGTCTCCGTTTTCAAAGCGGATGGCTTTTGCCCGGTTCAAGACCGTCACGCCGCGCACGCCTTTGTCGCTGACCAAGATGTTCGATCCGCCGCCGAGGATGAAATAAGGTAAATGTTGTTGCCGGATGATTTGCATGATTTCGGCCAGTTCATCGGCTGAATGTGCGGTGATCAAATAATCCGCCGGGCCGCCGATGCGCGCCGACGTATACGGCGCAAGCGGAACGTTCTCTTTCACTTTGTCGCCGAACCTGGCGCGCAAAGCATCAACAGGCAGGGCAGGGGAGGTCACTGGTTGCATGATTCCTTGCGTCTCGCGCATGGCGCGATTTCACATTTCCTCATTCAAGCGTTCGATCAATTTCGCAATGGCTCTTCGCTTTTTGCGTTTCTCAACCGCCTCGGGCGATTCCAGAATCGGTTGCGAGGCTTCGTTCTGGCGGTCGTTTTCAGCCTGCACCAAAACCATTTTTAACGGCGGCAAAGCCAAAGTCTCGGATGAATACGTTTTCTTTTTTTCGTCAGTCATGGTTCACCTTCTTTCACAATCCGGCCAGCACGTTGGCGCTGATCTGGTCGGCGTCGCCTGCGGAAAGAACAATCAAGACGTCGTTGTGATGGAGATGTTTGAGCAAATAAGCCGCCGCATCTTCGAGCGATGATATAAAACGGGCCGATGGATGCGGCATGGCGCTCACGATCTCCGCCGATGAAAAGTCCTGTTTGGGTTCGCGCGCCGCGTAAATTTCGGTCACAATGACTTCATCCGCATCTTTGAAGGCGCGCGTAAATTCAAAAAACAACGCTTTGGAGCGCGAATAGGTGTGCGGCTGCCACACAGCCCAAATGCGGTGTTGAGGGTAACGGGCGCGCGCCGCCGCCAGCGTGGCTTTGATCTCAGTGGGGTGGTGGGCGTAATCGTCAATGACGATGACGCCCCGTTTTTCGCCTTTGACCTCGAAACGTCGCCCGGTGCCGGTAAACTTTTCCAGAGCGTGTGCGGCTTCTTGCAGGGATAATCCCAACGTGACAATCACGGACAACGCGGCCAGCGCATTGCGGACATTGTGTTCGCCCGGCACCTGCAGGCTTACGCGTACCGATTCGATATCGCCGACATTGGTTGCCGCTTCGAAATCAAAACCGCCGAGTTCGTTTGGTTTGACCGCTCTGGCTTGCATCCATTGCGGCGCGTTGATGGTCATTTCGCCCTGCAGGCTGTATGCAATTACATGCCGTCCGAGGCGGCGGGCGCGGTTCATGAGCGTGGCGGCTCCGGAATCTTCCACCGAGGCGATCAACGTTCCATCATTGGGCAAAAGCGAAACAAAAGATTCAAAAGCCGTGAATATGTCCTCGAAGGTCGGATAGCAATCGGGATGATCGTGTTCGATATTGGTGACCACTTCGATGCGCGGTTTGAGCCCGAGAAACATGCGGTCATATTCGTCGGCTTCGATGACGAACAGATTGCCTTTGCCGGCGTGCGCATTGACGCCGTAATTGTTCATCACTCCGCCGACAATGAATGATGGATCGCGCCCCAGCTCGGAAAGCGCAAAAGCGATCATCGCGGTGGTTGTCGTTTTGCCATGCGTCCCGGCGACCGCGACGCCAACTTTATTCTCCATCAACAAGCCGAGGAAATCTGCGCGCTTGTAAACCGGCAGTCCGGCGTGTTTGGCGGCTATGACTTCGGGGTTGTCATCGGGAATGGCGGAGGAGCGCACGATCCAGTCCGCGCCCTGGATGTTGCGCGGATGGTGGCCGATGTAAATCGTCGCGCCAGCCGCTTGAAGGTCTGCGGCGAACGCGCTCAGGGTGCGGTCTGAGCCTGTGACCGTGTATCCGCTTTCCTTGAGGAGCCGGGCGATGGCGGAGAGTCCGCTGCCGCCGATGCCGATGAAATGAACGTGTGTCATAACGAGTTGCCAGTTTTCAGCTATCAACGATTGATAGTCGGTAATCGGTTAGATGTACACAACAATAACGAAGATGAAACATAAGACAAGCGCAAAGTAAATCGCCGGTACGCCGAGCAGGTGAGGCGGCATATAAGCCATCATGGCATGGATCGTATCGGCCAACGATCCGGTTGGCGCGCTGACAATGTTTTGAAATGGATATTGAGCCTGATCGAGATAAAAGAAGATGGTGCCGGCGACCAGGTAACCGTTCAAAGCGCCCAGAATGAGGCCGAAGAGGGCATCCTGCAACCGTTCGCGCGTAGCCTTGGACTGAAGGTGAGGCACGATTGCTACGGTCTGATAGCCAAAGTAAACCAATGCGATCAGAGTGAGCGTGCGAACCCAAAAAAGCTCAGTGCTGTTATCCGCCAGATCTTTAACAACCGGAATATAGGACTTGAGCAGGAAGTTGAGCGCCAGCGCGAGGACCACGCTGAAAGACACAAGCAATTCCTTGGCCCACCCGCGCAGCAAGCCGATCACGGCAAAAACAATCACATAGGACCAGAAAACATAGATGATGCTCATCATAGGCGCTGCCCTCCGAGATCGAGCAATTGCTCCGCGATGGCTTGTGCGGCTTGAGCATGTGCCAGCGATTTCATGGCGGCGTGCATCGCTTGCAGTTTGGCGGGATTCTCGAGCAAATCCTTCACAACGAGAAGAAGCTCTTCTTCCAGGAGTTCATCTTTCACGATGACCGCCGCGCCGCGTTGGGCAAGATAATCTGCATTGACTTTTTGATAGCGCCACGCGTACGGATACGGAACGAGAATCGCGGGCAGGCCGAAGTAGGGAAATTCACCCAGCGTGGACGCGCCGGCGCGCGCCACTACCAAATCGGCGGACGCGAGCGCCGCGCCCATTTCCTCGTGCAGATAGGGGAAGGCGTGATAACGCGTCTGCTGCGCCGACGTCAGGCCGGCGCGTGCAGTTTGGACGACTTCCCAATCCGATGGCCCGCTGATGTGAACAATTTGCGCCATGTCCAACAGTGATGGAAGATTCGGTACGATCACCCGATTAATCGAATGCGCTCCCTTGCTTCCGCCAACCACCAGCAATACCGGAGCGTTTTCATCCAACTGAAGCGCGCGGCGGCCCCTTTGTCTTGTCCACGCCGTTAAATCGGGGCGCAATGGATAACCCGTCACAATGACTTTTCTCGAAAAATATTTTTGCGATTCCGCCGCGCTGACTGCGATGCGGTCGGCAAAGCGCGCCAGTGATTTCAGCGCCAGACCCGGTTCGATATCCGGCACATAAAGCAAAGTCGGAATGCGGCGTCCGGCAAGCGCCATCGGACCAGCCACATATCCGCCCGTGAAAAACAAAACGTCGGGTTGAAATTCGCGCAGGATTTTCCGCGAGGCGATTGCGCCTTTGGCAAGCAAACTCAAATTGCGCGGCAGGGCGTGCAACCCTACGCCGTGCAATCCCGCGGCGGGGATCGTATCGAAGGGAATGCCCTCGCGCTTCACGAGTTCCGCCTCCATGCCGCCTTCACCGCCGATCCAAAGGGTTTCAAGGTTTGAGGGTCGGAAAGATGGAAGGCTTTCAGCTTTCGAACGGGCATCCTGTAAACCTTCCAATGCTTTAAGCACGGCGAGGGCGGGATATACGCCGCCGCCGGTTCCACCCGCGCAAATCAACAGACGCACCGTATGATCTCCATTCTTCTTCGTTTTTTGGTTCGCCTCTCTGACGCGAAATATTCATGATGATGCCAATGGCTGAGAGAGTGGCGACCAAATTCGAGCCTCCCGCGCTGACGAAGGGCAGAGCATTGCCGGCAAAGGGCAAAAGCCCGACAATCACCGCCATGTTGATGCCCGCTTCAAGCGCAATCCAGCAAACCAGTCCAGTAGCCAGCAAAGTGCCGAGCATGTCCGGCGCGCGGCGTGCGATCACAAAACCGCGCCAGACCAGGATGACATATAAAGCAATCAGAAAAACCGCGCCGATCAACCCCAATTCTTCAATGATGACGGCGAAGATGCTGTCGGTCGGCGGCACGGGCAAGCCGGTCAACTTGGATTGTGCGCGTCCGATGCCGACCCCGAACCAGCCTCCATTGACGATGGCTTCGAACGAACGTTGAATGTGATAGGAGGCCTGCGTCGGGTCCTTCAGGCCCGCCAGAAATTCCGCAACGCGTTCGTGCCCGGTGGGCGAAACCTGCACCACGACCCATCCCGCCGCAATTGCCGCGGCCAGCATGAAAATGATCTGCTTCAAATCCGCGCCGGCGAGAAAGAACAACAGACCGCCCATCATCAACACGGTCGCCGCGGCGCTGATATCCGGTTGTTGATAAATCAAACCGCCAACCACGCCGAGGATGACGCCCAGCGGTATCAATCCCAATGTAATATCGTGCAGAACCTGCCGCTTGGCATATAACCAGATGGATAGATATAAAATCGAAACCAGCTTTGCCATTTCCGAAGGCTGATAAGAACCCTGATACAACGCGCGCCGCGACCCAAGCCGCACTTCGCTCATCAGCAATACCGCAACGAGCAGGATGATCGTCAGCCCCATGGCCGGGACGATCCACGTGCGCAGACGATGATAGTCAAAACGAGAAAGCAAAAAGCATACAACGATGCCAATCGCCAGCCACATCAGTTGATGTTCGAACATGTAATACGGCGAGCCGTACTGGATCAGCGAATAATCCCATGAAGCCGAAAACATCATGATTAATCCGAAGACGATCAATGTAATGACCGCCACCAACAGCGGCAAATCCGCGCCTCGACGCGGATCGACGCGCCTCGTTTCGGTAACAGGCCGTTCGTTTACGAAAGTTCCCGTACCCATAATCTAAACTTTTCTCCTCGCTCTTCGAAATCCTTGAACTCGTCGAAACTTGTGCCGCCCGGCGAGAACAAAACGACATCGCCGGCCTCTGCGATTTCCGCGGCTTTGACGACGGCTTCATGCAAATGCTCGACGCGATCCAGCGTATACGGTCTTTTCCCCGACCTGTTGGCGGCCACCGCTTTTTGAATTTTTTCCGCCGCCTCGCCAAACAGCACGACGTGATCCACGCGTTGATGAATCAATTGCGCCAATTCTTCCCAGGGTAAATTTTTGTCGCGCCCGCCCAGCAAAAGGACGATGGGTTCGTCGAATGAACGGATCGCGGCCGCGGTGCGTTCGGGGGCGGTGGCAATCGAGTCGTTGTACCAGCGCGCGCCGTGCAACTCGCGGACGAACTCCAGGCGGTGAGGCACGCCGCGGAATTCCTCGGCGGCAGACAGCATCGCATCCAGCGGAAATCCTGCCGCGTGTCCGACGGCAAACGCCGCCAGGATGTTCAGCACATTATGATCGCCTCGAAGCTGAAGCCGGTCGCGGCGCAAAAGCGGAATATCCACGCGGCGATCGTAGAGATACAAAATGCCATCCTCATAATAAGTGCCTTCCGCGCCCTCATCCATTTTGCTGAAGCCGAAGGAATGCAATCTGCCTCTGACTTTGCTTCGCAGATTCCACGCGCCCGCATCGTCGCGGCCGAGAACCGCCGTATCCTTTTCGGATTGGAATTCGAGAATGCGCGCTTTGGCGGCGGTGTACGCCTCCATCGTTCCGTGGCGATCCAGATGATTCGGCGTGATGTTCAAAACCGATGCGATATTTGGCGAGATGGTCATCTGTTCCAGCTGGAAGGAGGAGATTTCGAGGATGGCCAAATCATCGGAGTTCATTTTGTCAACGTAGTTGATGAGCGGATCGCCGATGTTGCCGCCCACGAATGCCTTTTCACCGTAGGCTTCCTTTGCCATGTTGCCGATCAGGGTCGTCGTTGTTGTTTTGCCCGCCGAGCCGGTGACGCCAATCGTTTTGCATGGCACGGCTTCCATGAAAATCTGCGTGTCGTTGGAAAGCGGGATGCCGCGTTGGACGGCTTCTTGCACAATGGGAAGATCGAGAGGCACGCCGCCGGAAAGACACAGCACGTCGGCGCGGTCGAGCAGTTCAATCGGGTGGCCTCCCAATGCCCATTGAATCGGCAGGCCGCTCAATGCCCGGCGCGCCGAAGCGAGCTCAGATTCGGAACGCTTGTCGCTCAGCGTCACCGATGCGCCGTGTTGAGTCAGCCAGCGCGCCAGGGCCGCGCCTTGCCGGGCGGCTCCTAAAATGATGACACGTTTGTTCTTCCAGTCTGTTGTCATTTTCTTCAAATCGCAAAACGCAATTTGTTTCTTTGCGTATTGCGTTTTTGTTTACACCAATGCCAATCCAACGCCGACCATCGCGGCCAGCAAACCAATCAACCAAAATCGCTGGACGACTTGCGTTTCACTCCAGCCGAGCAGTTCAAAATGCAAATGGATGGGCGCCATCTTGAAAAAACGTTTGCCCTTCGTCATTCTGAAATAGGCGATTTGAATCACAACGCTGACGATTTCGCTGAATGGAATGATGGCGATGATCGGAAGAAGAATCCATTGGCTGGTCATCAATGCAACCACAGCCAGTGTGGAGCCAAGCGCAAGCGAACCGGTATCGCCCATGATCAATTCGGCGGGATGAACGTTGAACCACAAAAATCCGAACATTGCGCCGACCAAAGTGAAGCAAAAACGCGCAATGTAGACCTGATGCTGGTTGAGCGCGATTAAACCGTATCCGGCGAAGGCGGTGGCGGCGATCAAACCGGCCAGCCCGTCGAGTCCGTCTGTAAAGTTGACGGCGTTGGACATGCTGACGATGATGAATGCCGCAATCGGAATGTACCACCAGCCCAGGTCAAAGTAGCCGCGAATGCCCGGGAGGAATAAATCCGGAATGCCGAGCATGAATTTCAAAACGAAGGCTGTGCCGACTGCCAAAATAACCTGGAACAAAAATTTGGTGCGGGCGCGCATGCCCTCGCCCCGGCGTTTGCCGCGGATGCCTTCCCAATCGTCCACGGCGCCCAGCACCGCATAGCCAACCATTACAATAATTGGAACCAATATCGAGCGTCCAATGCCGCTCTGTGTAACGCCGATTAAGGAAACGGCATTGAGCAGGCCCGTCAACAGAATGACCGGCAAAATGATCATGATGCCGCCCATGGTCGGCGTGCCCATTTTGATGCTGTGATGGGCGGGCTCTTCGACGCGTATGATCTTCCCGATTTTGAAATGGCGCAGGATGCGCAGAAGCGGCCCCCCCCAGATGACTGTCATCATAAAAGCCAGTCCGGCCAGACTTAAGGCCAGGGTGACCTGTTTCATGAAAGAACCTCCAAAGCGGCTGTGATCAGATCCATGCGCAGGCCATGCGAGCCTTTGATGAGCGCAACGTCATCCCTGGACAGATTTTTTTGAAGCCATTCGATGATCGGGGCGTTTTCCTCCCATTCAAAAATCTGTGAGGCTCTCATGCCGGAACGACGCGCGGCCTGTGCGTACAGGTGTGCGCGTGGACCAAGGGTGATAAGTATATCCGCGACTTGCCCGGCGCGCAGGCCGACCATTTCGTGTCCCTGTCGTTCATACGGACCCAGTTCCAGCATGTCGCCTAAAACGGCGATTCTGCGTTTGCCTTCCAATTCGCCAAGCAGATTGAGCGACGCCAGCATCGATTCGGGCGAGGCGTTGTAGGTGTCATCGAGAATCAGCGCTCCTGATTCGGTGCGGACGGCAACGAGCCTCAGTTGCGTGTGTCCGCGCCGCAGGCCTTCTATGATTTCCTGCCAGTTCAATCCTTCGATCAAGCCGACCGCCGCGGCGCGTAATGCAGTCTCGACGGAATGTCTTCCGAGCATTGGAATGCGGACGTGCATCGTCTCGCGTTTGTAGTGCAATCGAAATCGAATCCCTTCCAGACCGAGGCCGTTTACATCGTCCGCCCATAAATCCGCTTCGCTCGAAAGCCCGTAGAAGAAGACGCGCGCCTTGGTTCGTTCCTCCATCTTTCGCACCCACGGATCGTCGAAATTTAAAATGGCAACGCCTTCCGGGGCAGGAGGAAGCGATTGTACAAGCTCGGACTTGCCAAGAAAAATATTTTCCTGCGACCCGGCGCGTTCGGCGTGGACCGTGCCGATGTTGGTCACCACGCCGATTTGCGGCAGGGCAATATCACACAAAAAAGAAATTTCGCCCGGAACGTAGAATCCCATTTCAAGCACCGCTCGTTCATAGCCGGGACCGAGGCGAAGAATCGTTAAAGGAAGCCCGATCTCGTTATTCAAGTTTCCGGGGCTTCGCAGAGTGCGATAACGCTCGCTCAAAACCTGCGCGATCACTTCCTTGGTGGTGGATTTGCCCACGCTTCCGGTAATGCCGACCACGCGCAGGTTCAGTTTGCGCCGCCAGAAACGCGCGATCTGTTGCAGGGCGGCGAGGGAATTATCCACGCGCAGACAGAGGGGCGGCGTAAGATCGGGCCTGGATTCGGCGGATAGACCGCCGCGCAGATCGAGGGTCCGAAAAGAGGCGTCCATGTCCCGTTGGGTTAAAGCAAAAGACGCCCCGCGTTTGAAAGCCTCGCCCACAAAGTCGTGGCCATCCACGCGTTCGCCGGGCATGGCAACGAACAATGAACCGGGGATCACCTGGCGCGAGTCGACCGCCGCCTCGGTGATGACGGCGGCGGCGTTCAAACGGATATTGGTGAGCGCCTCGATTACGTCAGCAAGTGTCAACATTATGGTTGGGCAATTTCTTTGCGAATGTTATCCGGCGGAATGTTTAACAGAAGCACGGTCTTTTGAGCCACCTCTGCAAACGTGGGAGCGGCGGTGTCTGAACCCCAGATGGAAGCCGTTGGCTTTTCGAGCCAGACATAAATCATAAACTGTGGATCATCCACCGGGCCCCAGCCAAGAAAGGAAGCGTTCGTGACGCCATTTTCATAACCGTAAGCGTCCGGGATTTGAGCCGTGCCGGTTTTTCCTGCAATGCGGTAGCCGGGGATCAACGCGCTGGAAGCTTCCCGCTCCAATGAGATGGCCAGCATTTGATTCAATGTATGCGCGGTATCCGCC
>JBHORD010000111.1:0-3128 GCA_042408355.1 Anaerolineales bacterium
GTTGACGCATACCGCACAGGATTTCTATGCACACAGCAATTACGTGGACTTGTGGCTTTCATGTCAGCCCGACGGATTGAAACCGGCGCCATCCGAAATTGATCCGCTGGACGACGCATTGATCGAAAGCCCGGCGCTGCGCTCGGGTAAATTGTATTATCCGTTGGAGGCGCTGGCATTTATCCGTCCGCTGAAAAAGCTCATCGTTCCGCTTTTGCCGCGCGATTCGCACGCATGGATGAATCTTGATTCTGCCGAACGCGGCCCGTTGTTCGAGTATGCGTTCGACGCTGCCGTCAAACGGACGCGTTATGAGTTCGATGTGACGATCCGAAATTTTTCCCCCGCTTTGCTGGCTTTGTTCCGCGATCTTTCGTCCGACCATGCCGCGTAAAACCACGAAAACAGCCTCCTTCGGTTCGCCGGGCCGCGTCGGACACGACGCCTCGGCGTTTTATTCGATGCGGCTGTACGATGATCAGCCGCAGGTCGAAGAAATGGAGTATGTGGAGAATCCGATTCCCGCCGAAAAGCTGGATACGATTTTCCATGCGTCATCTGAATCCATGCGCGAACTTCCGGATGGTTCGGTGCATTTGATGGTCACGTCGCCGCCATATAACGTGGGCAAAGACTATGATGATGATTTGACCCTCGATGAATATTTATCTTTTTTGAAACGCGTTTGGGCCGAAACTTACCGCGTGCTCGTTCCCGGCGGACGCGCCTGCATCAACGTTGCGAACCTCGGACGCAAGCCGTACATTCCGCTTCACGCGTTCATCATACGCGATATGATCGAACTTGGATTTTTGATGCGTGGCGAGATCATTTGGGATAAGGGCGCTTCAGCCAGCGCTTCGACGGCGTGGGGCTCGTGGCAGTCCGCATCGAATCCGACGTTGCGCGATACGCATGAATATGTTTTGGTTTTCTCAAAAGGGAACTTTCGACGCAATAAGTTGGACGGAAGAACCGATACCATCTCCAGGGAAGAGTTTCTTGAATTCACCAAATCGGTCTGGAACTTTGCGGCGGAGTCTGCCAGGAAGATCGGACATCCCGCGCCTTTCCCGGTTGAACTGCCGTATCGTTTGATTCAACTTTACACATTCTCGAATGAAATTGTTCTCGATCCATTTATGGGATCGGGCCAGACTGCGCTGGCGGCGATAAAGTCAAATCGGCATTATGTGGGATATGAGACGAATGAAGAGTATTTGGAACTGGCAAATCAACGGATTAAGCGGGCGTAGGCGGAACGTTTTTGGTTTCCGGCCGCAGGCGCATGTGCGTTCTCCGCGCCGCGGCGCCTTTCTCAAGATCTGAGGACGTGCCGTATAATCGCCGCATGTCTGAATTCAAATTCTTTCACCCCATCGAAATTCGTTACGGCGACCTCGACCCGCAGGATCATGTCAACAACGCGCGCTACCTGACTTTCTTTGAACAGGGGCGCGTCAATTACATGATTCATCTGGGGCTGTTCGAGAAGGGCCAATCATTCATGAATATCGGCATTATTCTTGCCGATGCACACCTGACCTTCAAAAGACCAATCCACTTTGGTCAAAAGGTCAAAGTCGGCGTGCGCATCTCGAAGCTGGGCAACAAAAGCATGACCAGCGAGTATGTCATCGTCGGCGAAGATGGATGCGAATTTGCCAGTGGATCGTCCGTGCTGGTGGCGTTCGATTATCAAACGCGTCAAACGATCCCGATCCCGGGCGATTGGCGGGAGAAGATCACAAAATTTGAAAATGGAGCATAGATCATGGATTCCTTGCCGAAGGTCAACGAAAAATATTTGATTGATTTTCTCGTCCGCCTCCTCAACATTCCATCGCCGACCGGGCGAACGGAAGAGGCCATTGATTTCGTGAGGAGGGAATTTTCAGCGTTCAAATCGTTAAAGCTTTCCCTCACGCGCAAGGGCGCCCTGGTCGCAACATGGGAAGGAAAATCCAACTCCGCGCCGCGCGCATTGACCGCGCACGTGGATACGCTCGGAGCGATGGTCAAGGGAATCAAATCCAATGGACGATTAACGATCACACGCCTCGGCGGGTTGATGCTGAATGCGGTTGAGACGGAAGGATGCTGGGTGTTCACGTCGAAAGGCGAAAAGAGGCGCGGCTCGCTGTTGATTGACGCGGCTTCGGCGCATGTTTATGGGACGAAAGCCGTTGACGCCAAACGCGACGAGGAGCATATGGAAATTCGTCTCGATGCGCGCACCTCGTCGGAAAAAGAAACGCGGGATCTGGGCATCAACGTTGGAGATTTTGTGGCTTTCGATCCGCGCGTCGAAGTGACGAGCGGATTCGTCCGCTCGCGGTTTCTCGACGATAAGGCTGGCGTCGCAGCCATCGCGGCCGCGATCCAATCTTTAACGGAGGCCGGCCAAAGTCCAAGCCAGACCGTATATTTTCTCATCAGCAATTATGAAGAAGTCGGGCACGGCGCATCGGCGGGGATTTCGTCCGATGTGCATGAGCTTGTTACGGTTGACATGGCCGCGGTGGGCGAGGGGCAGGCGTCGGATGAATTCCATGCGACGATTTGTCTCAAGGACAGCGGCGGGCCATATCATCATGGCCTGAGCAACAAACTGCGGGCTGTTGCGGATGCAAATGGCGTCGAATACAAAACGGACATTTATCCATATTACGGTTCGGACGGCGAAGCGTTCTGGCGCGCGGGCGGCGATGTGGCTGTTGCGCTCATCGGTCCGGGCGTGGACGCGTCACACAATTATGAGCGCACGCACACCGAGGCGCTGGTTGCGACAACGAGTTGGATCATGGCATATTTGTTGAGCGAGTAATAAGCCGCCGCTTCATGTTGTCCTCGTAGGAAGTCAAAGGATGTCAATATGAGCGATGCAGACGTCGTGGAAGCAAAGATCGGTTCGCGCGCGCCGGATTTCCGCCTGCCCTCCACCGATGGAAGCGAGATTGCGCTTTCGGATTTTCGCGGCAGGAAGAATGTGGTTTTGTTTTTTGTGCGCGAATTCATCTGAATGCAGTGCCGCGCACACGTCGCCCAGTTGGGGCGCATGTATCCACAGTTTCAGGAAGCCGGCGCTGAAATCATCGTGATTTTGGGCGATACAATGGAACGCGCGC
>JBHORD010000115.1:0-27238 GCA_042408355.1 Anaerolineales bacterium
GATATCCCGGCTTCCGCTTCTTTCAGGATGTTGACGATTTGGCTTTCAGTGAACCTCGACTTCTTCATGACTCCTTCTCCTGTCTTGATTTTGCCACGATTTGTCTACTTTTCACTGGTACTATTTTAGGGGAGGGGTACCCATAAAATATGCTTCTTACTGTTCCAACTTCTTGCCCGATGATATTTTTTCATACTACGCCCAATATCTTAAAACAGATATTGATGACGCCCAATTGAAAATCGAAGAATTTATTGATGAAGAACTTGAAAATCTAAATCAAAAGCAAAGGCTATTGCTTGTTGCAAAAGATTTTCATCCTGATGTGTTATCGGCTGTATTATGGCTTCGAGAATATGAGCTGGAAATAAAATGCGTTAGGCTTCGATCTTATGTTGATGATGATGGCGACCTGTTCATCACGCCTGATACTATTATTCCTTTACCAGAAGCAAAAGATTACATCGAGCGCAAGGAAGTTAAGCAAAAGGTAAGCAAAAACCCTCTCCGAAGTTCATTTTCGCTTGAAAAAGGAAATTTTGAGTTTGACGAATTGAAACAAAAATTGAAGGCAACACTTTCTCGGAAATCCGACCTAACCCCCAAGACTCGTTTGTCTTCTAGAAATTCTACTTTCAGAAGATAGGTTTTTTGGACGAAACGAAGTTAAGCAAAAACTATTTGAAAAGGGCGTTGGTTCTGATATTGGGCAAAGCGGCAGATACTTAAGTAATTTATCGCAGTTTCTCACAAAGAAATCAAATCCTCACCTGCGTCAAATGATTGAGTTTGATACGGGCGGTGAATATGGCGAAGTAAAAGATAATTATCGCATTTTGCCCGAATATCGTCAGTTAATTCAAGATGCCATACTTGAGCGGAATCCTGCTCTTCAGCCGAGTCCACGCCCGCCCACACGCCACTAACGCAAACCGTTAGGCGGCAAGATGAATTTCCAGAGCAGCATGGAGGCAGGGTGCGAGATAAATAAGATTGAAGAGCAAGCATCGCTACAGTTGTCTGCGCTCGCCGAAGTGAGCGACAGCTTGCAGACGGCGGCTGGGCAGCCGACTTTTACGTTGGTCGGTCACAAGGTTGCATGTCTCAGCCCTTCAACATCTCGTCATGATTACTGCCCGCTTCTGTCATTTCCAGCGGAGGCAGTTCCTTAATCGAATTGATTCCAAAATGTTGTAAAAATTCAGGCGACGTTGAATACAAGATCGGCCTGCCCGGTCCTTCAGTCCTTCCCGATTCAAAAATCAAACCCTTATTCAAAAGGCTCTTTAACATACTGTCCGAGTTGACGCCGCGGATGGCGTCAATCTGCGGACGCGTCACCGGCTGTTGGTAGGCAATGATGGCCAGCGTTTCGAGCGCGGCACGCGTCAGATGAGTCGTCGCTTCGAGACCGAGGAAGCGTTCAATCGTCGCCGCGAGCTGAGGCGCAGTAGTCAGTTGGACGCGCCCGGCATGCCGCTGGAGTCGCAAGCCTCGACTCTGAAGCGAGGCCTCCAATTCTTTTAATGCCGCTTCAATCATCGAGGGCGCAACATCCAGCGCTTCAGCCAAATGCCCAAGCGTCACAGGTTCCGCCGCAACAAAAAGCAATCCCTCGATTTGCACCGCCAGCGGCAAGTCGTTGGTTTCGTTTTCGCTCATGCTATAATAACTCCTTGAAATTCAAACGTCGTTGCGATGCAGAGCGACGGCCAAAGCAATCTCAGCCGGTCATCAAATAAGCGCTTAGATAATACGATGGGATCGCCGCACCGACAAACACAACATAAAGAAGAAACTAATGAAGAAGAAAATTTTTACTGCATTGATTACACTTGCTTTTGCAACTCTTGCCTGTTCGATCTTTGTCGGCGGGCCGGCCTATCCGTCAACGCCCATTCCCGTTTCAACTGATGCTGAACAGAGTTTGCACAACCAGGTCGAGCAAGCCGCAACGCAGGCCGCCCAAAGCGGAATCATAACCCTGCAACTCACTGAAAGCCAACTCACATCCTATCTCGCCAATTATTTAAATTCACAACCCAATCCATTGATCACGAATCCGCAAGTCATTCTGCAAAACGGACAAATGCAAGTCTTTGGAAAAGCCCAGCAGGGAATGTTCACCGCGAACATCAGCATCACCATGCAAGTCAGCGTGGACGCGAACGGTCAGCCGCAGATTCAAATTACGCAATCCGACTTCGGACCTCTTCCCGCGCCGCAGGGCCTCAACGACGCGATCAGCGCGCTTATCCAGCAGGCATACACCGGATCGCTCGGTCCCGCCGCAACCGGCTTCCGTTTGGAAAGCATTTCTATCGCCGACAGCGTGATGACCGTCAGGGGCCGCATCAAGTAGTTCGGATTATACCAGTGGCAAAGATGTCAGTCTCGTTCGGGGAAAAGGCGCGCACAACACAAATTCGTTTCATCCATGTTTTTTTCGCGATTCTTTCAGCCGCCCTTCTTTCGGGTTGCCAACTTTCGCAGGCGGGTCAGACGCAAATTTCCGTCACAATCACCGCGGATGGAAAGACACAACAATACAACATTGCGTCTGGAAGCACGGTGCTGCAGGCTTTACAGCAAGCCGGAATCACGCCGGGAGATTTGGATAAATCCGATCCGCCGTTTTACACAGTGCTGAACAACGGCGATTCGATTAAACTGACGCGCGTCAAGGAAGAATTCACCACCGAAACGCAGACCATTCCTTTCGAGCAACAAGTGATACGCAACGAGTCCCTGCCGGAGGGGCAACAACGACTCGTGCAGGCTGGCGTCAACGGTCAAGAAGAAATCACGTACCAGCGCGTACTTGAGGATGGAGTCGAAACCAGCAAGACAGTTGTAAAAACAGTCATCCTGCAGAATCCCGTCCCCGAAATCATGATGGTCGGATCGCAAGCCTCGTTCGCGCCGCTTCCCATCCCGGGGAAGATCGCATATCTCGCCGGCGGCAACGCGTGGATCATGGACACATCTACCGCGAATCGAACACTGCTTGTCAACACCGGCGATCTGGACGGAAGAATCTTTGCGCTTTCGCCAAACGGCGATTATTTATTGTTCACGCGCAAATCCAAGAAGCCGGCAGACCAGCAAATCAACACGTTGTGGGCAGTCAGCACAAAATCATCCACGCCAAACCCCATCTGGTTGAACGCCGCAAACGTGGTACACTTTGCCGCTTGGTCGCCCATTGCACCGACAACGGTATTTTATTCGACCGTCGAGCCGCGCAGTACGGCTCCGGGCTGGCAGGCGAACAATGATCTTTATAAAGTGAATATCGGCGGACAGCCGCAAAAAATTATTGACGCCAACAACGGCGGCGTCTACGGTTGGTGGGGCATATCGTTTGCCGTTTCGCCCGACGGACGCATTGCCTATGCGCGGCCCGACGGAATTGGAACTGTAGCGCAAAACGGCGGTTATCTCGCACCGCTGTTGGACATTACTCCGCTCGAGACGCACAGCGATTGGGCATGGGTTCCGCAAATCACATGGGGCGGCGATGGCAAGACAATTTACTTTGTCAACCACGCCTCGGCTCCCGCGCCATTAACCCCGGAAGAGTCGCCGTACTTCGACCTCGAAGCCGCCTCACTCGTCAACAACTTCACAGTAGACATGGCGCAAAACGTTGGAATGTTTGCCTACCCTTCGGCTTCACCGGTCCAGATGAACGGACAGGAAAAGGCTTATCAAGTCGCGTACCTGCAAGCCATTTTTCCAGATCAAAGCCAGACCAGCCGCTACCGCGTGGTGGTGATGGACCGCGACGGGTCAAACCGACGCGTGGTCTTTCCATCTGCCGACTCGGCCGGCGTCGAGCCGCAGACTCCAGTTTGGGCGCCGGCGCCCATACAGGGTCAAAGCGGAGAGTTTCTTGCGCTGGTCTATCAGGGCAATCTCTGGCTTGTGGATAGCGGCAATGGTCAGGCATATCAAATTACGGGCGACGGACTGATTACGACGATTGATTGGAAATGATTTCACGTCGTTACGCGGAAGGCGGCTTCCCGATCAACCAGCCTCTTCATAAATAAGGAGAGCGCCTGGGGCTTCGCCTTCGCAATGACGTATCAAACAACACGAGGTATTCATGCGAATTCTTATTACGGGCGCGGCCGGTTTCCTCGGCTCGCATCTCACAGACCGCCTTCTGGCAAATGGACATGAAGTCATTGGGCTCGATAATTTCATCACCGGCAGTCCGGAAAACATTGCTCATCTGGCAGGCAATGAAAGGTTTACATTCTACAAACACGATGTTTCAAATTACATTTTTGTGCCGGGGAAAATAGATGCAGTGCTTCATTTCGCATCGCCCGCCAGTCCGAATCCGAAATCGCCTCTTGCTTATTTCAATCTGCCCATTCAAACCATGAAAGCTGGCGCGCTGGGAACGCACAATTCGCTGGGCGTTGCAAAAGCGCACAAGGCGCGCTTCCTTCTGGCTTCGACCAGCGAAATTTATGGCGACCCGCTTGTTCATCCGCAGCCGGAAAGTTATGCGGGCAACGTGGACCCGATCGGCACGCGCGCCGTTTACGACGAAGCCAAACGATTCGCCGAAGCGCTGACCATGGCCTATCACCGCCAGCACGGTGTGGACACGCGCATCGTCCGCATCTTCAACACGTACGGCCCGCGCATGGACCTTGAAGATGGGCGCGCCCTTCCCAATCTGCTCAAACAGGCTTTGCTGGGTCAGCCGTTGACCGTCTATGGCGATGGTCAGCAGACGCGGTCATTCTGTTACGTTGATGATTTGATTGACGGCGTAGTCCGCCTCTTGATGTCGGACGAGCATCTGCCGGTGAATATTGGAAACCCCATTGAGATGTCGCTGTTCCAATTTGCGCAGACGATCAACAAAGTTGTAGGCAATAAAGCGGGAATTACGTTCATTCCAAATGCCCGCAGCGACCGCGACCCACAACGCCGCCAGCCCGATATATCGCGCGCCCGCGCCATTCTGGGCTGGGAACCCAAAGTGAGTCTCGAGGAAGGACTCCGCAGAACCATTCCGTATTTCAAGCAAAAACTGGGAATCGTATGACTGTAATCATCACCAATCCGACCGAACGAACGCGTTTTTTGAAATTCATGGTCGTTGGCGCCTTCGGCGCGGTCATTGACTTTGGAACGGCCAACGCCCTCGCCCATTTTCTGAATATGCCGCTGGTCTTTGCCGGCACAATTTCATTTACCTGCGCCGTGATCAGCAACTTTATCTGGAACCGCTATTGGACCTATCCGGATTCGCGTTCGCGGCAGTTGCATCACCAGCTGGCAATGTTCTTTGTCGTGAATGTCGTGGGCGTCGCAATCCGCATACCGATTCTGAACTTCGCCGAACCGCCGCTTCAAACGTTCTTCGCCGGGGCGCGCTTTTTGAAATCCTTTTCGCCCGAATTCCTGGCAAGAAATCTCACCCTTGCCATTGCTGTTGGAATTGTCATGCTTTGGAATTTCTTCGTCAACCGCTATTGGACGTATAATGATGTGGATTGAAGGCAGAGACAACTATGGCAATCATTCCGATCTACAACTCCAAAGGCGACGCCGACGCATTTCTAGAATATCCGTATCTGTTCAATCGCAACGGGGATTGGATTGGCTGGGTAACGCCAACGCGCGAAGTGTATTCCGTGCTTGGATATTACGTCGGATACCTGACCAACGACCCGCGCATCCTCCGCAAGCGCGCCACCTCCACGCTCAAGCCTCGACTGGAGCCGCCTCCCGTTCCGAAAAAGATTTATCCGCCCGCGACCATTCCGCTCGCCCCGATGATGAGCGAATTGACCGCCAGCATCCTGGACGTTCTGCTCGAAGAACCGGAGCGTCTACATCCGCTCGACCTCGGCGAACTCCGCGAAGATATGGATTAGAAAAGCCGATATTGGAAATTCGTTCATCGAACTGAAAATCCAATATCGAGTATCGAATATCGAACATTCCACATGACTGACTCTCTTCCCGCAAAACCCATTCACGCATCGCATATCACCATCGCACAGCTCATGCAGCCGGAACACGCCAACAACCTTGGCAACGTTCACGGCGGCTGGATCATGAAATTAGTAGACGAAGCTGGCGCGTTGGCCTGTATGCGCCATTCACAGCGACGTGTCGTCACCGTCGCCATTGACTCGATGGTTTTCCGCCAGCCGATCAAAATCAGCGACCTCGTCATCCTGAACGCCGAAGTCACCTACGCCGGCCACACTTCAATGGAAGTCCAGGTGGAAGTCCAGGCTGAGAATCCGCTTACCGGAGAGCGGACTCATACCAACACGGCTTATTTGGTTTATGTTGCCCTCAACGACGAAGGCAAGCCGACTTCCGTCCCGCCGCTCCGGGCCGAGACCGAGGAAGAGAAACGCAAAATGCAGGAGGCGCAGGAACGCCAGGCGCGCCGACTCGGTCAAAGAAAATGAAGTTCGCAAGCGGCCTTTTGAAAAGACCGATTTTTGTTCTCCTGAGTATCGCGCTTGTTGCCGGCTTGTTCATCTTCCGCGATTACGGCTTCACGTGGGACGAACCGCTTTTCTACAAATACGCCGACGCGCTCGGCTATGCTTATAACCCCGCCAACTGGTTCAGCGGACATTTTGATCTCAACAACTCCTACGGCCCCAGCCCGGACGATCACAAAAACCGCGGACCCGCCTATTTGCTTCTGGCGCGCGAGCCAGTCTATCTAATCGAAAATTTTCACATCAACACGGATGACGCCTGGCATTTGGTCAACTTCCTGACATTTCTGCTTGGCGTTTATTTTCTCTACAAGCTTTGCGAACGCTTCATGCGCCCATGGGCCGCGTTTGCGGCGTCTGCGCTTTTCACATTTCAGCCGCTTTTGTGGGGACACGCATTCATCAACCCCAAGGACTCGCCCTTCCTTGTATTTCTCACTGGCTCGGTCTATCTCGGCTTCCGCATGGTAGATCAATTAACCGAAGCAGAAAATCGCTCCGCATTTAGAACATTTCTGCTGATCCTGCTTCCCGCATTTTTCATCGGCATTGCGACATGTATCCGTGTGCTTGGACCGATGGCCGGGTTGTTCGTCGTTATTTATTTTCTAACACGGCATCCCACGCGTCGAACAATTCTGTGGATGCTTCTTTACGTCCTGCTCTCCATCGTGATAATGATCGTCACGTGGCCCTATCTTTGGGAAAGTCCGATTCGATTTATCCAGGTTTTCCAGTTCATGTCGGATAATCCGACCGGCTTGCAAGTGCTCTTTGCAGGTCAAAGCTTCCGCGCTTATGATCTCCCGCTTCGCTATTTGCCCTTCTATTTAGTCTTTACGCTCACGGAACCGGTTTGGCCTTTGTTCATTCTTGGCCTTGCCGCCGCTTATTTAAAGTTAAAGAATGATTTCCCAAAAATGACACAGGCGTCGCTGATCCTTGCATGGTTTACCATTCCGCTGGTGTATGATCTTTTGCGCCGCCCGCCGAACTTCGACGGAATGCGGCATTTCCTCTTTATGCTTCCGCCGCTCTTTATCTTCGCGGGTTTCGCATTCGATTTCATCTTCGAGAAAATCAACAAGACATGGATCAACGCGGCGCTGACGCTGCTCATGCTTGCGCCGGGAATATACGGGATCATTCAACTGCATCCGTACGAATACGCCTATTACAATTCGTTCGTCGGCGGGACGCGCGGCGTCTTCCGCTCCTACGAAACCGATTATTGGCTCACCTGCTATAAACAGGCTGTCAAAGAATTCAATCAAATTGCGCCGCGCCCGGCAACTTTATACGTTCATCGCGAAGCGGAGGTTGCCGCGCCGTACGCGGCCAGCGGCATCAACGTTTTGGATGAACGCACCAACTTTAATCAAATCCACTCCGGCGATTATATTCTTGTCAACTCCCGCACCAACGAAGACCGCAGCACCTTCCGCGACGCGCCGGTCATTTTGACGGTTGGCCGCGTGGGAGTTCCATTTTGCGTCATTAAAAAAATACCATGATGAATCATCGAGAACGAATCCAAACCTGCCTTTCCGGTGAACTGCCGGATCAAACGCCGGTCGCCTTATGGCGGCATTTTCCTGTGGACGATCAGACTCCTTCCACGCTGGCCGCCGCGCAACTGGCGTTTCAGCACGCGTATGATTTTGACCTCGTCAAAGTCACGCCATCGTCTTCATTCTGTCTGAAGGATTGGGGCGCGGACGATGTTTGGGAGGGAAGCGCCGAAGGGACGCGGCGCTACACAAAACACATCATCACGAATCCGCGCGACTGGGAAAGTTTGCCCGCATTGGATCCAACTGCGCCGCATCTCGCGGGACAACTGGCCTGCCTCCGTCAAATCCGCGCTGGCCTCGGCCCCGACACGCCAATGCTCCAAACAATTTTCAATCCGCTGGCGCAGGCTAAAAATTTGGCGGGCGGCGAAACGCTTTTAGTTCATCTGCGAAAATATCCGGATGCCGTGTTGAAAGGTTTACAAACCATCGCGATCACCACACAGCGATTCGTCGAAGCCGCTCTTTCCACCGGCATAGACGGAATCTTCTACGCTATCCAGCACGCGCAGGCGGGCGTCTTGAGCGAAGATGAATTCATCCGCTTCAGCCGCGGCATGGATCTGCAAATTCTCGGCGCCGCGGAAAATCTGTGGTGCAACATGCTGCATCTTCACGGCGAAGATGTTTACTTCGAGATCGCAAAGGATTATCCGGTTCATATCGTCAACTGGCATGACCGCGAAACGCCGCCATCGTTAGGCGAAGCGCAAAAGACATTCAAAGGCGTCGTATGCGGAGGCCTCAGCCGCGACACATTGGTTTATAAAAATGCGGAGGATGTTCAACGCGAAGCGCAAGACGCCGTTCAGCAAACCGGCGGACGAAGATTGATCCTCAGCACCGGATGCGTTGTTCCCATCATCGCGCCGCATGGAAATATCCAGACTGCACGGAATGCAGTCAATCATTAATCAATGAGTCTACGCGTCATCTCCGGCAGCGCCAAAGGCAGGCGGCTCAAATCTGTTCCCGGCGATACCACGCGCCCGATCACCGACCGCGTCAAAGAGGCGCTGTTCAATATTTTAGGCGCGGATGTCGTTGACTCGATTTGGTGGGACATGTTCGGCGGGACCGGCGCGGTGGGAATCGAAGCCTTAAGCCGCGGCGCGGCATTCGTCCGCTTCACGGATTTAAACCGCGCGCCGATAGACACGATCAAGGAAAATTTAACGGCGACCCGGCTTGCGTCCCGCGCCGAAGCGAAACGCGCCGACGCTTTCGCAATGCTCGCCGCGCCTCCCGATAAAAAATTCCATTACATTTATATTGCTCCGCCGCAATATCAGGAATTATGGTCAAAAGCTTTGGCGCGGCTCGACGAGAATCCGGACTGGCTGAGCGATGACGGCTGGGCAATCGTTCAAATTGATCCGAAAGAATATCAATCGGTGAAATTGAAAAATTTCGAAGAGTTTGAGCAAAGAAGATACGGAAGCACGTTGTTGATTTTTTATCAACGGAAAACGTAGGGGCTTGGCGGCGCCAGCCCCGAACAATTATTTCCAGGGCGCGGTGATCAGCGTCGTCTGCTCGTCGCCGGCGTGACGGAGCAATTTCAAATTCCAGGCTGTTTCAATCGTTTTCAAAATCGAATAATGGCTGTAGGGTGTATCGTCTTGAAAGCCGCTTTTTGCCTGCGGAGAAATCAGGATCGTGGCAACGCGCCCGCCCGCCAATTTCGGAAGCCCGCAACAAGAATGATTCCCCTGCCCCTCGTCCCACGTAAGGATGATGAGATAAGGGCGGCCCGCCGCGTCGAATGCAGATTTGAGCTGGGCCATAAAATCCTGAAGCCACGCGTCTGCGGTGGATACGTCGCAGTCGTGCGCGTCGTTGCACATGTTCGGAGTGATGAATAAAAAATTCGGCAGGGCGCCCGCCGACATGTCGGCGGAGAGTTGTGTGAATGGCACGACGCTTCGATTACAGCGCGCCGCATTCAAACGGATCGGCTCGAAATACATGAACGGGTTGTGCTTGATCATGTAATTTCCCGATTCGATTCCGGCAAAGCACGGCGACGGCAGGTCTTCCTGATAGGTTTTCCATGTGCGGCCGCTGGCTTCGATTTGATCCGGCAGGGACGGTTCGTTGACGATGCAACTCGTACAGTCGAAATTGATTCCGAAAGTGTCGCCGCCGATCAGCGCGAGATAATTCGGCAGGCTCGGATGCGTCACAGCATATTCCTGCGTAAGCAAGGTATACGTCTGCGCCAGTTGGTTGAAATACGGCATTTTCGGATTGCCAATCACCGTGCCGAATTCTTTATTCTCAAAAATCACAATCGCAATGTATTGAAAATCAGGAACGAGCGGAACAGGCGTCGGCGTGAGGGTCGGAGCAACAGTGGGAGCAGTCGTTGCGGTGGAAGATGGGACGACAGTTGCGGACGGCGCAGTTGAAGCCGGCGCGGCGGGCGCCGCGTCGCAGGAAATCAAAAGCGGTATCAGCAGAAACGTTACGGAAAGCAAACGATGAAAAGTCACGAGAGAAACTCCTTTGATTGATTCGGACGGGAAGCGCGCCGTACAATCGGACGCTGCAGACAAACTCCACCCATGCACATCAACGAGCATCCGCTTGCCGGCCAACGCGGCGCACCCTCATCTTCGCAATTATACAATCATGGCAACAGACGACATTTCTTGCTACAATCAATCCGAAGGAGGACGGCCGTATGGAAATCAAAGTTGTGAAAATCGAGAAGCCCGAGCCGATCAATTTTATTCTCGGGCAATCGCACTTTATCAAGACCGTGGAAGACATTCACGAGGCGCTGGTGACCGCCGTACCCGGAATCAAATTCGGGCTGGCGTTTTGCGAGGCCTCGGGAAAATGTCTCGTGCGCTGGACGGGAACGGATCACGCCATGATCGAACTGGCCAAAAAGAATGCGATGGCCATCGGCGCGGGGCATTCTTTCATTTTATTTCTGGCGGACGGATTTTTCCCGATCAATGTGCTGAACGCGGTCAAAGCCGTGCCGGAAGTGGCGCGCATTTTTTGCGCCACAGCCAACCCGACCGAAGTGCTGGTGGCGGAAACGGAACAGGGCCGAGGCATTCTTGGAGTGGTTGACGGCCTGGCGCCAAAAGGCATCGAAGACGCGGACGGCATTGCCTGGCGAAAAGATTTTCTGCGGACGATCGGATACAAGTTGTAGCGAGGCGTACTCAAAGGCGCAGTCTCGTTGCGCTCCAGGCTTTTGCGTGAATTGATTAGTCCAAATGGGTGAAGTCCGCTTTAGGCGTCGAATGTTAGAATGACCTTTGCTTGAGGCCGAAATGACGAATACCCGCGCTCCCAGCCGAATCATCCCGCGTGCATTTCCGGGCATCAGCCCTGCCGAAGTCGAAGAGTTGATCTCGAACAGCAAAATCAATTCCTATCCGGTCGGCGCGGTCTTGTGCCGCGAAAACAACATCGAGCATACGTTTTACATGATTCTCGATGGCGAAGCGGAAGTCAGCAAGGTGGTCAACAACAGCGAGGCGCGTCTGCTCAAAACATTGAAGGCGGGAGATTTCTTTGGCGAGATGGCGCTGATCCACAACGCGCCGCGCGCCGCAACCGTGAGCGCCAAAACGCCGTTGGTCGTGCTTGAACTCGAAAAGGAGGCTTTCGACCATGTCTTGCAACATTCCAGCAGTATCGCCATGGCGATGGTCAAAGAGATCAGCAACCGTCTGCGTCAAAATGACGAATTGGCAATCGAGGACTTGCGGATGCGCGCCGGAGAATTGGCGGAGGCGTATCAAAAGCTGGCGGAACAGGATTTGGCGCGCCGCGAATTTTTAACCAGCGTTGCCCATGAACTCCGCACCCCGCTGATGGCCGCCAGCGGTTATCTTCAAATTTTGCAAAAGGGAATATTGAGCGGTGAACAGTTGAACGCCGCGCTCGACACCGTCACGCGCAATGTGGGACAAATTGTTTCGCTCGTCAATGACATTTTATTTTTGCAGGAGATCGAACTTGTCCTGCCCGAGTTCCAGGCCGTGGACATGGTCGGGATCGCGCGCGCGGTTGTGGACAAGTACGCGAAAAAAGCCGAAGCAAACCGCGTCCGGCTCAAGGTCAGGGATGAACGAAACGCGCCCAAAGCCGCGGGCGATGCAAAATCATTGGAACGCGCCCTGACCGCGCTGGTGGATAACGCCATCAAATTCAGTCCGCGCGGCGGCGACGTGGAAATCCGATTTGGCCTGCGCGGCAACCAACTTGCTGTCGCCGTCGAAGATCACGGCATCGGCATCGCCCCGGAAAACCGGACAAAAATCTTCGACCGTTTTTATCATCTCGAAAAAAGCGGCGAGGATTTGTTTGGCGGGCTTGGCATCGGGCTTGCCATCACGCGCCAGGTCATCGAACAGCATCATGGAAAACTGGAAGTGGAAAGCCGCCCCGGGCATGGAAGCACATTCACGATTTTACTGCCCGTTTGGCGTTAACAGCATGTCGCTCGCGGCCGCCGCAACGATGCTCTCCATGCCGGACGCACCACAATTTTTTACGAGGTAAAAATGAACAGGAAATCTTTGCCGTTAGTTTTTTTGATTTGCGCCAGCTTGTTGGCTTGCAATCTGGTCAACAGCATCACACCCACGACCGCCAATTCAAGCCAGGGAACGCCAGCCGCGAATGCGCCTGCCCAATCCTCGTCGAGCGGAATGTGCTCTAATCCACTTTACCCGGTCAAACAGGGAGTAACGCGCACCTATTCCATGACCGGCCTGCCGACCGGCCCAACCACGTACACCGAAACCATCACAGATGTGAGTTCGGATGGCTTCACAGTGACAAACCAATTCGGAACTTTAACCAAAACCGCAAAATGGAATTGCACACCGGATGGACTGCTCGAACTCCAACTGGGCGGCGGAACTGCCATGCTGAGCACCTCGAGCGGAATGCAGGCAGACTTTACGATCACAAAATCGAGCGGCGTAACGATACCGGCAAAAGTTTCGGCTGGCGATGCGTGGTCATACAGCCTGGACTTTACAACCCAACTCACGATGAATAATTCCAGCGGGCAGGCGCAGGGCACAGTCAATTATCAATTGAAAGCGCTGGGAAACGAAAGCGTCACCGTCCCAGCCGGAACATTCAACGCCATGAAAGAACAAGTCACAACCAACTTAAATATGCAGGTGGCAATGCAGAGCCTGAATATTCCAGTTACGATGACGGAGGACTCTACGGTTTGGTACGCGCCAAACGTCGGCATGGTGAAAGAGGTTGATAACGCCAGCGTGATGGGCAATACGGTCAACGACACGATAGAGCTTCAGAGTTACAACGTTCCGTAAGCGATTAGACAAGCCTTATTTCGCAAATTCGACTTTCAGCTTTTCTTCTTTATCATAAAACGACCGCGCCGAGAAAGGCGGATCGCCGCGCTTCATGCTGTGGACTTTTGATAACAGGATCGGCAAATCTTCCACCACCGGTAAATCTTTCACCGCTTCATACCGGACCCATTCGGCGGCTCCCTCTTTCGACGGTTTCGGTTCGCCCTCCGGGCTTTCCCCGCTAAAAATATACAAACAAATACCGATCGCTCCCGCGTCGACGACAACCGTTCCGCACAGCCAAAGATTCGCTGCGAGTCCCGCCTCTTCCATCAGTTCGCGCTTCGCCGCGGACAAAATATCCTCGCCGCGTTCCACGTGACCGCCGAGGCCGTTATATTTCCCCGCCCACAGGCGCTTGGTCGGTGCACCTTTGAGCAGTAAATACGAATCGCCGCGCCGCAAAAGAATCATCGTACGCGGGATGAGCATATAACGATCATTGGCAATTCCCTGATCAGCTTGAGGCATGCCGCCGTCTCCGCCGTGAAGATTTGGTTAAGAAACAAAGCAGATGATCACTTGAATTATAAAGGCAAACGGCTACAATACATCCTATGAATGAACCCTTTACCAGCCAGCTGATCAACTGCGTTTATTGTCCGCGCCAATGCGGAGTGGATCGCCTCGCGGGCAAGCGCGCAGTCTGCAAAATCGGCGCGGAGATTCGAGTCGCTCACATCGGCCTGCACTTCGGGGAAGAGCCGCCCATTTCCGGCACAAGAGGCTCAGGGACTATTTTCTTCGCCGGATGCAATCTGCGCTGTGTTTTTTGTCAGAACCATCAGATCAGCCAGGATTTTCAACGCTACCCGACTCGCGTTTTATCCGTTGACGAACTCGCAGACGAAATGCTGACGCTTCAAGCCAAAGGCGCGCACAACATCAATTTCGTTTCGCCTTCGCACATGATTTTTCAGATGGCGGATGCGATTATTGCGGCGAAGAAAAAGGGATTGACTATTCCGGTTGTTTACAACACAAACGGATACGATTCGGTGGACGCGCTCCGGCAAATCCGCGGCCTCGTGGATATTTATCTTCCCGACATCAAATACGCGGACAACGCCCTCGGCAAACGGTATTCGGCGGTTCCGGATTATGCGGAAATCATTCCGGATGTTTTAAGAGAAATGCTGGATCAAGTCGGTCATTTGCAATTGGACGAAAACGGCATTGCTGTGCGCGGACTTTTAGTGCGGCATCTTGTGTTACCGGCTCGGCTTGAGAACAGCAAAAGATGTCTCAAATTCCTGGCAGATTTATCGCCGGATATTTTCGTCAGCATCATGTCGCAATACTCGCCGCAGTATAAAGCCGGCAAATATCCGGAAATCAATCGAACGCTGACGGAATCAGAATACGACGAGATCGTTGACTACGCCCTCGATGTGGGGCTTGAGAATGCTTTTGTTCAGGAACTTGAAAGCCAGGAGAAGTGCCTGCCCGATTTCGCACAGGAAAAGCCCTTCAGCTTCACATAATGACCGACGCCGCGCCTTCTCCTGTAGCACAACATCAGTCCATGAAACGGAAGCGCCGCCAAAAGGCGGCGCTCATTTTATTTTGCCTTTCAGACTTCAGAGTTTCTTACGCCACGGTTATGCTTTTGTCCAAATATACATCTTGAATAATATTCAACAACTTTACGCCTTCCGCCATCGGGCGCTGAAAAGCTTTGCGGCCCGAGATCAATCCCATGCCGCCGGCGCGTTTGTTGATTACTGCCGTCATCGCGGCTTCGGCAAAGTCATTCTCGCCGGACGCGCCGCCGCTGTTGATGAGACCGATGCGGCCCATGTAGCAGTTTGCCACTTGATAGCGGCATAGATCAATCGGATGATCGCTGGTCAATTCGCTGTAAATGCGCTTGTCATATTTGCCATACGAAACGCCGTCAGCATTCAGGGCGATATAGCCGCCGTTGTTTTCAGCCATCTTTTGTTTGATAATATCTGCTTCCAGCGTCACGCCAAGATGATTCGCCTGTCCGGTCAAATCGGCGGATACGTGATAATCCTTGTCCTTCTTAAAAGCTTTGTTGCGCAAATAGCACCACAGGACGGTTGCCATCCCAAGTTCGTGCGCGAGCGCAAATGCCTGTGCGATTTCAATTAGCTCGCGATGGGAATCGTCCGAGCCGAAATAAATCGTCGCGCCGACCGCCGCCGCACCCATGTCGTAGGCCTGCTTGACTGTGCCGAACAAAATCTGCTCGAAGTTGTTGGGGTACGTCAGCAGTTCATTATGATTGATCTTCACGATGAACGGGATTTTGTGTGCATACTTGCGAGCGACAATGCCCAGCACACCGAACGTCGAAGCCACCGCGTTGCATCCGCCTTCAATGGCGAGTTTGACGATATTCTCCGGGTCGAAATAATCCGGATTTTTGGCAAAGCTCGCGCCGCCCGAATGTTCGATGCCCTGATCAACGGGCAAGATGGAAAGATAGCCCGTCCCGCCAAGCCGGCCGCTTCGATATATCCGCGCCAGATTTTCCAGCACGCGATTATTACGGTCGGACTGCGCGAAGACGCGATCCACAAAATCGGGGCCGGGCAGGTGCAAACGTTCTTTCGGGATTTTGGGCGCGCTGAAACCAAGCAGAGATTCTGCCTTATCGCCCAACAGCAATTCGATCCTGGTTTCTTGAGTCATTGTACTCATCGTAACCTCCATGCTCAGGCCGCCAGCCTCGAGCATAAATTTTTACTCTCCTGGCGAGAGAAATTTAATTTGCCTTAACTCGTGGGGCGTTCGAACATTGAACGATCCATGTTATCAACATCCCGTCCATAAAGGCTGATGTGCCGGAAAGGCAATTCAGAACCGGCGATAAAATTATAAAAATCGAACACTTGACGCCTGCCGTCGAAATAGGACCAATGGCTTTCTTAATTATAATCAGAAACCCCGACTATAATGTAATCCGTTCGTGCGACTAAATTAATTGCATCTCGTATATGATCCAGGAGGCACAAATGACAGACATGTATCAAAACGTTAGCGGCCAGATGGACCCGTTCAAGAAATTGGCATCGTACATCCCCGGCTTTGGCGGATATGTTGAGCGGCAGAATCGCCGCGACGCAGACAAACTCGTACGCGACACGATTGCCCGCCGCTTCGAGGAACTAATCAAGCGCGCCTCGGCTCTGCAGACCGATCTGGTCAGCACGGGCAAGCTCGAATCGGTCGGCGAAATGGAGAAGGCCGTCACGCAGATGCGTACCTTTATGGACAAGATCAACACGGCGGCGCGCGGCTATTCCGGTTTGTTCGACGCGGTCAAAATCAACGAGAAGGAATTGGAACAACTTTATAATTTTGATCTGGCGTTCTTCGACCTCGCGGATCAAATCGGCCACGGACTGGATAATGTCGAAGCCAGCATGGGCGATGACGCCGCCCTGCCCGCCGCCATCCGCAACATCACAACACTGGCGCGTCAGGCTGTGGATACGTTCAATCGAAGGTCCGAGGCATTCGCCGGCAGCGGAAAATAAGGAGCATCATCGAAGAGCGATAGCCGAGCAGATAGCACATTCTCTTTCCTCCGATTTGAGCTTGAAACAAAAGATCGCCGCCGTCGCGCGTCGTTTCGCCGCGGATTTTCACTGACCAGGTCAATGAAAATCCGCGTAATCTGTCGCAGAAAGATACTTTGTCCGGACTCATGTCCGAACTTCAGTTCACCGCTCTCGCTTACGGTATAATATTTGCCATGCAACCAACCATTATCGGTGTCCGATTTACACGGATCGGTAAAATTTATCATTTTGATTCCAGCGCCCTCCCGGATCTGAATGTGGGCGAACGCGTGATTGTGGATACCTCCCGCGGCAAACATCTCGGCGAGGTTGTGACCGTTCTACAGGAGCCGCCTCCCCCTCCGGAGGGTGGATGGAAACCCGTTGAGCGGCGCGCCACACCGCGCGATCTTCTGCTCCAGCAAGCCTGGCAGGCCAAACAAACCGAAGCCATGATCAACTGCCGCGCCCGCGCCGCAGAACTTCGACTCGAAGGCATCAAGATCATCGCGGCTGAATACAACTTTGACGGCTCGCGGCTGGCTTTCCTGTTCAGTTCCGAGACCGAAGAAAAAGTGGACCTCAAATCACTGAAGAAGGATATGCAGGACTTGTATCCGAACACGCACATCGAGATGCGGCAAATCGGTTCGCGCGATGTGGCGAAGCTCCTCGGCGGCATGGGCGCCTGCGGCCTCGAGACCCGTTGTTGTTCCAAGTTTCTGACCGACTTCAGCCCCATCTCAATCAAAATGGCAAAAGAACAGGGCATCTCCCTCACGCCGGAAGAAATTACCGGCATGTGTGGACGTCTGCGCTGTTGTTTGATTTACGAGTACGAACAATACGTGGAAGCGCGCAAGCAACTGCCCAAACGCAACAAGCGCGTGGTCACGCCGCGCGGCGAAGGCAAAGTGGTTGACGTGATTCCGATGAGCAACAAAGTCATCGTTCAGCTTGATTCGGAAGAAGGCAAGTACATTCAGATCACATTCGACCGCGATGAACTTCAGCCGTGGGACGAACTCGAAGCCCTGCGCCGCAAATCCGAAGCGCCGTGCGATCGCCACGAAGGCGGCGGATGCACCTGCGGAAAAAGCCAGAAATCGTGATCCGATTCGACAATCAAATCGAATAATCGAATAATCGAATGCCTACCACCGACCAACTCGATAACTGGGACGTCTCCCAAAACATTCTTGTTGTCCTTGCCCATCCTGATGACCCCGAATTTTTTTGCGGAGGCGCGCTCGCGCGCTGGGCGCGCGCCGGACACAAGATCGAATACTACCTTTTGACGTGCGGCGACAAGGGCTTCAACGATTCCACTCCGTCCAGCATGACGCCCGATCAATTGTGCGCCATCCGGCATGAAGAACAAGCCAACGCGGCAAAGGTCATCGGCGCGCAGGCGGTTCATTGGCTGGATCGTCCGGACGGATACCTGGTCCCAGACCTTGAACTCCGCCGCGAAGTGGTCCGCATCATCCGCAAGATGAAGCCGGACATCCTCGTCACCTGCGACCCGCAGACGTTATTTGCAACTTACGGGATCAATCATCCCGATCATCGCGCCGCTGGCCAGGTGGTTCTGGACGCGGTTTTTCCGGCGGCCGGCAATAAAGAATATTTCCCCGAATTGATCGCCGAAGGTTACCCGCCTCACATGCCGAAGGAAGTCTGGTGTTCGCTGACCATGCAGCCGAACGCAGTGTTGGACGTCACCGACACATGGCCGGTCAAAATGGAAGCCTTGCTCCAGCACAAAACCCAGATCGGCGATGTGGAAAAATTCAAACAGCGCATGTTATCGCGTCACACCGAAGACAGCACCGACGAGAACCCGCGCTATGAAGAAAAATTCCGCGTGGTCAAATACGGCTAGGAGAGTCGAAAGTTTTTGGCGGGACCAGGGCTGGAAGGAAAAATCATCGCCACGCCCGGCCACAGCGATGACCATGTCACCCTGATCCTCGATGACGGCTCCGACTTCAGCGGCGATCTGCCGCCCCGCCATCTCGCTGTGGACGATGTCACCAGAGCAAGCGGGGATCAAATCTGCCAGCACAAGGTCACAAGAATTTTCCCCGCTCACGGGAATCAAAGTTCGCACATTTCCACAAACCATACCCCCCTCACATCCAAACCGAATTGAAAGGGAAAGAATACCATGATTGATTTTTTGAAAGAAGCGCGGGAACTGTTTCCTTACACCCAATCCATGCGCCGCGATTTTCATATTCATCCCGAACTCGGATTCCACGAAGTCCGCACGGGAGGCATTGTCGCCAAAGAACTCGAAGCGCTCGGGCTCGAAGTTACCAAAGGCGTCGGCAAAACCGGCGTGGTGGGCCTGCTCGAAGGCGCGAGACCCGGCCCCGTCATTTTGCTCCGCTTCGACATGGACGCACTGCCCATCGTCGAGGAAACGGCCGCGGAATACGCATCGCAAAACAAGGGCGTGATGCACGCCTGCGGCCACGATGGTCATACTGCAATGGGCCTGACCGTTGCCAAAATTTTGCAAAAACATCGCAACGAACTGGCGGGAACCATCAAGTTCTGTTTCCAGCCGTCCGAAGAGGGCTTCAATGGCGAGGAAGTTGGCGGCAACGAAATGATGATTCGCGACGGGGTGCTGGAAAACCCAAAAGTGGAACAGACGCTCTCCATGCACTTATGGAATGAAAAGCCGGTCGGCTGGGTGGGAATTGGCAAAGGTCCCGTGATGGCAGGCGCAGAACAATTCGAAGTCAAACTCACGGGCAAAGGCGGCCACGGTGCGGCCCCTCACTTGACAATTGATCCGATTGTCGCCGCCGCGCAAATCGTTTCCGCACTGCAAAGCATTACGTCGAGAAACGTCGCGCCGTTGAAATCCGCGGTCGTCAGCGTGACAACGATTCATTCGGGCACCGCCTTCAACGTCATCCCGCAGGAGGCGGAGCTGACAGGCACGATTCGCACCTTCGATCCCGAAGTCCGCAAAACGGTCCTGGAACGATTCGAACAAATCGTACGCGGCGTGGGCGAATCAATGGGATGCAAAGTCGAAGCCAAAGTTCAGCGCGTGACGCCGGCAGTCATCAACAACGACGAGATTGCCGCGAAAGTGCAAAATACCGCTCAACACATCCTGCCCGATGCTGAACTCGACACCGCCTCTTATGTGACGATGGGCGCCGAGGACATGGCCTTTATGCAGGAAAAAGTTCCTGGTTGTTATTTTTTCGTCGGCTCGAACAATCACGAGCGTCATCTCGATTACGGTCACCATCATCCGAAGTTCGATTTCGACGAAGAAGCGTTGGTGCGCGGGACGGCGCTTATGGCGGCCGCGGCGGCGGACTTGTTGAAATAGAAAAGATGACAAGGCTTGGATGGCTTATCATCGTTGCTTTCTTGATAGGAGGATGCGCAGGCAAGCCGACCGCTCAATCGCCCGAATCACTGCGTGAATTGTTATGCACCGAAGGCTGGACGTGCGTAAGCGGACCTGAAGACACCCCGCCTCCCTCCTCGACGGAAAGCGGGCGCGGCCCCAATGCCCCTTCCCCTCCGCCGACAACATTCGCCGCGTCTGCGCGGCAACAAATTTTCATAAGCGAAATTCATGGAACCGTTTTTGTGCGGGAAACCCTCGACGGGAATTTCGTTTCCGCGCAGTCAGGAATGCTCGTTCCAGCCGGCGCGTCAATTCAAACCAATGCTTCAAGCCGGGCGCGTTTGACGATTCGTCCCGAAGGCACCGCAATCAACATTGGACAAAATTCTTCGCTGATCATAAAGAGTCTTTTGCCGAGCGGCAGACAATCCGATTTGCGCATCACGCTGAACGCAGGCAAGATTTGGGTTTTGCCGCGCGGCGGACAGATCGCGGTAAAAACAGAAATCGGCACGGCGTCGAGTAACGGAAGTCCGCTTGGCGTAAGGTACGATTCGGATTCTGCAAATCTGGAAGCGTCGTGCCTCGAAGGCCTCTGCTCGTTGAAAAACGATCAAGGCGAAATTATTTTGACGTCCGGCATGATGGCGGTGATCAGCGGCGGCAATCTGCCGTATTCGTCCGAGCAAATGAACGGCGATATGCTTCAGGAATGGGTGGACGAAAATTCAAATTTGACGGAATATTTTGGCGGCAAGGTTCCGGGCTGGCTTCCGAGTCCGGATGTTTCAGGCAATTGAAACAAAGCTTATAGAATCATCATGACGCCCCTTACGACCAATGAGGCGGCCAGCGCCACCACAACCGTCAACGCCGAAATGATAAACATGGCACGCGTTCCAAGCTCCCGGCGCAAAACCGTCAGCGTGGCGAGACATGGAACATAAAACATCACGAAGGTGGCGTACGTGACCATCTGCGAGGTCGTCAACACGGAAGAAAAGTTCGCGCTGCCCAGCGCCTGACTTAACATCACCAGCGACAATTCCTTGCGCAGGATTCCAAAGATCAGCGGAACGCCGACTTCAAAGGGCAAACCCATTACCCATGTAATCGGGCGGACAAGCCAGTTGAAGATGGAGGCGACATGGAAATAATTCAATGCCGCCAATACGCCGCTTCCCGCAATCAATACCGGCCAGGCCTCGACAATGAATTCGCGCACGCGGAACCATGCCTTGCCGGCTACGTTCTTCAAAGTCGGCACTCGATAGGGAGGCATTTCCAGAATCAATCCCGGCGTATCTTCGGGCATCAGCTTGTTAAGGGCGCGCCCGGTCAATGCAATGACAAACAGGTTGAACATGTAGAGCGCGAACGCCGCAAACGGACCGAGATAGAACGCGACCAATCCAAATACAACAGCCAGCCGCGCCGCGCATGGAACCAGCGTCGCCAGCGCCGCGGCCAGAAAACGATCACGCGGTTCCTCCAGCGTACGCGTCGACATGACGGCGGGTACATTGCACCCGTATCCCAGGATAAACGGCACGATGGCTTTGCCATGCAAACCGATGCGGTGCATAAAAGCGTCCATTAGAAATGCAATGCGCGGTAAATAACCAACGTCTTCGAGAACTCCAAGCCCAAAGAGGAAAGGCGCAAGGTAAGGCAAAACAATGGCTACGCCCGCCGCGATGCCCTGCATGACGCCCAGCACAATTTCCGTGATTAAAGTATTTTGAGGCAGGGACGACGACAGAAATTTTGTGAGCAGGTCGAACAAAGCCAAAACCGGCGGCTCGATCAATTTTCCGAGTCCGTAAACCATTTGGAAAAACGCCAATAACACCAGAATCAGAATTGCATATCCCAAAAGCGGATGCAAAAGGACATCATCCAGGCGGTCGCGCCACGAAACGCGGCGTTCGCCCTGCGCGACATATTTCCGGGCAATCTCCGCCGCCAGAGCATGGCGCGTTGTGGCGTCGTTCAAGTCGGCTTCTTTCGCGGCCGGAGAGTTGCTGGCATTGCAATTTGCATTTCTTCCAATTTCCAATGCTCTTGCGAACAAACCTCTTACGCCGCGCCCTTTGCTGGCAACCAGCGGCAGGACCGGGACACCCAATTCCTGCTGAAGGCGCGGACCGTCAACATGGAGGCCGAGCCGCGCGGCTTCGTCCATCATATTCAAGGCGAGGATCAAGGGTTTTTTTAACGAGAGCAGTTCCAGGGTCAGTTCGAGCGCCGAGGCCAGTTGAGTCGCATCCGCCACATTGATGATTACATCCACATTTTGCGATCTCAGGTACTGCCCGGCCTCCCGCTCGGCGGGATTGTTGCCGTCCAGACTGTACGCGCCGGGCAAATCCACCACCTCGATTATTTCGCCCATCACGCGCACACGGCTTTCTGTAAACGTAACTGTCGTACCGCTGAAATTCCCCGTTTCGGCTTTGTAACCGGCCACCTGATTGAACAATGTGCTTTTTCCGCAGTTTGGCTGGCCGATCAATGCAAATCTCATTCGATAATCTCCACCAGAATCTCTCTCGCAATGCCGCGCCCGAGAGCGATCTGCCGGTTGTTGATTTCAATCAGAAACGGGCCATCCAACGGCGCCGCGCGCAGAACGCGCAGACGATCGCCGATAAATAAGCCGTGGCCGGCAAGCTTGCTTTGAAGCTTTCCATTTTTGAGCTTTTTTACTTCGAGCCACGTTCCTTTAGGTGCATCAAATAATGTCATATTTATCTTATATCCTGAACCGCGCCTTCAGCCAAGTGACAATTGTCCTCGCGCTGTATGATGGATAGAGTAAAATCGGTGCAGGATGCCTAAACGAATTGTTTTTCTTTGTCTGCTCTTGCTAACGGCTTGCAATTACCCATCAGGAACCGCATTGCCGATTGCGACCGAAAACGCGGCAACGCCATCTTCATCCATTACCGCGCTTGCGCCAACGACAACGTCATCGCAGAGACAATGCAGTTATGTTGAAGCTTATCAAAATCTGACAGACGTCTCTGCAAAAGTTGACCGGGCCATGAAGATCCTTCAACCGGATGCCGGCGGACGCGCCCAAGCGTATGGCGAGAATTGTGTTTACAGCGATGGTCGCGCTGACTTTCTTGCGAAGGAAACGGATTTTTACGTAACCATTAACGTTACAGACCTAACAGACAACAACGAACTTGGCGCATGGATTGTAAAAGGGATGGGCGCGCTCGCCGCATTCACGCCGGGAGTTGTTCCCGGTTCACTGCCCGGGTTTGTCGAATTCACATTCAAATCCAAAGATGATCAAAAGATTCTGCGCGTCTACATCAGCAAATATAAACAGCTCCCCTCCAATCTCAGCGGAGCGGATGTAATCAAAGCCTTATTTCCAAATCCGTAAACAAAATCCGGGTTTTGAAAGCCGCCGGACGGGCGGTCGTTTTCCGCCTTGACAGATTCGTCCGCCTGGAATATATTTCGTTTAGTAAATACTAAACATTCTGAAAATAAAATAATGACCAAAGAAAGCAACCAGATCAAACAAAACTTTATCGAGGGCTTGAGTCACATCAGCCGTTTCTGGGGACTGCCAAAGGGCGTCGGCGCGTTGTTCGCGGTGCTGTACCTTTCCCCCGCCCCGCTTTCGCTCGACGAGCTCGTCAGCCGGAGCGGACTGACCAAAGGCGCGGTCAGCACGAATATGCGCGCCCTGGCGCGCATGGGACTCGTCCACCGCTCGACAAAACTCGGCGACCGCAAGGATTATTACGAAGCCGAAACAGATTTCTACAAAGCCGTTCGTTCAATCATCGGCGAACGCCAAAACCGTGAATTCGACCGCGCCCTTCAATCGGTGAAGGAAACGCTCGATAAACTGGCAGCCGCCAAAGGGTCCATGGATGAAGCGGAACGGAAATTCCTCATCCAGCGCGTCCAGGCTTTGCAGGATTTCTTCGACGCGATTGACAGCCTCTCGCGCGCCGTCAGCAGATTGGACGGTCTTGGATTGACCACCATTCAGAAAATCTTATCCGTTTTGAAATAGGAGGCGATCATGAAGATTGCCGTTACGGGCGCCTTCTCTTATTCGGGAAAATATATCGCCAGGCGATTATTGGAGCGCGGCGAGGAAGTCGTCACGCTGACCAATCACCCGCACCGCCCAAATCCATTCAACGGAAAAATCAAAACGTTTCCATTGAATTTCGACGACGAGAGCGGATTAATCAAAGCGCTGAAGGGCGCGGATGTTTTTGTCAACACCTATTGGGTGCGCTTCGACCGCGGACAAAACACCCAACCGCGCGCCGTCGAAAACACGCGCAAACTGGTCAATGCCGCCAAAGCCGCAGGCGTAAAACGAATGGTTCACATCAGCATCACGAATCCGTCCGCCGATTCTCCCCTGCCCTATTTTTGGGGAAAAGCCGCGAACGAAAAGACGGTGATCGAATCGGGAATGTCCTATGCCATTTTGCGGCCAACCGTTTTGGCTGGCAGTGAAGATATTTTGATCAACAACATTGCGTTCCTGCTGCGACGCTTTCCATTTTTTGCCCTGCCCGGCGATGGAAATTATCGCTTGCAGCCCGTCTATGTGGAAGATGTGGCTGAGCTTGCGGTTGAAGGCGTCTATCAAAGGGAAAACTATATCTGCGACGCGGTCGGGCCGGACATTTTCACTTTCAGGGAAATGGTAAATTTGATCGGCGCGAAAATCGGTGCGAAACGGCCGCTGATCCCGGTCCCGCCGCGGGCCGCGCTGTGGGCCGCGCAATTCATGAGTCTGTTTCTCGGCGACGTTTTGCTCACGCCGGAAGAAGTGGACGGATTGGCGGCGAATCTACTTGTATCCAAAGAACCGCCGCGCGGCAAGACGCATTTAGCGGATTGGCTGGAAGCCAATCAAGATCGCATCGGAATAAAATACGCGTCGGAAATAAGAAGGCATTATGTTTAAATCAGATGACCCGGCAAAAGCGGGTCATCTTTTTATTGCAACCATACCGGGGCATTTCGGACTATCAATGCATCCGTAATAAAGCCGGCCCGCCTGAGGCCCGGAACGATACGTTCGCAGCACCATCATCTTGCCGCAGATTGGACAGGCCGGCACGGAATCGTGCAAGGCCTGCGCTGCGCGCGAATCCTGTTTTGCTTTGGCGACCGCCAGCTGAAAGAGCGCGACAACATCCGCAATCTCATAATGTTCGCCTGATGGAACGTGAACGAGCGGCAACCCGGCGGTCAAAAACAAATCCTCCATGAACCGATCGCTGGTGCGCGTCTCATTCTTTGAAATCGGCTTGACCAGCTCCACGCCAATTTCCGGTTTGAACGTTCGCGGCTGGCACAGCAGAAAGTCAACGTGTTTGCGAAAAATTTTATTGAAGTAGTGTACATTTTCGTTCGGGCGGACGATCAGAAAAATATCATTGAGCGCGACTTTCGGACAGATGACATAACGCCCCTCCGACATTTCCACGAGCGTTCGATACAGCGCGACCTCCGGCGTCGAAAGAAAACGCTCGCGTAAACGGTACGGGAGTAGATTGTCCTGCGATTTTATGGATACATCCAACTTGCCCGACGAAATGTCCGCCATGAAAAGATTATAGGGCAAGCCGGACGGAAAAGCAACAAGGGAAAAATCTCAAGTCTCCCGGATCATCTTCAGGACTTTGGAGCGGAGCGCGGCGTTAATGGCCAATCCCTCCCCGAAAGTGTGACCTTCTTTGCCGTCCCACGAACCGAAATAGCCTCCCGCTTCGCGGAAGATCGGCGGGAACGGAGCCACATCCCAAATTTTGATTCCCGGGTCGAAGAACATTTCTGCGCGGCCGGTTGCGACAAGCAGATAGCCGTACGCATCGCTCCAACCCCGTCCATAAAAACATTGCTCGTGCAAACGCTCAAAGAGCTTCAGCTTTTTTTTCGTTCGAAACCCCGACCAGCTGGTATAGCAGAAGACTGCTTCTTTGAGCCTGGATACTTCTGAAACATGCGCGCGTCTACCGTTCCACCACGCGCCGAGACCATCGGCGGCATAAAGCATTTCATCCAATGCAGGGAAACAGACCACGCCGACGCGCGACACGCCTTCGATTTCAAGAGCGATCAAAACGGAATAAAGCGGTACGGCTTTCATAAAAGATTTGGTTCCGTCAACCGGGTCCACGATCCAGCGAAAGGGATTTCCACTGCCCGCCGTCTCGCCGAATTCCTCGCCGACGATGGCGTGACCGGGATACGTCTTTTCGATTTCGCCGCGGATGAACTGCTCGGAGGCGCGGTCGGCGGCGGTGACGGGTGTGGCGTCGGACTTCAGATCATGTTGAATCCCCTTGTTGTAATAGCTGAGGGTGATTCTTCCAGCCCGATACGCAAGTTGTTTTGCAAAGTTGAGATAGGGTTCGAGGTCGAGAGACATAATGAAGTTTCATCCTTACGATAATTTATAACGCAGAAGAGACTTTCTCTAATAAGAATTGCTCTTCTTTCTCGCTCGTTACCGCTCCGTCCAACCATGCAGCGCGGAGCGTCCATAAAATCTCCTGGTATTTAGGGCCCGGCTCAATGCCAAGTTTTTTCAAATCATGGCCTGTCGTCTTCGGCCTGACGTGCCGCCACTCGGTTAAATATTTTTCCAAATTTTCTTTTGGCTTTCCATCCGGCGCGGCGAGGAAAACCGCGTAAATTGCCAGCGAAGGGACTTCGTCGAGCCGCTCGACGCATTGGCTTGGCCTTAAGCCAGCAAAAGAAGGAAGAGACGAAAGAAGCATTGAAGAGGAAACAAGCGAGGCATACAAAACCGAAGTGAAATGCAATCGCTTATTTACCGACTCGATCTGTTTTTCAGAAAGCGTCATCAGCCACAACAGCCAGCGCA
>JBHORD010000123.1:0-16542 GCA_042408355.1 Anaerolineales bacterium
GACGCAAATTCAGTCGAATCTTTGGGGATGGCATCCGTCACATTTATTCAAGCAGTTTTGGGAATGGTTATTGTTTTACGGCAACGGGCTGATCTGGAAGCCGCCCGTTTCGCCGCAACAATTGTTCATCCTGGCAACCAACAGGACGCGCCCATTGTTCGATGTAGATGGCAATCTCTGGTATGAGCATTATTTCCCCGGCGATACCCAACCGGTCTATATTCCAAATGTCGAGGTACTGCATCTGATGATCAATCCCGACGAGACAGGTTTTTGGGGCAGGGGAGTGATCACGTTCGCGCGTGAAACGTTTGGACGCAGACTCTCGGCAAACAAGGCGCAATCGTTGTTGTACGCGCAGGGATTTATGCCTGCCGCGACCATGCGCGTGAACGCCGATACCAGCACCGAGCAAGGTCAATTGATCCGCAACAGAATCCGACAGGCTTACGAGCAGTCCATGAGCGGCGTGGACAATGTTTACCGTCTCGCCATTCTGGACAAGAACATCGAAGAATATAAGCCGGTGGAGATAAATTTGAAAGATTCACAATGGCTCGAATCCATTTCGGCGACCGATGATGATATCGCGCTTTGGTTTGGCATGGCTGGTCACATGCTCAACCGAGGCAAAGAAGCCTATGAATCGAACCAGCAAAAATTCGAAGAATTCAAAGCGCTCACCCTTGACCCGCTGGCGGTTCCGTTTGAACAGGCGGCGCGCATCCGCTGGTTATCTCGATCTGAGCAGACAACGAATTATTTCAAGTTCAAACGAGAATCTTTGTTGCGGATGCTGCCGCAGGAGCGTACCGCGATGTATGCAACGAGGATACAAACCGGTCAGATGTCACCGAACGAAGCCATCGAGTTGGAGGATGGCAATCCGTATCCCGAGGGCGATCAGCATTTCATGATGAGCAATGTTGTGCCGATTAGTTCTGTTCAGAAAAATGCAGGAGACAACAATGCCAATCAATAACCCGATTCGCTGTTTTGAAGGCAATGCACAGCCGGGCGATCCGTTTTGGAAGTTCATCAATTCCGCCGAAAGTGATAGCGGCTTGACCGAGCTTGAACTCAATGGAGTCATTTCCGAGTTTTCATGGTTCGGCGATGAAGTCACGCCAAAGAAATTCAAAGACGAACTTTATGCAATTGGCAAAGGCGGTCCGGTGCTGTTGAAGGTCAACTCGCCGGGCGGCGATGTGATTGCCGCTTCGATGATGCGTTCCATTTTGACGGATTATCCCGGACCCGTTACGGCGCGCGTTGACGGCGTAGCGGCCAGCGCGGCGGTCGCGGTTGTGATGGCGGCCGGCCGCATAAAAATGATGGACAGCGCGTACATGATGATTCATGATCCATCGGTCGTTGTGTTTCTGGCGCAGCTGGATATCGAAACGCTGACCAGTTTGCGCGATGAATTGAAATCCATCAAGGACGGCATTGTGCCAATTTATGCCGAGCGCACTGGATTGAGTGAAGACAAGCTCAACCACATGATGGCTGATGAGACATGGATGAGCGCGCGCGAGGCTGTTGAATTGGGCTTTGCCGACGAGGTAATCACTGCCGGGCAAAAACGTCCAATCGAAAATGTGGCGTTTGTCAATTGTCTGAAAAATTATGCACACGTCCCGCCTGCTTTGATGCAGGCCATGAATTCAGTCAATCAACCGCAAGAGAGCGAGCCATCCAGCAGACTGCTCTCCGCGGAGGATGAACGCATGGCGGAATGCCTGCGTAACCGTGTCAATCAAATTTTGAAAAAGGAGTAAAAAAACATGATCGATCTGAAATCACCGTTAGATGCGGTCAACGCGGCAGATGCAGCGCTCAAACAAAAAGCCGCGGAGATCAATGATTTGTTCGCCCAGGGAACGCCGGAGGCGGTGAAACAGGCGCTCGACATGCAATCCGCGCTGGACGAGTTGCAGTCTGATTATGACAACAAATTGGCGCTCTATCAAAAACTCGTCAAAGCCAACGCGCCGAGCAATGTTGCCAAGTTGTTCGTCCATGCCGCTGAAGCGAACGAGGACGAAATAAAAAATAAAACGATGAATCGCAGTGCATTTGATGCACTGGATCATGCGGCCCGTTCGGCGTTTATTTCTGCTGGCGGGAAAGTCGAAGATTAAAGGAGCTAGAAATGGCTAATACGCTTACCAATCTCATTCCGACCATTTATGCCGCGCGTGATATTGTTCTGCGCGAACTGACCGGCTTCATTCCGGCTGTCACATTGGATGCCAGCGCAGAACAAGCCGCGAAAGACCAGACTATTCGCTGGCCGGTTACGCCGGTGCAGACTGCCGGGAATATCACTCCCGCCGCGACGGGTCCCGATCCGAGCGCTCAGACACAAGGCTCGGACACCATGTCAATCAGCAAATCCCGCTCGACCAGTTTCTACTGGGAGGGCGAAGAGCAGAAGAGCCTTGGCGGTCTTTATAACCAAATTCTTCGTGATCAGTTCGCACAAGCGATGCGCACGCTGATCAATGAAGTCGAGTCCGATTTGGCCGCGCTGTATGTGAGCGCTTCACGCGCGTATGGAACGGCTGGCGTCACCCCCTTCGACAGCACAAACAAAATTTCATTCACCGCGCAATTGCTCAAAATCCTGAAGGACAACGGCGCGCCGACGAACGATCTGCAATTGGTCATTGATACCACGTCCGCCGCGGCTCTTCGGAGTCTCGTTGAGCTTTACAAGGTCAACGAGAGCGGAAACGATTCGCTTTTGCGGCGCGGTGTTTTGCAGGATTTGCATGGTTTCGCTGTGCGTGAATCTGCGCAAGTCAAAACGCATACCAAAGGCACCGCGTCCGGCTATTTAGTTGATCTGGCCGCCGGTTATACACCGGGATCAAAGACCATCCATGTGGACACCGGCACAGGCACCATTTTGGCTGGCGATATTATCGTCAATAACAAGACCGGACGAGATACCAATAAGTATGTGGTCAAGACCGGTTTTGCAGGCGATGGCGACGGCGATATCGTTCTGGCAAATCCGGGCAATCTGCTCGCCTGGTCTGATAACGATCCAGTCAGTGTGATCGGCACGTATGTCTGCAATATGGCATTCAGTCGTTCTGCAATTCATTTGCTGGTGCGCCAGCCTGCAATGCCCGAGGGCGGCGATGACGCCGATGATGTGATGGCTGTTTCCGATCCAGAGACCGGCATAACGTTCCAGGTTGCCATGTATCGCCAATACCGCCGAATCGCCTATGAAGTCGGCTTGGCGTGGGGCGTCAAGGCTGTCAAGCCCGAAGCCATTGCGCTGTTGCTCGGTTAGGAGCCGATATGACCGCCCGTGAAGTTGTTGTTATGAAGCGCGGCGAGGCAACGATGAACGTACCTGCCGATAAGGTGCAGTCCTGGCTCGACGAAGGCTGGATTGAAATTTCCCGCTATGTTGTTGAAGAGCCGACTGTGTCCGCGTCGAAACCAGACACGGAGTCTGATTCGAAGAAAAAGAAATAGGAATCCGGCCGGTCCGTGACCTTCCCCGGCTGAGTTCACCGCCCTGCCGCGGCGCCTCCCCGCGGCAGGGACGTGAGCGCCAGTTGACGAGTATCCATGACTGAACCGATCATTATTCAATCTTATTGTTCCGTGGCAGAGCTCGAATCCGATCTGCATTTAAACGGGTCGGAAACGGAAGCCTATCTGCTCAATAAGATCGCATCCGCATCGGACTTCCTGCAAAAAGCTATCGGTCAATTTCTGCCGGTGGTGATGATACATTCCTATCACCGCCACGATGAGCCGAGACATTCGTCTGTTTATATCAAGCCACTGTTATCGGTGGATTCAATTGTCATTGGCAGTGATGTGTTGACTGTTGACGATTATTCGCTCGGCCCCGACAGCCGTCACTGGCCGAACGGACCGTATTCGTGGATTGATTTGCATCATGAGTATCATCACAATCACCACACGGTGTACGTCACCGGTCTGCATGGTTTGTATAACCGAATTGAATTGTTGAACGTAAAACTCGACGGCGGGCAGCAGGCAATTGATTTGACAATGAGCGTGGATAACGGCGCGCTGGTATCGCCGGGCATGGTTATCAATATAGACGACGAGAGCGAATATATCCAATCCACCGGCGCACCGTCGAACGCGGTTACAACATTGGCCGCCGCATTGGACGCGGCATCTGAAATCATTTCCGTGCATGATGGCTCACTGGTTCATATCGGCGAGGTCGTCCGCTGTGGCTTCGAGCAAATGAAAGTGCTCGATATTTCCGGCAACGATCTCAATGTTGTACGCGGCTGGAATCGCACCAACCGCGTGGTACACGCTGAAAATGCCAGCGTGGATGTCTATCGCACATTCAACGTTTTGCGCGGCGTCAATGGCACGACTGCCGCAGACCATGCTGATCAATCAGTCATAAGCCGCCAGATGGTTCCCGATGATATCAACGGATTGTGCCGGATCATCGCGGGAAATTGGCTCAAATTCGCACAAAGCGGATACCAGGGAAAAATCGGCGACCAAAACACGGGCCAGATTATTTACCAAGCGGCCATTCCGACCACCGACCTTGAGCGCATCAAGGCGGCGTACTCCATTCCGACGGCAGGCTGATAATGTCGTACAAAATCTCCATCGACTCCGTTGATTTGGATTGGCAGATCGAAATGTTGAAGTTGTATCCTGCCATTGCGGAACGCCATTACCGCAATGCAATGTCAGAGTCAGTAAAACTTTTATATGCAACCATCCGCGCGGGTGTGCCGTTTGCGCTGGCATTGCAATCTCTGCAATGGAAAATCACAGGGCAGGGATTGAATATTCAGGGTGCGGCTGGCTGGTTTACAACAGATTTCTGGCAAATCAATATTTTCGAATATGGCATCCAGAAGCCCTATGAAATTACCGCAAAAAGCAATCATCCGTTTTTGAAATTTCTGCGCAGTGGGGATGCGCATTTCGTCCCCGCTGTGGAACATCCTGCCATGCCCGGCATGCACTTCGTTCAAAATGCGTGGGATGCCACCCAGCCGCAAATCGAGGAAATATTCGATCAGGCTTCGATGCGGGTTATGGCTGAATTGTCTGCGCCAAGCGGGGGAGGTACGGAATGACAACATATACCAATGATGGGGCAGACAAATGGCTGGATGCGTTGTGCAAAATTTTTGCAATCAATGTAGGCGGACGCGATATCAAATCGTTTGTCGTTTTCGAGAGGGATGAATTACCAGCGGCGATCAACATCGAGACTATTCCATGCGCAGTGAGCTACATCACCGACTGCCAGCCGGAATATTCGACCGGCGGAGCGTTCAAACTTTATTGGTCAGGTGAAACAGATTTCCATATTACCAAGGATGTGAAACCGTCGAACATTCCCGTCATCATGCGCTGTTATCCGAAAATTTTAGCCGCCGCCGCCGCGAACATCACACTCGGCGGCACGGTGATGGACTTTACGATCCCAAACGTTTCAGGCGCAATGCGTTTCATGACCTATCTGAACACTGACAATAAGCCGGACCATCAAGGCGTTGTCGTCCGATGGAATGTGATGCAGCACGTCAGCGGAACATACGAAGTCAAAGCGTAAATAGAAAGGATTTCAATATGGGCAACCGTTATTTTTCAAAGGTGCAATTCGGCAAGGAGACTGTGCGCGGGACCGCCGTCGCTGCGGATACGATTTTGCTGTGCGATAAATTGTCAGTCAAAACAGACCGCAAACCGGTCTATCCGAGCGAGAACATCGGCATCCGCGCGCCCGCTATGCGTTCAGAGATCTATCAGTATCTTTACACCAATACGCTAGTCACACCGCACGGGTATTTCCAGATGCTGCCGGCATTGTTCGGATGCGGACTGAAAGGCGGAGTGGTTCCGAGCGAAGTCACTGCCGGTCAGAGGGATTATCTCTGGTCATTCACGCCGAATCTGGCGTTCGGCGTTTCCAACGCGCAGGATTCAATGACGATTGAGTTGGGTGACGATACGCAGGCATTCGAGGCGGAATTCTGCATGTACGAGCGCATCCGCATCAGCTGGCAAGTATCACAGGGGATGGATGCCAGCCCGGTGAATATCGAGCGTGACTTTTTTGGCCGGCAATTGACTCCGACCACGTTCACAGGCGGGTTGGTTTTGCCGAGCATCGAGCCGATGAATGGCAAACTTTCGCGGCTGTACGCAGATAACGCGTGGGCTAATGTCGGCAATACGGAATTAGAAAACATCCTGCGCGGCGCGGACATCGAAATCTTGACCGGGTTGTATCCAAAGTTTTCAGGCTCCGGCTATAAATATTTCGACGGGTTTGGCGAAGACGTGATGGAGGTCACGGCAAAGTTGACACTGGAGGGCGGCAGTGACGCAGATGCGATCTTCGATGCGCATCTGGCGAATACGTTCCAGGTCATTCGTCTGGAAATCAATGGCGGCCAGATCGGGACTGGCACCAATCACAATCTGAGTATTGACCTGGGCGGCACGTGGGAGGAAGTCACACCGCTGGGCGGCGAAGACCGGGGCGACAATTTGACGGATGCGGTCTTGCGCAGTTATTATGATCCGACCGGACAGAAACAATTCCAAGTGAATGTAACCACGGATGTAGATAGCTATTAGTTTCACCCCACTCCCGTCCCCTCCCCAAGTTCAGAGCAAATTTGGAGAGGGGAGAACAAAAGAGATGCAGATGAAGATCAATATTCCGAAAGTCATTGCGACGGTGGACATGAGCGGATACGCGCCCGAACTGGCGGGAAATAATTTATACGTTTGGGTGAACCCGCCGCTGCAAATGCTGCGCGACTACGACAATCTGGTTGCCGCGCTACAAGCGAAAGAGGTCGAAGCGGCGAAGGACGTTTTGCTTCCGCAAACAGCGGCGAACGATGCCCAGACCGAATCGGCGCTGGCTGGCGTGATAGACCGGATTCTGCGGACGCTGCGCATCCGAAAAGACCAGCAATCGGAACGTCTCGATGCGGCGCTGTTGAAATGGTATCTGGAAATATGGAACCAGGGACCGGCAGAGACGCATTTCGATATAGACGAACTGCGAACCTATGAGGAGCAAGACCCGTCATTTTTGAGTTGGATGATCGCGCAGACTTGGAAGGTGCGCAAAGAACACATCGAAAGCAAAAAAAAAGCCTGATGGATGCCTTGAATTATGCTGCAAAAACAAATCGCACATCTCATGAGAAATTGCAGGACGTGGAGCTGGCACGCATAATCAATGCGCAATGCGGTGGCGTGGTAATAGCGCCATGGGATGTAAACCAGTTGGACGAGGAGTGGCAGGATGTGTTTCTCGGTTTGGCGAAACTGCCGGAATTGCGCGAACGCTATCAAGCGTTCGAGAACCGGCTGGCTGAGATACGGAGAAAACATCCGTCATATCGAAAGTATTTGAGCTAGACCCACCAGAGAGAAATAATGGCAAAGAGCGTTCTGGATATTGTCATCAAATTGAGCAAGCAGGGCGGCGCGGATCAGGAGACCGTCAGGGGATTGGTGCAACTCAAAACATCAATCCTGCAAACTGTCGCTGTAGCTGGCTCGCTGGTTGCGGCAGGTTATTCCATCAACAAAGTGCTCAATGAGACGGTGGGCGTTTTGGTTTCCTATGCCGATCAGGTGCGCAAAACATCCGACATGACCGGACTAAGCGCGGAGAGTTCATCGCGGCTCATTCAGGTGTTGGACAATCTACAAATCTCCTATGATTCGCTGCAAAAAGTCGTTCAGAAAAGCGGAAAAACATACGATTATTCAATTGACGGTCTGGCCAAAATGTCGGACCAATATATGGCGCTGGGAAGCGCTCAGGAAAAAGCGGCGTTCATGCAGGAGCGCTTCGGGAAGGAATGGGGGCAATGGGTACAGGTGATGGAAAAAGGCTCTGCAAAACTGCATGAGATGAATAATGCGGTAGATGAATCGCTGGTATTGAGTCAGCGCAATCTACAGGAAACGCGTCTCTATGAAATGATGCTGGACGATCTCAACGACAAAATTACGGCGATCAAAATCACTGTCGGCGAAGGCATTTTAGGTTTGATCACCGGCTCAACGGTGGATATCCGGCGGCGAACACAGGAGATTTTCAAGCTGACCAATGGCTACGAACTCAACACCAACCAGATGGGACGATGGTCTGACGCACAAAAACGAGCGTGGCAGGAGGCAGAGAAGCAGGCAGAAGCGGAATGGATGGCAGCGCGCGGTATAGATGCGGCTGGCAACGCCGCGGCTGATGCGGCGTTGGACGAACAGGCATTGCAGAAAGCCGCCGAAGCGCGCTCGAAACAGTTGCAGGATGCCTTGGGTTTGATCGTAAATGTCTCGCAGGCAAATGCGGATTACGCAAAATCGCAATCCGATTTGACTGCAAAAATGGCGGATGTGCAAGCGCAGGCGGATGCACTGATCAAACAAGGCTGGGACCCGATGTCAGAGAAGGTCCAGGACTTGCGAAAACAATACAGCGATCTTGCGACGCAATATAACGATAACGCCAACGCGCACCGTCAGGCAAGCAATCGCATCATTTACGATTTATTAGTGCAAAAGATGGCGGCAGATGGAATGACGGACGCCGAATTTCAAATCGCCATGCAAGCCGGAGTCAATCTGGGAATAATTGACCGGGCTTCGGCACAGATGGTCATTGATTATGATAAAGTGACCAATGCGGTCATCGAGCACAAAGCGCGGTTGGAGGATATTCAAGGCATTCTCAATTTGATGACATCCAGGGGGTACACAGTGGATGTAGCAATAAAAATGATTCAATCGGTGGTAGATTCATCCACGTGGATTGACACTCAAATGAATAAGGCCAGCCAAACGCGCGGCGGGAATGCATATGTCAGTCCGGCGCAGAGTTATTCGGGAGGGGCGAGGGACAGCGGCGGTCCGGGTGTTGCGGGAGGTGTGTATTTGATTGGACGAGGCGCGCAGCCGGAGGCGTTCATTGCGCCGGCTGATGGGATGTTTGTTCCAAATGCAGATCGTCTGTTAGGCGGCGGAACAGTCAATGTATATTTGACGGTTTCATCGCCCGTGACTATTTTGGACCGTCAAAACGCACAAAACGTTCTATTGCCGTTCATCATCCAAGGCGTGCGCGACGCCAAAGCGCGAGGAGCGATCTAATGACTGACCGGCGTTACGGTCTCAATAAATATGGAGACGGGAAACTCTACGGATCATCCGACCCGCGGCAGGCATTGGCGTGGGATATATCTATAGACTGGAACGATGACGGTTTTTTCGATGAGAATGAATGCGACCGCCTGACCGGCATCGAGATCGTGCGCGGCCGCTCGCAATTCCTGTTGCCCGCGGGCGAAGGATTTGGCTCGGTGGAAAACGGCACGGTCACTTTGACACTGCGCAATGATGACGGTCGTTTCGACGGTTGGAATACCAACAGTCCATTGTATCCAAACGTTGATGGCGGGAAGGAAATTCGAATCCGCGTGCGGGATTTGTGGGGCGGCGGAAAATATGCGCTATTCCGCGGTGTGATCACAGATATAACGCCAATTGGATATGGCACGCAGGACGCGCAGGTGCAGATCCAAGCCAGTGACGGGTTATTCTATCTGCGAAATTATTCAGCGCGCGCGGCGGTTCAGGAACATATTTCTCCCGACGAAGCCATTGGGATGATATTGGATGCGGTTCAATGGCCTTCGAAGTGGGGGCGATCATTGGATGCTTCTGCGGAAACAATCCGCTATTGGTGGGCGACCGGCGACAAAAAAGCCATGAGCGAAATCGAAGATATTGCTCATTCCTTTTTAGGTTATTTCTTTGTGGATGCCAATGGGCAGGCGCGATTCGTCCAGCGGACGAACGTCGGCGAGTCTGTGGTGAATTACCCGCAGGAGTATTTGTTGAAGGACATTGATAACCCACAGCCATTCGCAATCCGGCGCAATGTGATGCGTTTGAAGGTGCATCCACGCACGGAAGTTGCAGCGACAATGATCTATCAACTGGTTGGTAGTCCTATCGTAAACGGCGGCGCGACATTGAAAGTGTTCGCAAACTATACATATAACAACCAGCCAGTCCCCGCCAAAGATGTATCCATCAGCGTTTTTCAAGCGAATACGCAATCGGATTTCTTAGGGACAGATAAAACCGCAGAATGCACGGCGACCGTGACCAATTTCGGTCAAACCGGACTGGTGGAGATCACCTATAATGGCGGCGGAGCGGTATATATCAAATTGGAATTGCAGGGGATTCCAATCTACGAACCAAATTCAGCGGATGTTACATATCCGAGCGATGTTTCCACGGTCAAGATGCCGAGGGAATTGGTGCTCGATCTGCCCTGGCAACAGGATGTAAATGCGGCAGTGGATATCGCCAATGTGCTGGGGCCATATTTTGCGGCAGGACATCCAATGCCGGGCGTACAAATCGAAAATCGTCCGAGCTTGCAATTTTCCGCCGATCTCTTCGACATTGTCACGGCTGATCTGCCTGCGCTAGGACTAAACGGGCAATCATACCGTGTGAGCCGCATCGAGCATCGGTCTGATTCGGGAATTGCAAACTGTCAGCGCGTCGTTTCGCGGATTTATTTCGAACCATATGTCTCGTCAGGCGAATATATGCAATGGGATACACGCTCGGTTTGGGACACGGAGACGGTGTATGGCTGGTAAATTCAAAAGCGTTGACTATATCATCACGGCGAAGCATTATGGCGGAAGCGCGCGCGGCTACATCCGCAAAATCCAGCAGGATAAGCGCCGGCAGGGAATCGCGGTGACGATCAAAGATTTGGATAAAGAGCCAACGGGTGCGCCGCTTTATGCGCGCATTTGGAAGGGGCAATGGATTGCCGACTGCGAATGCGGAAGCGCGTCGTTCGTTGACCCGGACGAACCGATCTTTTTCTGCTTTGGATGCGGCAACCGCGCCAATGACAGCAAACCGCGCCCGGTGATTTTCCCGCCCGAAGCGGAACGAAAAGAGATCGAGCGATTACTGTTGGAGCGGCCAGTTGACGATCTGGCGGGGCTGACCGATCTGGAGCGGGCTGGGATGGCGAAAGCTGTGCTGTACGTGGAAGTGGAAGTGGATGAAGCACCAGAGTCTTTGACGGCAACGCAGAACATATCAACGCGAAAGAGCCTTCGCACGCTACCGCTGGTGCGTTCATGGAGACCGGGAGAAACCGTTGCGGATTTGCGAAAACAACAGGATGCGGCAATCCGCAAATGGCATGAGGAATTGAAGGCAGGTAAAAATGTCGTTCGATAATGATTACACCGCTGTGACTGGTGCGACGTACACTGCGGCGCAATACAACACACACACGCGCGATAACTTCACGGCTATTTTTGTTTACACCCAAGCGGGGAGCATTGCATATTCGACATCTGCGACAACGTTGGCGGAGCTAAAAAAGCCAAGCGTATTATCTGCGCTTGTGATGGACAGCGGCGGCATACCTGTTTGGCTGGCGCTGACCAACCTAGGCGGAATTCATGCAAAGGCGCAGAAGGATTACAACGCAAGCGATCAGCATATTTCATCAACGAGCTACACGGATATTACGAATGCGAGTCACACCATCGTTACGACAACAACATGCACAATTATTTTGATTGCGCGAGGAGTATTTGCGGTGGGGGCGGCTGGCGGGCGCGCGTTTGTGCAGGGAGTAATAGGCGCATCAGGAAGCGGAGACAGCGGCGCTCCGCACACAAGTTCAGCGTATTATGTACCGTTTGCCCTGACCTGGTATAAGACGGGCGTGCCGGCAGGTACGATCACATGCAAATTGCAGGGCAGAGCCAACACCAGCGCAAGCGCCGACGTTGGGATTTTCGAGCGCGGGCATTTAGATATTTATGCATTTGCGGAGTAATCATCATGACTGACCTTTCGTCCTTTTTACGGACCGATCTCTATGACGATCACACTGCGGAAGATGTGAACAAACTAATCGCGGCATCGTTGCGGTCAGAACTCGCAAACATAGAGACAATCAGCGCGACGCGAGCATTAGCAGATAATGATTGCCCGTTCCAAATTCTTACGGCGAGCGGCGGCGACCAGATTGTCAAATTAGCTCCGTTGTCTTCCAGCAATCATGTGACTATGATCTATAACTCGGGCGCGTCGAACAATCTGATCGTAAAAGATGATTCCGCGACCGTGACATTTGCCGCAGTCGAACCCGGGTCATTCGCCTTCCTTGCGCCTTTGCTGGGAACGTCATGGATACTGGTTTCTCCGTCACAGGTTCAAACGAGTGGTTTCATGCAGACGTCGGTCTACGACCCTGCCAATATTGCTGAACAGCTTGTGGGTTTGAATGCAACTCAAACTCTGACAAAAAAACGGATAAAAAAACGTATAATATCCGTCGCGCAGTCCGCCACGCCGAGCATCAACACGGACGCCGGCGACATTTTCGAGATCACGGGTTTGGCACAAAACATCACGTCATTCACCGTTACAGGAACGCCGAACAAAGGCGACGTAATGCAGATTTGGATTACCGACAATGGCGCAAGCCGGACCATCACTCCCGGATCGTCGTTCGCGGGAACGGCGGAGTTTTCTCTCACGGGGCTGGCTACAACGATAGGTAAGCGGCTGATGCTCTTATTGCAGTACACGACCATTTGGGAGCTGGTTGGAGTGTTGAATCAGGCGTGACGTATGGCTACGATTGATATTCCCCTTCTCAACGACACGTATTTCGCGGACGGCGCGCCGACCACGAATTACGATACGTCTACCGTTTTGGCTATCGGCCAAAGCACGAATGTCAATAGAGCGTGGATTAAACCCGACTTCTCTACCGTTCCCAAACGGGTCAAGTTTCTCTCTGCCACGTTTTATATTACTCCAATCGTAAATGTTGGGACGACATACGCACGGACAATGTATGCACAGCGTTGTTTGAAAAGCGTGGTTTCTAATCAGGCAACGTGGAACGTCTACTCGACTGGCAATAACTGGTCGTCCGGCGGCGCGTCCGGCGCCGGGACGGACTACGATAATTCGGTGAGTATTGGCACGATGTCCGTTCCAGCATCCTGCACGCTCAACGTTGCAATGGCAATGACGTTGAACGCCGCAGAGCTACAAAAATTGTACGACGGCACGTATGGCAATAACGGCATTGTTCTTTTTGTGAACGGCCAATTGGCAGACCAAAAGAACTACGCTAGCACAAACCACGCAACGGTATCTTACAGGCCGCATATTACTATCGAGTACGTTCGTCTCGGCGGTTTTTGGGCCTTGGCATGATAGAAAGTTCTGTCAAGTCCATGCCAAGGGGCTTGACAGAACTTAGATGGTTCTGTTTCAAAAGGGACCCGCATCTCTGCGGGTCTTTTTTTTATGGGCGGAAGACGATTTTGATTTTATTCCCGGTGACGATGATTTTTTCGATAAGCAGATGCAGGCGGCGGTTGACCTTTTGCGGGTCTTCTTCACGCAGCCATTCAGGCAGATGGTGCAGGCTGGTGATGGATTGCATGTTGGCAAGCCAGGTCTCGCGCTCGGCGCGGGCGTGAGCGGCCAGTATTCGTTTGTCGTCGAGTTCGGCAAGGCGTGCATCGAGACGAGACTTATGCAGTCCGTAGCGGGAGAGATCAAATTTGCCGGATAAATAGGCTTCTTCGAGACGCTCAAGCTGTTTTTCGATTTCAGCGCGCGCGGCATCGTCGTCGGATGAATGCAATTCGGTTCGGTGAACGGCGCGGCGTTTTTTGAGTAGTGGTTCAAGAGCGGGGATGAGTCCGTCGCCGACGAGCTGCAAAAGGCGCGAGTGCAGAATGGGCGGATGGGTTTTGTCTTTGGAACAGCGCCAGATGAAGCGATCAGCGCGCGGACCGTTTTCCTGTCGCCACATGGACGCGCCGCACTGACATTTAACCAGTCCAGTAAACTGATTGTTTTTGCGCCCGCGATAACTTTTGCGGCGCCGGCGCAGTTCGGCAACCAGCAGATCGCGTGTAGCGTCGTCCCACAATGGTTTATGTTTGCCGCGGGCGCAAATGATTTCGCTGTCAGGCAGGCGGCGGTTCCGGCGTTTGCGCCCGTATGGGTCCAGAAAGACTCGGCTCTTACCCCAGACCACCCAGCCTGCGTAAAACGGATTCCGCAAAATGTCGCGCACGGTCTGCGGATACCATTCTCCGCCATGCGGCGCTGGGATTTTATTCGACTTCAAATAGGCGATGATCTGACGGATGGATTGACCATCGAGGAGCATGTCGCGCATTTTCAGGATGTGCCGCGTGATTTCGGGATTCTGTTCGGGGATGGCTTTGCGGCTCTCTTCTTGACCGCGCGGTTTGCGGTATCCCCAACTGATGCCGGTGGCGGGAAGTCCGCGCTCGGTGATGCGCTTTGGCATTTGCTCGCGCCATTTGCGGCGCATGCGGCTGATGTCGGCGCGGGAGATGATGGTTGACAGGCCGATAGTCAGGGCAACAGAGTCGCTGGAATATTGGTCATAGTCGTCGGGAGAAACCGGCTCGATGGCTTGAGCGATGGAGTAGAGTTGTACGTGGTAGGCGGCCAGCGTGCGGAAGACCGGATCGAGCAGTTCGCGCAGACGGTCGAATTCGGTCATCACGAGGACATCGAATTTGTGATTGCGCGCGGCGTCGAGCATGTCGCGCAGGGCGGGAATGGCCCTGACCGCCGATTCGAGCGTCAGATATTTGGTGCGCGATTGACCGGCTACAACAAAGGGGCCGGCAGTCTCGACCCAGCCTTTGGATTTCCCCAATTCGAATGTGCGTTCGAGTTGCGTGGGGATGGAGAATTTATCGTCGGCGGCTTGTTCCTTGGTGGAGACTGCCGCCCAACGCGCAAAGCGAAGTTTCAATATTTTCTATCACCCAATTATCTGCCGAAGCCGAGAATAAGGTTGCAGGATTGAACGATGATGCCCAATATGACGATGACCACGATGAAAGTCATCGAACTGCGAATGGAACGGAGATGAGCTTCGATGGATGTCAATAAATCTTGAATTTTGAGATTGGCATCTTCGTTGGATCTGAGTTGGCGTTCAACGTCATCCGATTTTTCGTCATTTGATTTCATTTTTGTGAAATCGGGCATGGCATTCTCCTTTGCGTTTTAGACCAATCGAGTACAGGCAGGTATTGCCAATAACGTGAGCAATATAATTTGATTAGCCGCATAGCCTAGTTTTTTTTTTGATTTTCACACCCACCCAATGCGCATCTGTTTTGTCTTTCGGTTCTTTTGCTCCGTCCGGCGTCTTGAATGTTATCCATATTGCGAATGATGCCAGCACACATACAAGCCAAATAAGCGGAATAGTGATAAGCGGTGCATGCGGCGGCGGTGGATTGAGGGGTAAAAATATAAATACCAAAAAGGTAATAATCAAAGACATTCTAATTGGAATGACCTTCCAGGCCCATATTCCAAGAATGTGCCAGAATATTTTCCACCTGGCTTTCGAATCAATTACCTTCAGTTGGCGCAGTTCGATGTTTATTTTTCCTAGTGGCATATTTCGATTTTCCCTCCGCTAATTTCTTTTGCATTTTGATATACTCCACAATTTCTTCCTTTAGCTCCCGGCTCAAGGGCTTTGCGAGATAAAGAATGGTCTTATCCAATATATCATCTTCGCTTTCGGCGGGCAATAATCCGGCGGCTCGATAAACAATTTCGATAGGAAGTTGTAAAGCTTCTGCTATATTTTTCAAGGTTTCTTCGCCGAAACCGCGTTCTCCCATCAGGACGCGAGAAATTTGCGATGGCGAGATTCCGCTAATACGGGAAAGGTCAGCTTGTGACCAATCCCGTTTTTTCATTTCTTCTCTCAACCAATCACTGAAATTTATATTTGACATGTGTAACGCAATCATAGCCTATCGGCAAATGACTATGGTCTACATAAAATTGACTATTGACAATTTTATAATTCTGGCTATAATGCTATTTGACTGAAGGCAATAAATAATAGACTAAATGCACGGAGAGACAAATGACGGACCATCCGAATATATTTAGGCCGATTGCTGTACCGCGGCAAACAAAGCGTAAGATCGTCATTTTGGCAAAAATTCTTGATAATGGACCGGTTTACAGTATTGTGCAACGCTGGGCAGAAAAGGAATGGAATGAGGCGTTGAAAGCCGGTTTGGTAAACAACTCTATGTTGAAAGAGAAAGACAAGGCATCATGATGAAAGTTTTCAACCCATACACGCGAAATCTTGGTCTATTGATCAATATTTCTGGGTGGTTTGGTGTGGCGCTCATGCAATTGGTCCATGATGGCGGCTTGTCGGGTTACATGATTGCGTTCGCGGCTATTGTTTTCGGCGGGATGTTCTTTGTTGCTGGGGCGAATAACGGAGGATGATGAAATGACTAAGAAATCTGACCCGCAACCTATAGTCAACGAAGAAGAAGCGTTCGCGCTGTTTGATGATATTGAAGAGTTTCTCTTCCGAAAATATTTGCGCGAGCAGGAGGAGCAGGGGGTAGG
>JBHORD010000128.1:0-2443 GCA_042408355.1 Anaerolineales bacterium
GCTAATTTTTGTTCCATATTTGCCTCTTTACGATTTGGTTTTCCGGCGATTATAAATCAGGAACATAAGCGGTCGTCCAGGGTTCATTCGGCCCAGCGTTTATCATCATGACGCTGGATAATTGCCGGCGCGGTCATAAGCGGGGACGCTTAGAGTATGTGGACGGAAGGGAAAATCTCCGATTTTGAATGAAGGACATTGCTTTGAGAAAGCCATCCGCCTCAATAAATTCACGCTTGACACATTTCATTTTCCCTGTTACAGTTGCGCCTTGTAGGATGCAAGTAGGTTTTCGTTGGAAGTGTAGCGAGGCTCAAAGCGGAACTGCTCTGGGCCGTTTTTTTTGACCACCGATGAATACGTACTACATCAAACTCAATTTTATTTGCCATAAGGAGGCAAAATGTCAGAACGTGTTGTCGGTACAGTCAAATGGTTTAACGGCGCCAAGGGCTATGGTTTCCTCGCCCGCGAAGGCGGTGAAGATGTGTTCGTTCACTTCTCGGCCATCGAAGGCGACGGCTTTCGCAATCTCGAGGAAGGCCAGAAGGTGGAATTCTCCATCGAGAAGGGCCCCAAGGGTTTGCAGGCCGCCAGCGTCAGAGTGATGTAATCGCAAAACCCGAAAAAGAACCTCGTCATGCGACGAGGTTCTTTTTGTTCGCGGGTAGCCACAGAGCCGCATCTACTTGTACAGCCAATGCGCCGACCGAGATCATCACGTCGGCGTTTTCTTTGGAATACACGCCTCCCCCAGCGATGATGGGAATTCCAATTTTGACAGCGGCGCGAACGACCTCCAGCGATTGAGGAAATAAAGCGGGGCCGTAGAGACGGCCGGTAATTATTCCCTCTCTCCCGTTGCGAAGCGCGCCGCGCGGCGGCGAAATGCTGATTGCGCTGGCGCCCGCGTCCATTAGACGCGAACCGAGCGATAAGATTTGTTCTGCAGGAAGAGAAAAGATCAGCGGTAATTCCCCAAGGCACATTTCCAGGGTCAGCAAAATAATGTCATTGGTTAGAAGCGGGACAAAGCCAAGTTCAGCCGCCATGACGTTTTCCACCCCTTCGAGTTTCTGTACCATTTGTTTTGTTTCTTCGGGACGATCAGCCATCAAATGAACAATGGTTGGCAGGGGCGAATCGGCCCAGCGGCGCGAATATTTTTGGGCGGCCGACTCGAATCCCGGATTGGGCAAGCCTGTGTGGAGCAGGAATCCGCCGGGGAATTCAATCAAGGCCGGTTCCGCCGCGGCCGTTCGAGGTCGGAGGGAGAGCGGGTTGGATACAAACGCGCCGAAATCGTCCCACGGAATCGGAGCGCGCAAATCTGGAGCGAATCCCAATGATCCCGCGGCGTTCATCATAGGTTTGCGAAAGATCAAATCACGTTTTGGCATGGGTCTGTTCAGATTTTTTGACAATGAAACATCGTTAACAGCGGCGTCCATTGTTTATGGAGTACGCTCAGGTTGAGCGATGGCAAATGTGCTTCCAGCGCTTTCAATCCGAAATCTGAAGCGGACGTTCGAAATATTTTTGTCCCCATCTACGCCAAAACGATTGCATTGCCCGGAATTCGGCATCGGAAAGTTTCATGGATATGAATTTTAACGCAAAGCCGCAAAGACATGCGGAGAACTTTGGTCCTTGCGGCTTTGGATTTTATTTAACTGATATTACGCAGTTTTCCCGGTGGCGCGGCATTGATGCCGCCCGAAAGCGCGAGATAAATCTCGCCTTGCGCGCTTTCTTTCGCGCGGCCTTTCGCCCATGCCCATCCTCCGCCGGCAGAGGAGGGGTGTGGAATGTCAGTCATTCAGGCGGGAATTAAACTGTGATCGGCGCGCTGATGGCTTGAAGCATTTCCTCATTGGTGGCGAATTTGAATTCTTCCAATCCGCGCTTTTGCGCTTCTGCCGCCTCAACCGCTTCCAATTTTTGGATATCTTCTTTCGTGACGATTTGTTTGCCGAGGCTTTTCATCTTTTCGTTTACTGCTTCAAGATTAGGCTTTATCGGTTGAAGCGTCTGCAGATATTGCCAGACGGCTTTGGCCGCGTTCGTGCCGTCCTTGCGCGCCACACCGACGAGGCCCTCGCTGGCTTTCCGCGCCCAGCCGCCGACGAAAACATCCGGGATCGGCGCGTTGGCGGCGGGATCAAACGCCTCGTATGAAATTCCGTCAACGGGGAAACGTGGCGAAGGGTTTTTGATGAATTCATTTGAGTCGGAGGGAAGGCCAATGGATGCATCCACCTTGTCGCCGATGGCGAAGATGACCGTGTCAACATCCAGCATCCGTTTGCGGCCGGTTCCGCGCGATTTCAAATCGCCGTCTTTCGCAACGAGAATATTATCTTCGACTTCGAGATGAGTCAGCGCGCCGTTTTCGCCGATCATTTGAACGGGCGAGGTGAGAAACTCAAAACGGAAGCGTGTA
>JBHORD010000044.1:0-6912 GCA_042408355.1 Anaerolineales bacterium
CCGAGCCCGACGTATTTGGGCGGTAATTTCACCGTCCATGCAACCACCAATTCGGACGGCGCTTTGACATATAGTTACGTCAGCGGACCGTGCGCATTGGTGGATGCCACTACTGGTGAGTTTAGTTCCACTGGCGGAGGCGCCTGCGTAGTGCAGGCGAACGCCGCCGCGTCGCTGAACTTCAGCGCGGGCTCAGCGAAACAAACAGTGACGATTGCGCCTGCAACCCCCACGATCACGTTTGATCCTGCACCGAGCCCGACGTATTTGGGCAGTAATTTCACCGTCCATGCCACCACCAATTCGGACGGCGCTTTGACGTATAGCTACGTCAGCGGACCGTGCGCATTTGTAAGTGGAGCTACATTCAGTTCAACGGGCGCCGGCTCTTGTGTAGTAGAAGCGGGCACCGCCGCGACGTCGAACTTCAACGCCGGCTCGGCACAACAAACTGTGACGATTGCCAAAGCGGATCAAACGATCACAGTCACAACGAACGCCCCATCCAATGCAACCTACAACACGACATTTACCGTAGCGGCTACGGCCAGCTCCGGTTTATCCGTTGCTTATAGCAGTGGCAGCCCGACGGTATGCACGAACTCCGGCGCGACCTTCACGATGCTCACTGGCACTGGGACTTGTGTGGTTCAATATAATCAGGTCGGGGACGGCGATTTCAACGCGGCTCCACAAATCACGGAAAAGGTCGCCGCGCAGAAGGCCGATCAAACCATCAACTTTGCGGCTCCTGCCAGCCCCGCAACGTTCAACACCGGTTTTACAGTTTCTCCAACTTCGACTTCCGGCTTAGCCGTGACGATCGCCCCTTCCGGCGTGTGCTCGATCTCCGGGAATACAGTTACGATGACAAGCGGCACGGGCGTTTGTTTCTTGACTGCCTCGCAAAGCGGCGATACAAATTACAACGCCGCCCCTGATGTGATACAAATGGTTGTCGCCCAGAAAGCCGATCCGGTCATCACATGGAACAATCCAGGCGCGATCTATGTCGGCACCGCATTGAGTTCAACGCAGTTGAATGCCACTGCCTCCGTCGCCGGATTGTTTGTGTACACGCCTTCCGCCGGCACGATCATGTCAGTTGCCGGTTCGGGTCAGGTTTTGCACGTTGACTTTACTCCGTTCGATTCGCTCGATTACAACACTGCCTCCAAAGATGTGACCATCAATGTTCTTCCGAAACCTTCTGGTGGAACGACCGGCGGCGCCAGTGCCGGATTCGGCGGCTTCATCCCCGTTACCGGCGGCGGTGCGTTCACAATTGGCTGTTCCAATCCGGCGGTGTATAACTTCCCGGTTGACGGCTTCCGTGTTTCTTATTTCAATCTCTGCAATTTCCAGGGAACGCTCGAAGCCGAGCAGGTTTCGGGATTGCCCGGCAAACTTCCCAATGGACAATCGTTCCTAAAAGGTTTGACTGTGAATGTGATCCATAACGGCGGCTTGGTCAATCCACTGCCCTCCGGCTCACAAATCCAGATTGATTTCCTGATCCCTTCCAATCAACAGAATGCAAATCTCGGCGTTTTATATTGGAACGGCGTCCAATGGATCGAAGTGACGGGCCAGAAGACCGCGGATGGATATTTCCGAATCACGACGAATCAGCCCGGCACATTCATCCTGGTCACGAAGTAAACCCCGCATAAAATTTACTCGAACCTTGAGGGACGGTGCAAACCGTCCCTCAATTTTGCAAAAGGAATATGTTGTGAAAAAATTTGTGCGTTTGTTTCTCGTTTTGATCCCGGCCATCCTGCTCGGCGCTTGTAATTCCAATTATGTGCAGGCCGTCCCAAGTTCGACCGCCATTGTAACGCTGACGGCAACGCCCGATCCGTGCGCGGCGGCGAACTTGCCGGCCTCTGTGAAAAAAGTGAACGATCTTCAACGCGAATTCGACGACGCTTCTCAACTTGCGTCGAACCTTTCACGGGATCAATTGCCCGATTCGATTTCCAACCTCCAGCGCATCCGCCGCGAATCGGAAGACCTGAACGTTCCGTCCTGTCTTGCCGCCCTCAAAACCTACCAGTTGAATCACATGAATACCGTGATCAACACCCTGATCGCGTTTGTCGGCGGCGCCAATCAGCAGGCGCTCACGGATGGTATCGCTCAAGCCCGCAAGGAACACGATCAATACGAATTGGAAATCGCGCGCCTGCTTGGCATCACCGTGACTCCCGCGGTTGCGCCAACGAACACGCCGTCGAAATAAATATAAGCGGGTCAGGAAATGGAATGACAAAAAGACCTCCTGCCATGGCAGGAGGTCCTGATTTGATGGGCGTGAGCGTTATGGAGTCGTCAGGCTTTGATTGATCGTATTGAGGATATTGCCAAAAGCCGTTCCGAGGGCGGCGGCCAGGCCAAAGACAAGACAGCAGCACAGTAATCCAACAACCAGGCCCGGAATAACCACCGACCCAAATGCAGGTCCCCAGCCAAATTGATTGACCCCTTTTACAGCCATTACTTCCAGCACAAACACATAAATCCCGGCCAGTCCCAACACGAGGCGGAAGCATAGGCCGACGAATGGGATCGCTCCAAGCAAAACGAATACCGACGCAACCAGCGCATAGGGGGCGCCGATGGCGGCAAACGCGTAAGCCAGTTGATCAAAGGTGCCGCGTCCGCCGAACATTTTGGCGACCCATTGAACAACAGCCACGCCTATGGCAAAGAAAATTGTGCCGATGACAGCGAGGATCGGAGCGCCGCAAACTGCGGTGATCAGCGTAAAGCCGGCGCCGCCCGCAGGAAGATTGCCGCCCAGTCCTTGTTGCCGCAGGGCCTCGCGCACAAATGCGCCTTGCACAAGAGAAGTGAAAAACAACTCAACGAGAAGTCCAATAAAAATCCATATATAGGCTGTGGTGGCTTTGGCATTCGGCGACGCCGCCATTTCGGCGAAAGTTGCTTCGTTGGGTTTGGTCAGCGCGTCTATCCAGACTTGGAAAAAAGATTTTGGGCCGCTGGACATCGTCGGCGGCACGCCCGTACCCTGCATTTGATTCATAAGTGTCTCCTCTGAAAAATGGTTTTGCCTGCTTATAACATTTTTGCAACTTCATTTCAATAGCCCAAAACACCTATCTCCACCAACGGATGCGAGTAAAATTGCGGTCAATGGAAATTGCTGAACATCTCAAGGCGATTCTCGATACGCTCCCAACCAAGCCCGGTTGTTATATTTACCGAAACAACGCCGGCGATGTGATCTATGTTGGCAAAGCCGTCAATTTACGTAACCGCGTCCGCTCATATTTTCACGCCGACAACAGCCACGACGCAAAGACGCGCCGCCTCGTGCGCGAGATTGCCAACATCGAATGGATTCTGGTCGGTTCGGAACTCGAGGCGCTGATCCTCGAAATGAATCTCATCAAAAAGCACCGGCCCAAGTTCAACGTCCGCCTCAAGGATGACAAGCGTTATCCGTACATCAAAGTTCATTGGGCCGACCCGTTTCCGAAAGTCACCGTGACGCGGCAAATGACCGAAGACGGCTCGCGCTATTTTGGACCGTACACCTCGGCGTGGGCGGTTTATCAAACGCTGGATGTGCTTCGCCGCATCTTTCCTTATTTGACTTGTGACCGCGAGATTACGGGGCAGGACAAGCGGGCGTGTCTTTACTACGACATCAAACTTTGCGCCGCGCCCTGCATCGGCGCGATCAACCAGGCCGGATACCGCCAAATGATCTCCGACCTGATGGCTTTCCTCGGCGGACACAGCGAAGAGATCGTGACGCGTCTGCAAAACGAAATGCAGAAAGCCGCGGATGAAATGCGCTTTGAAAAAGCCGCGGCGTTGCGCGACCAACTTAAGGCGATTGAATCAATCATCGAACGACAAAAGGTTGTGTTCGCAGCGGATTACAAAGATTCGGACGTGCTCGCCATGGCGCGTTCGGACGGCGAAGCCTGTGTGCAAATCTTTTTCATCCGCAATGGAAAGTTGATCGGGCGCGAATATTTCATTTTGGAAGGCACGGAAGACACAGCCGATTCTGAAGTGATGGCCGAATTTGTAAAACAGTTTTACGCTGAAGCCGCGGCTGTTCCAGAACAAGTGCTGCTCCCGCAGGAAATCGAAATCGAGGAAGCAAAGATCATCAGCCAATGGATGCGGTCGAGGCGCGGCGGCGAAAAAGTGAAATTCTTTGTCCCGAAAAAAGGCCAGCCGCATGAACTGGTCAAAATGGCGGCGGAGAACGCCGCGGAGACATTATCCGCGCTGCGGGCGCAGTGGCAGGCGGATGCGCATAAGCAGGAACAGGCTTTGGCGGAACTTCAATCCGCACTTCAATTGCCCGCGCCGCCCAACCGCATCGAATGTTATGACGTCTCAAACACGCAAGGCACAGCCATTATCGGCGCGATGGTCGTCTTTGAACGAGGCGTGCCGGCAAAACGTTTGTACCGCAAATTCAACATCGAAAGCGTGGTCGGCGCGCCGGACGATTTCGCTTCGATGGAGGAGATGTTAACGCGCCGCTTCCGCAGGTGGAAAGCAAGCCAGGAAACGGCCGGCCAGCCCGGGTCCAAGCCCGACGAGTCGTTTTCGTTTTTGCCCGATCTCATCATCATTGACGGCGGCAAGGGTCAACTTGGACGCGCCGTCAGCGTCCTTGAAAAATTTGACTTGTTGGGAAAAGTGCCGGTGGTCGGCTTGGCAAAACAACAGGAGGAAATTTTCTTCCCGAATAAATCGGACTCATTGATGTTGCCGCGTCATTCGCAGGCGCTTTATCTCATCCAGCGCATCCGGGATGAGGCACATCGGTATGGCATCACTGCGCATCGCAAGAAACGCGCCCAACTGGGCATGGCCTCGCAGCTGGATTCGATTCCCGGCATCGGCGCGGCGCGGCGCAAGGCGCTCTTGAAACATTTTGGCTCCGTGGATAAGATTAGAGAGGCCAGTGTTGAGGAGTTGAAAGTTGTTGTGCCGGAAAGCGCGGCGCAATCCATCAAAGCGCATTTGGAATGAAAGTTAACAGGCTTAACAAATCAACAGGTCCCACCGGTTAATATGCCTGACGTGTCGGGCTTGTAAAACCGTTGGACTTGTTGAACTGATAAAACCATGAAACAAATTTGGATCGTAGACGACGACGAAGAAATGATTCGCGCCATCCGGTTGATGCTGAAACTGCTCAACTGCGAGACGACCGCTTTCCTGAATGCGCGCTCGGTGGCGGCGGCGTTTGCCGCAGGCAAACAGCCGGACTTGTTGATTCTCGATATCAATATGCCCGAGGTTACTGGTTTGGATTTGCTTGAATTTTTGCGGCGGCGCGGCGATTGGGCGGATTTGCCCATCGTCATGCTTTCCACCGAAGCCGCAGATGTCACTGTGGACAAGGCGCTTGAACTCGGCGCGGACGGTTACGTCTCGAAGCCGGTTACAATCGAAGAATTGGAGAAGGTCATGAACGCGGCCTTCCAGAAACATCAGAAAGGTTTGTTGTAAATGGCAAGAAGCAAGTCACAAACGAGGAAGACAAATCGCCCAAGCGCGAGTCAAATCATCTTCACGGTATTGACGCTGATCATCGTTCTCTCTTTCATCTTTTCGCTTTTCATAAAGTTGTAGATTCGACGGATCCATTCTGCCGGCTGAGACCATGCGGTTTATCGGCCCGCTTTTGCGTTGCCGATTAACGTTCCGGCAAATCAAGGCAATCGCATTAGAAAAAAAACAATCGTCTCAAAACAGGCGGCATGGCGAGCGGGCATCTCTCAGCGGGCGAAGCCATTTCCTGAAGGCAGGATTTTCCCGTTGAAGCGTGGATTGCTTCGGCAAAAACCGCCTCGCGATTTTGACCCATAAAAATCCAAATGCGATTGCCCTGCCGATGAATCGAATTCAAAAGGAGGCGTAAATCGCTCTGGTATAATTGCGGGCGCTCAGAGATTAAACACGACGCTCAAATTGCTGAGCGCTTAGGACGCCAGGGCTGACGATTTTTTTCGCGCCCTTCGCGTCCTTCGTGGTGAAAAGAGAAACCATGCTTGACAAAATACAGGGAATTGAAGAACGCTACGAACGACTCGCCAAGGAATTACTCGAAGTCGGTTCGGACTATCAGCGCGCCGCGCAGATCAACAAGGAACGCGTCGAGCTGGAGCCGATCGTCGCCAGGGCGCGCGAATACCGTCAGGCGCTGAAAAGCCTCGAGGAAGCCAGAGCCATTCTCGCATCCGAGAGCGACGCGGAACTTCACGCGCTGGCTGAAGCCGATCTCGCAGATCTGAGTCCAAAAATCGAGAAATTGGAAAAGGAAATCAAAAGCCTGCTGGTGCCGAAGGATCCGCGCGACGAGAAGAATGTCATCATGGAAATCCGCGCCGGGGCGGGCGGCGATGAAGCCGCCATCTTTGCCGCAGACTTGTTCCGCATGTACACGCGTTACGCCGAAAATCATAAATGGAAATCGGAGATTCTTTCGGAAAACGCCATCGGCGTGGGCGGTTACAAAGAAGTGATTTTTGAAATCCGCGGCAAGGGCGCGTATTCGAAATTGAAATACGAATCGGGCGTGCATCGCGTTCAGCGCGTGCCGATCACGGAATCGTCGGGACGCATTCATACCTCAACGGCAACCGTGGCGGTGCTGGCAGAGGTGGATGAGGTCGAAATTGATATTCCCGAATCGGATATTGAGATCGAAGTCTATCGTTCGTCCGGCGCGGGCGGACAGAACGTGCAAAAGAACTCGACCGCGGTTCGCCTGTATCACAAACCGACCGGCATGGTGGTGACCTGTCAGGATGAACGCTCGCAGTTGCAGAATAAATTGCGCGCCATGAGCATCCTGCGGGCGCGGCTGTATGAGATCGAGGAAGAGAAGCGTCGTTCTGAGCTTGAACA